>JAIRUE010000088.1 GCA_031254575.1 Oscillospiraceae bacterium | reverse complement strand
GCCGCCGTAACAGGCCGCCAGTTCTCCTCTCTCGTCGGCCACGGACACACGCATGGGAGCGATGGCCACAGGCCGCGCCGCTTGGTGTTCCCCGCCGTCCGGGACAGGAAGCGTCCCGTCGGATATGACGCGAACCAGGTCGCGCAGCAGGGTCGTCTTGCCCGCGCCGGGCGGCGAGAGAATAAGGGTATTGGGCAGTTTTCCAAAAGAGAGCAGGGCGGGCAGCAATTTGCCGGCGATCCCTTTTTTCTCCCGCGCAATACGGACGCAGAGGGAGGATATGTCGCGGATATGAGCCACCGAGCCGTCTTTGACCGCCGCGCTGCCGCACACGCCCAGGCGGTGCCCGCCCGGAAGCGTGACAAAGCCGTGGCGCAGCGATTCCAAAACCGTATGCAGCGAGCCCTGCGACACGTTTTCCAGTGTCCTGGTCAGTTCTTCGGCCATGACGGTCACACCCGCGGCGTACTCCCGCGCCGCGCCGACCGTAAGGGTTTGCCCCGCGCGGAGGCGTATTTCCTCGGCCTGCGCCCGCACCGTTTCGGGCAGAGCCAGCGCCGCGGCGCGCAGGCGCTGCGGCAGGGCGCGGACGGCTTGCTCAAATCGCTGCGGCATATATCTCCGCCCCTCTCCTGTGTCTTTTGTCCAAGCCTATGCCTGTCCGGTTTGGGATAGAACAACAAAAAAAGGACCGCCGGGGCGGTCCTTTTAGAGGAAAGGGCGTTACCGTTTCAGTCTGTCCGCAGGCGTTCTGCCAGTTCTCCGTCCGGCTCCGCCAGCACCGTCTTGAAACGGTCGTAGAGTACCATGCCCGGTTTCGCGCCCGGCGGCTTTTTGACGTGCCGGACGCTCGTGTAGTCCACCGGCACTTTGGGGCTTGTCCGCGCCCCGGAGAACCACGCCGCGACGCACGCCGCCTCATAAAGGGTACGGTCTCCCGGTTCCGCGCCGCCGGTCTCTATCACGGCGTGACAGCCGGGGATTTTTTGCGTGTGCAGCCAGACATCATTTTTGGACGCCATGCGCATGGTCAGCAGGTCGTTCTGGCGGTTGTTGCGCCCGGCGCGGAAGACGACGCCCTCCGACGAGCGGAAGCGCATGGGCTGGGAAACGGGTTTTTCCCGGATTTTCTGTTTTGCCTGCCGGTTTTGACCGCCTGATCCTGATTTCCGCGCGGCGGAGGGCCGCAACTCCTCCTGTATTTCCTCCAGTTCGCGCTCGTTGGCAACGCGCGAGAGCTGATCGAGAACGCTGTCCCAGTATTCCGCGTCACGCTCCGCCCGGACGATCTGCCCGGCCAAAACCGCCTCGGCGTTTTTGGCCTTCGCGTACGCTTTATACAGCGCGGCGGCGTTCCGCTGCGGCGTTTTGGCCGGGTCCAGCTTTATCGTGACGGGTTCGCCGCCGTGATAGAAGTCCTCAACTGTCACGCTCTCCGCGCCGCGCTCCGTACGGTGCAGATTTGCCATCAGCAGGTCGGCTTTCTCCCGCAGGTGTTCGCGGTTTTGCGCGTCCAACAGCTCCTGTTTGAGCAGTCCCGCCTTACGCGCCAGTTTCTCGCGCGTGTTTTTGGCCGTCCTGCTCAGCGCGGAGGCGCGCTGCGCGAGGTGTTCCGACTGGTCGCGCAGGGTGTACAGGGTATCCATGATTTCGGAGAAAGTCCCGTTAAACCGCGTCTGGGGTACAGTCCGGAGCGGCAGGCAGGTAAAATCTGTATTCTCCTTAATAAAAAACGGTGTATAGGTATTACGCTTTACATAGGCCATCATCTCAGCAAAACACAAATACAGACTGTCAAAGTCTTTTGACGAACCGGCAATATCCCGGCACAAAAGAGGAGAAATTGCTGTAAAGGTATTGCCTATCCATTCATCGGCAGCCATTTCAGCCGGTTTCAGCCGGTATAAAGCCTTAAAATCCGCCTCGCTGACAGCCGTCGGGTCGGTCTTACCCTGTCCGGGCGGATCGCGGTAAAAAAGGCCGGGCAGTACCGGCCTTTGCGGAGACATCTCCGGATCAACGCGGCGCAGACAGTCGATGACCCGTCCCTCCGCGTCCAGCAGGATGATATTGCTGTGCCGCCCTATCATCTCGACCACCAGCGTCTTGCGCGAGACGTTCCCCATCTCATCCGTCACGTCCCAAACAAAATGCAGAACGCGCTCCAGCCGGGGCTGATAGATCCCGGCGAAGCGCCCGCCTGTCAGGTGTTTTCTGAACAGCATACACAACATAGGCGGCGTCTGCGGATTCTCACGCGCCACGCCGGTCAGGTGCGCCCGGGCCCGCTGCGGGTGCGCCGAGAGCAGCAGCCGGAACGGCCCGCCGGCGGCCCCGGGGTCCCGCTCACGATTGGCGCGGTATCCGCAGAGATGTACTTCATACTTGGAGGGCATGTGGATCTTATCGATCTTTCCGCCCGCCAGCGCCCCGGACAGTTCCCCCGCCAGCGCCGTGACGGCGAACGCGTCTACAGGCATTGAAACGGCTCCGGGTTCTGATCGGAGACCGATACCTTCAGCAGAGGAAACAGTTTTATTAAGTATTCCGCGAGGACCGGAACGATGATATTTTCGGTGGCGAAATGTCCGCAGTCCAAAAGACTTATGCCCTGGTTGCGCGCCGTGAGAAAACCGCTGTGTTTGACGTCGCCGGTGACAAAAGCGTCACAGCCCGCGCGGATGGCATCCTCCAACAAATCGCCGCCGCCGCCCGAACTGAGCGCGACGGCCTGTACCGGCTTGCCCGCGTCATAAAAACGCACTATACCCGTCTTGAGCGCCATTTTGCACTGCGTGGCGAGCGTCCGCGCCAGCATGGGTTTGGCCAGCCGTCCCATACGCCCGATGCCGCTCTTTTCATCAAAGACGCGCACATCCTCCAACCCTATCAGCCGCGCCAGCTCGTCATTGACGCCGCCTTTCGCGGCGTCCAAATTCGTGTGCATGGCAACGGAAGCGATACCGGTCTGGCAGAGGGTCAGCAATACTGTGCCCGCGTCGGTGTCGTCGTTGGGGCGGATGCTGTCGCCATACAGGACGCCGTGGTGGGAAACGATAAGGTCGGCACGGGAAAAAACCGCCTCGTTGATAACGGCCTGGGTCACGTCGAGCGAAACGAGGACATGGCGGACGGGTTTTGAGCGTTCGCCCGCCTGCAAGCCAACGCGGTCGTTCCGCATGGCGAGAGACAGCGGAGCCCACTCGTACAGGGCGCGTTCTATATCATTGACTGTGACCACTGGTTTACCCCCTGACAAAAATATGATACTGCCGCCGCCCCTCCGGGACGGCGATCCGTTCCGCTATGGGACACCCCGCCTCCGCCATCATCTCCGCGAAGCGTGAGACGCGGGTCTGCGGCTGCA
>JAIRUE010000086.1 GCA_031254575.1 Oscillospiraceae bacterium | reverse complement strand
AGCGACATCGCCGTACCGTTCGGCTTTCCACGCGGGGAAGAAGAAGAAGAGGAATACATTAGGCTCCGCCGCAAAGACTGACGCCCGGCAGAATGCCCTCCGCCGCAAACCGCGGCGGATTTTTATTTTCCTATTGACAGGATCATTATCAGGCGGTATACTTAGGTTATCTAAGATTAGAAAACCTAAGTATATGAAAGGAGGGAATTCTTGGACTATCAGATGATCAAGGGCAGCGTTTCCCTGATGTTGCTCGGACTGCTGGATTTTTCGGATATGTATGGCTATCAGATGATCCAGGAGCTTACCAGCCGTTCAGGCGGGACTTTTGTGTTTAAGGAGGGCACGTTATATCCCGTTCTGTATGAACTCGAAAAAGCGCGGCTCATCGAGTCCTATTGGGAAAATACCGAAAACAAGCGCAAAAGAAAGTATTACCATATTACCGACAGGGGCCGCGGGAAACTCGCGGACAAACGGGACGACTGGCGGAGTATCGTCCGTTCCGTGGATTCCGTTCTTGAAAGTTTGAAAGGAGAGGTGATTTGATGAACAAGAGTATTTCCGCGTATTTGGATACGGCCTGTTCTCAAATAAAGTCAAAGCAGACGCGCTTATCCACGCGGGCGGAGTTATCCGGGCATATACATACGCTGACGGACGAGCTGAAACAGAACGGGCTTTGCGAGGAAGACGCCGTCAGAGCGGCCCTTGAGCGGATGGGGGACCCCTATGACATCGGCAAGCAGATAGCTTCCTACAACGCGCCGTGGCAGAATAACCTCACGGCGGCTGCGGGGATCGTCCTGCTCGCGGCGGTATTTATCTGGCTCGCCGTATTCCGCGATATTTATCTGTTTGATTTTTCGGCGCTGCTTTATGTGGCCTTATTTACTCTTGCGTTTGTCCTGATCGGCGGACTCTCCCGGCTGACCAGATTATCGGCGCTCATCCGCGGCCGCGGCGCCGCTCTGTACGCCGGCGGTACGGGCGTGATTATCGGCGCCGCCGAAATGCTCGGCAATATGCGCGACATGACGCATTTCGGCGCGGGGCTCAGTTTTTGCGTGACGTCCCTGCTGTACGGTTTAGTTATAAGCGCGATCCTGACGAGCGCGGCGAATCTCCGCCGCCCGCTTGAGGGGAACGAAATCCGTAAAATACTTGGATGGGAGGATTTATAAATGAAAAAAGCCGTTATCGTGTTGGTATGCGCGCTGGTTCTAGGCGGTTCAGCCGGCGCCCTGCTCTATATCAAATCGCTGCCGCCCAGGCCCGTGTACTATACCTTCAAAAACGCCAAAGAATCTTTCACGAGCGACATTGCGGGAAGCAAAAAACATGTGGCGTTCACACCGTACTTAAAAATCAGCGGGAAAGGCCATGACAGGGAACTGGAAAAAAGCGAAAGCATTATCCTCAGCGCGATTTTGTTCAGCATCCGGGGGAAAACGGAGGATGAGCTGTCTAATAACGCCGTGGTCAGGGCGCTGTCCGATGAAATTTTATTGTCACTCAGCGAGCATATGGAAACGGGTTTTATCGAGGCGGTGCTTTTCAGCAGATTTTTTATCGCCTGAGCTTGCGCCGGGGGTCCTCTCACCCCTCGATCCCTGCGATCCTTCTCACATGCCGCTCCTCGCCGAAAAACGGGGTTTCAAGGAATGCCGTCACAATGTCGGCGGCCAGTTCCGCCCCCACGATGCGCGCCCCGACGGCGAGGATGTTCGCGTCGTTGTGCAGGCGGGACAGCCGCGCCGTGGCGGGCTCGCTGCAGCATACGCACCTCGCGCCCCTGACCCGGTTGGCCGCCATCGAGATGCCCGCGCCGGTGCCGCAGAAAAGGATACCGCGCGCCTCCCCGCCGCCGGCGGCCACCGCCTCGGCGAGTTTGCGCCCGTACGGGGCGTAGTCGCTGGGCGCGTCGCTGCCGGCGCCTATGTCTGTAAAGGCAATGCCCTTGCCGCTTAAAAGGGCGGCAATCTGTATTTTCAAGGGGAAACCCGCGCCGTCGCTGGCCAGATAGAGCATAAAAAGGGGCCTCCTTTACATGTGTAACGGGATTTTTACCCCGAGAATGTCCAGCAGGAGCGTCATAAGCCTGTCGGTCAAACCGAGCAGCGCCAGCCGGGACGCGCGGAGCGCCCCGTCGGGGCATTGCAGGATCTTATGCTCGAAATAAAAGCGGTTGAACCGTCCCGCTATATCAAACAGGATTTCGCACAATACGCTGGGCGCTTTGTCGGCAAAGGCGCGCAGCAGCGCGTCGGAGACGAGCGGCAGCGCCAGCAGCAGGTCGCGCTCCGCGTCTGTGGGGGGCGGCAGGATTTCCCCGGCAATGAACCCCGCGTCCCGGGCTTTCGCCAGGACCGAGCGGCAGCGCACGACGGTGTATTGCAGGTAGGGGCCCGTTTTGCCCTCCGAGGCGAGAAACCTGTCCATATCGAAGATATAGTCTTTTGTCCGGTGATTCTGCATGTCGCCGACCCGCAGGGCCGCCATGCCGAGCATACGGGCCGCTTCGGCGCGTTCCGGTTCCGTCATCGGCAGATTCGATTCCTCCACCTTGCGCAATGCGTTTTCGACGACCGAACTTATCAGGTCGTTGAGCCGCATGACGCCGCCCTCGCGGGTCTTGTACGGTTTGCCGTCCGCGCCGTTCATGGTGCCGTTCCAGACGTGGAGGCACTGTATGCTCCCGCCTCCCATATCCAGAATACCGCCCAGCTTCGCGCAGCGGAAAACCTGTTTGAAATGCAAAGACTGGCGGATGTCTGTCATATACCAGACCTCGCCGGGGTCAAAATCCTCCCTGCGCTGTAACAGCATCCCGAGGTCTGTCGTGCCGTACACGTCCGCGCCGTTGGATTTCTGCACCATCATCGGCGGCATCGGTTCTTTGTCGTCCGGCAGCGCCACGTCGACGACCAGCGCCCCCTCCGACTCCCGCAGCAATCCCTTTTCCCGCAGCATGTCCTTGACGCGCGGGACGTAGGGCTCGGCGTCGCTCTCGCCGTACCAGTAGTCAAAGGCGACGTCCAGATTTTCATAGCTGCGCTTCAAATGATCGACAGACAATGCCCGGAACCGTTTCCATACGGCGCGGATCTCCGGGTCGCCGCGCTGAAGCGACGCCGTCCGCTCCGCGGCCTTTTCGGCAAACGCGGCGTCGGTTCCGCACCGCGCCGAGGCCGCCGGGTATATCTCGTTGAGGTCCTCCACCGTGATCGAGGCGGCGTCAAGGCCGCGCTCCTCCAGTTCGGCGATGACCTGTCCCATTGGCAGCCCCCAGTCGCCCAGGTGGACGTCGCTGACGACGGTATGCCCCAGAAAACGGCTCAGCCGGCACAGCGCGTCGCCGATGATAGCCGGGCGCAGATGCCCCACATGCAGGGACTTCGCCACATTGGCGCCGCCGTAGTCAAAGACGATGGTTTTAGGCTCCATCCGCGGCAGCAGCAAGCGTTCGTCCGCCGCCATGCCGTTTGCCAGCGACGCGAGTGTCCCGTCGGACAGGCGCAGGTTGATAAAGCCCGGCGGGGCCGTTTCCACGGAGGCAAAGCGGGCGTCGTTTTGCAGCCGCTCCGCCACCTCGCCCGCGATCATGAGCGGGTTTTTTTTGTGCGCCTTCGCCGCGGGCAGCGCCCCGTTGCACTGGAAGTGGCAGAGATCGGGGCGGTTGGAGACCGTCACCGCGCCGTAGGAAGGCTCATAGCCGCACGCCGCGAACGCGGCGGAAAGAGTGTGCGACAAATCGGAGAGTATATTCATCGCGGGGATTCTCCTATCTTTTGTAATAGATCGGTCATCCGCCGCTGCCGTTCCGCGCCGGTGAAGACGTTGATCGCGGTCAGGAAGCCGATCAGCGTAAAGGCGCAGAGCAGTACGGCGATCCACAGGACTGCGGCGTATTTGACCTCAAGGCTTGGGGTGAGGAAGGCCGCGAGCAGCAGCAGGAGCTGCGAGGGCAGGTAGACCAGCAGGCGGTCGGCGGCCGTCATGCCGAAGCGGCCCCGGATGACCGAGCCGCCGTTCCCGTCTTCGCGGACAGTGCCGCGGAAGACGCGCTGGGGGTGCGTGCGGCCCCGCTCGCCGTTGACGGTCAGCGCGAACCGGCTGCCGCCTGTCCGGAGGACGGCGGCGTCTTTTTTGCAGAATCCCGCGCGGTCCCACGGCTCGCAGGCGTTCCGCAGGCGTCTCATCACGCGCTCCGGCGGCGCTTTGGCTTGAATACGCATGGACAGCCTCCCCTCTGACGGCGCTGGGATAATATTTTACCGCATGGGAGCAAAAAAAACAACAAAAAAGTGCTTGCGGTCAGGAACTGAGCCGCAAGCGAGTAAAGATGGGTAAGAAGAATGGAGCTTAGGGAAACAGCCGAATAAGGCGGTGAAATGTACATTCGGGCCTTATGACAAAAACAAAACCCGCCATCCCTCCAGCCATACCGGAAAGACAGCGCGTTCACGCATCTTCGGCAACTGGCTGCCACCCGCAAAAGCGGTTCAGGCCCTGTAGCTTTGCGTCCCTGCCTTTCGACAGGTTTGCCTTTTCGATTTTCCCTATACACACAGTATACACAAAAAAAGGGGATTGTCAAGGCTTTTTTGTAAAAAACCAATTATTTTTTTAGGGACCGGACGGGGGTCAGAGGAGCTTTCCGGCGGCCCGCTCCCCCGCCTGATGCGTCAGCGTCAGCAGGCTGCGCACCGTCTGCGGGTATTCGGCGGTGAGGCTGTCGTTGGAAAGGGCGGGCAGTGCCGGCGCGCCGTCTTTTTGATGCAGGACGGCCAGCAGGCGCGCCTCGCTCCGGGCCATGTCCGCGTCGGCCGCGGGACCGTACGCGCAGTGCGGGGCCGAGAAAAAGACCTGTTCGCCGACACCCGACACGGCGTAGAAATGCCGGAATAATTTATAAACGGCCCCGCCGAAATAGTTGGTCAGTTCCGTCGTCAGCGCCGTGCTGCCCGAACGGCCCGCAAGGTCGAAGAGGATGCTTACGGCGTTGACGACCATCTTCCGCCCCAGGATCGACGCGGCGGAGACGCGTCCGAGGCGGTTTTGATTGTCGGTCTGGGCGTCGTGCATCGCGCCGGGGTCAACCGGCGAGCCGTCGCGCACCATCGTGCGCCCCAGCAGAAAATCGGCCGAGACGTCATAATAATCACAGGCGCGGACGATGAACGGCAGCCCCGGTTCCCGCGCCCCCGTCTCATAATGGCTCAAAAGGGCCTGCGAAACGCCGAGGCCCGCGGCGGCGGCGCGCTGGCTGAGCCCTTTTTCCTTCCGCAGCAGCGCCAGTGAGCGCGAAAAACCGGTCGCCATAAAGCAAACCCCCATATGTAATAAACTATATGTAATATTATAGACGATGCAATACGGAAAGTAAAGAAAAATTTGCAAATAATTTGACAAAATGTGAAAGGGACCGCCGGACGGCGCAGCGCCCCATATAATTGTTGCATATCTGAGGAATATGTGCTAGAATATGGACAGACGATACTACAGAATAGTTTGGGGTGATTTTATGTCTGTTGAGAGCTGTTCCGGCGGCCGCGGCGTCCTCATCGAGGGCTCGGCGCGCCATGTGCATCTGACGCGCGCGGATGTGGAGGCCCTGTTCGGCAAAGGCTTTCAGCTTTCCGTAAAGCGCGGGCTGCTTCAGCCCGGCGAATTTCTGACGGAGGAAAAAGTCACTCTGGTCGGGCCGCGCGGGCGCATTGAACGCGTCTCGGTGCTCGGGCCGGAGCGCAAAGCCACGCAGGCCGAAGTATCCCTGACCGACGCCCGCGCGCTGGGCGTCACAGCCCCGGTGCGCCTCAGCGGGGACACCGCCGGTTCCGCGCCCATCCGGCTGGAAGGCCCGGCGGGGGCTGTCGAACTGACGGAGGGCTGCATCGCCGCCAAACGCCACCTGCACGTCACCCCGGCCGACGCGGAAACGCTGGGGATCGCCGGGCGCGATACGGTGCGGGTCAAAGTCGGGGGCGGGCGCGGCCTTGTCTTTGACGAAGTGTCGGTGCGCGTGTCGGAGAAGTTTTATACCGAAGTCCACCTCGATTACGACGAGATGAACGCCGCCGGATTATCGGGGGAGGTTTTCGGAGAGATCCTGTAGATCCGCTCCGTCATCCGAAGGGAAGACTGCGGCGCGAGCCCGGCGGGCTTGCGGGAGAGGCCGGAGCTTCCCGGGCGGGCGGCCGCCGGATGCGTACGGAGTATTACAAGGAGTGATCCCGCCATGCCAAAAGGGAAAAACGATCTCGACAACCACCTGTATCTGTTCCACGAGGGGAACGACTGCCGGGCCTATGAGTTTATGGGCGCGCATTTTGAGGCGCGGGGCGGCAAAAAGGGCGTGGTTTTCCGGGTGTGGGCGCCCGACGCCGGGGCCGTCTCGGTGATCGGTGAGTTTAACGGCTGGGAGCACGGGAAAACCCCGATGGAGAAGGTGTCGGTGGGGGTCTGGGAGGTGTTTGTGCCGGGACTGGCCGAGTATGACGCCTATAAGTACGCCGTAAAGGGCCGCAGCGGCGCGACGCAGGAAAAAAGCGACCCGTACGCCTTCCACGCGGAAGTGCGTCCCAAAACGGCGTCGAAGGTCTATGACCTGTCCGGCTATGAGTGGGGCGACGCCGGCTGGCTCGCCGCCCGCCGCCCGCCGTATGACCGGCCTCTCAATATCTATGAGATGCACCTCGGCTCCTGGCAGCGCGGAGAGAACAACCGTGTCCTTACATATACGGAGACAGCCGAGCGGCTTATTCCCTATGTGAAGGAAATGGGCTATACGCATATAGAGCTGATGCCGGTGATGGAACATCCCCTGGACGCCTCGTGGGGGTATCAGGTGACCGGGTATTTCGCCGCCACCAGCCGCTACGGCACGCCGAAGGAGTTCATGCGGCTGGTCGATCTGTGCCACCAGTCCGGCGTGGGCGTCATCCTCGACTGGGTTCCCGCCCACTTCCCCAAGGACGGGCACGGGCTGATCGACTTCGACGGCGGGTGCTGCTACGAATATTCCGACCCCGCCCGGCGGGAGCATCCCGAATGGGGGACCCGCGTCTTTGATTACGGGCGGAACGAGACGCGTTCGTTTTTGCTGTCCTCGGCCATGTTCTGGCTGGACCTTTTCCATGCCGACGGCCTGCGGGTTGACGCCGTGGCCAGTATGCTCTACCTCGACTACGGCAAGCGCGGCGGCGGTCCCAGGAATATTTACGGCGGGCGGGAGAACCTGGAGGCGCTGTCTTTCCTGCGCAAGGCCAACGAACAGGTTTTCGCGGCCTTTCCCCACGCGCTGATGATCGCCGAGGAATCGACGGCGTGGCCGATGGTGACGAAGCCCGCCTATATGGGCGGTCTGGGGTTCAATTTCAAATGGAACATGGGCTGGATGAACGACACGCTCTCCTATGTCAAGCTCGACCCTATTTTCCGGCAGTATAACCATAACAAGATGACCTTCTCGATGATGTACGCCTTCTCCGAAAATTTCATCCTGCCGCTCTCGCACGACGAGGTGGTACACGGCAAGTGCTCGGTCATCGAGAAAATGCCGGGCTATTACGTCGATAAGTTCGCCGGCGTGCGCACCTATCTCTCCTACATGATCGCGCATCCGGGCAAGAAGATGACCTTTATGGGCATCGAGTTCGCCCAGTTCATCGAGTGGAATTTCGGCCAGAGCCTTGACTGGCACCTCATAGAATATGATATGCACAAAAAATTCAAGGAATTTGTCAAAACGCTCAACATGTTTTACCTGCAGACCCGCTGCCTGTGGGAAATCGAGGATTCATGGGACGGGTTTTCCTGGATCACGCCGGGCGACTATCAGGGCAACACCCTCTCCTTTATCCGCGCCGACAGGGACGGAGGGTCGGTCGTCTGCCTGTTCAACTTCTCCCCGGTCAACCGCGAAGGGTACCGGCTGGCGCTGCCCGGGCCCGGCGTCTATTACGAGGCCCTCAACACCAACGAGGACCGCTTCGGCGGTTTCGGCCAGGTCAACGGCTCGCTGACCGCGGAGAACGTACCGTGCGGCAGTATGCAGTGGTCGGCCCAGCTCACCCTGTCTCCTTACGGCGCCATCTTCTTCAAGAAGGGTTGATTTGATGAAGAAAGAGTGTATCGCCATGCTGCTGGCCGGGGGTCAGGGTAGCCGCCTGTATGTGCTCACCACCCATGTGGCGAAGCCCGCCGTGCCGTTCGGGGGCAAATTCCGCCTGATCGACTTTCCCCTTTCCAACTGCTCCAATTCCGGCATCGACACGGTGGGGGTGCTGACGCAATATCAGCCGCACGAACTCAACGCGTATATCGGCTCGGGGCAACCGTGGGACCTTGACCGGCTGGAGGGCGGCGTGCATATCCTGCCCCCCTATCAGCAGAACAAGGGGGCGTCCTGGTACAAGGGCAGCGCAAACGCCATCTATCAGAACATCTCCTTTATCGAGAACTACAACCCCGAATACGTCCTTGTGCTCGGCGGCGACCACATTTACAAAATGGATTACGCCGTCATGCTGGAGCAGCACAAACGCACACAGTCGGACTGCACCATCCCGGTCATCGAGGTGTCGCGCGAAGAGGCGAAGCGGATGGGGATCATGAACGTCGATGAGAACGACGGCATCCTTGAGTTTGAGGAGAAACCGGCGGAACCGAAGAGTACGCTGGCTTCGATGGGCATTTATATATTCACATGGGAGAAACTCAAGAAATACCTGATCGCGGACGAGGCCGACCCTAAAAGCAAAAACGACTTCGGGACCAATATCATCCCCTCGATGCTGGCCGGCGGAGAGAAGATGACGGTATACCGCTTCTCGGGCTATTGGCGGGATGTGGGGACGATCGACAATTTGTGGGAAGCAAATATGGATATGCTTTCGGGGGAGGAGATCGATCTCTCCAACCCTGCGTGGCGCATTTACGCGCGCAACCCCACGGCCCCCCCCCATTATATCGGGGATACCGCCACCGTCTCGCACAGCCTGGTTACGGAGGGCTGCGAGGTCTACGGCGGGGTGTTCAACTCTGTTCTGTTCAACGACGTCACCGTCGAGCAGGGCGCGCTGGTGGAGTACTCCATTGTGATGCCCGGGGCGGTCATTGAGCGCGGCGCCGTCGTCAGATACGCCATTGTCGCCGAAAACGCGGCGATACGCTCCGGGGCAAAGATCGGCGCGCCGCCCGGGATGTTTAAGAACTCCCCCGAGGACTGGGGCGTGGCCGTCGTCGCGTCCGGCGTCACTGTCGGTCCCGGCAAGGCCGTTGGGGCGCGGGAAATGGCGGATGCCGATTTGGTATAGAGTGTGACATTGGGAGGGTCAGTTTTTGAAAGATATGCACGGCATCCTGTTCGCCTACTCCTCCAACGTACGCCTCAAGGAGCTGACGGAACACCGCACGGCCTCCTCCATTCCGTACGGGGGGCGGTACCGGGTCATCGACTTCATGCTGTCCAATATGGTCAATGCCGGCATTACCGACATCGGCGTTATCATGCGGGAGAATTACCAGTCCCTGCTCGACCACCTGGGGTCCGGGAAGGACTGGGATCTGTCCCGCAAACGGGGCGGCCTGCGGCTGCTGCCCCCGTTCGCGTACGCGGGCGCGCGGCGCGACACCGCCGTGACCGCTTACCGGGGCAAGCTGGAGGCCCTCTATGCCATCACAAGCTATATCGAGCATATCCGGCAGGAATATGTCGTGCTGGCCGACGGCGACCTGATTATCAACCTCCCGCTGGAGGAGATTTTCGCGAAGCATCTGGAAACGGGCGCCGACATCACCTGCGTCTGCCTCGCGCGCGAGCCCGGGTATGAGAGCGACGCCTATCTCCGCACCGACGCCAGGGGGCGCGTGAAGGAGGTGCTGCTGTCCGGGCTGGACAAAGACGTCTATCCCTGCGTGGGGGTCTATATCCTCTCCAAGACTCTTCTGGGCAAGCTGCTGGCCGACTCCGCCGCCCACAACTATGTGAATTTTACCCGTGACGTTTTGCAGCGTATGCAGGGCCAGCTCAATATAACCGCCTATATCCACGAGGGGTTTTCCACGCGCCCGCAGTCGGTCGCCGATTATTTCAGGCAGTCGATGTGCCTGCTGCAGCCGGAGGTCCGCAGAGATCTCTTTTCCCGCAAGCGCCCCATCAGGACTAAGGTGCGCGACGAGGCGTCCACTTACTATTCGCCCGAAAGCCATGTCAAGCGCAACCTTGTCGCAGACGGCTGCATCATCAAGGGGGATCTGGAGAACTGCGTCGTGTTCCGCGGCGTGAGGGTGGAGGGGGGCGCGAAGCTGAAAAACTGCATCCTCATGCAGGACACCCGTATCCAGTCGGGCGTTGACCTTGCCTTTACCATCACCGACAAAGAGGTCACCGTCACAAAGGGGCGCGCGCTGAAAGGGCATGAATCCTATCCGATCGCGATTTCCAAGGGCAGCATTGTGTGATTTGAACGGGAGAAAGGAATGAGGCAGATGAAAATTTTATTCGCAACGAGCGAAGCCGCGCCGTTTGCCAAAACCGGCGGGTTGGGGGATGTGGCCGGCGCCCTGCCGGCGGCCCTGGCCGGGAGCAGTTACGGGGTGCGTGTCATCATGCCTCTGTACGGGTCCATCCCCGACCAGTGGCGGGCGCAGATGAAGTTCATAAAATACATCTATGTGCCGCTCGCGTGGCGCAACCTTTACTGCGGCCTGTTTGAGCTGAAGAAAGACGGCGTTACCTTCTATTTCGTGGACAACGAATATTATTTTAAGCGCGCCGAGATATACGGCCACTACGACGATGGGGAACGCTACGCGTTCTTTTCCCGCGCCGTCGCCGCCCTGCTGACCGAATTTGACGGCTGGGCGCCCGACGTTGTACACTGCAACGACTGGCAGACGGCGCTTATCCCCACCTATATGCGCCGCCTGTATGACGGCGTGCCGGCCGTCGACGCCATCCGCACCGTTTTTACCATCCACAACATCGCCTATCAGGGGCGTTTCGGGCGCGAAACGCTGGAAAACGTGTTTGGGCTGCCGCACACGGTCTTCGACGGCGGCACGCTGGAGTACATGGGCGGCCTCAATCTGATGAAAGGCGCGATCGAGCTGAGCGACCGCGTGACCACGGTCAGCCCCTCCTACGCCGAGGAACTCCAGTACGCCTATTACGCCCACGGGCTGGAGGGCGTTCTGGCGGCAAACCGGGATAAGCTGACCGGCATCCTCAACGGGATTGACACGGCGCTGTTCGACCCTGCCACCGACGGGAACCTGACGCAGACGTTCACCGCCGACAGCCTGAAGGGGAAGGCCGTCTGCAAGGCCGAGCTGCAAAAACTTCTGGGCCTCACGAGGAACCCCGACGTGCCGCTGGTCGTGTCGGTGGGCCGCCTGGTCAGCCACAAGGGGATGGATCTGGTCGCGGAGGCGCTGGACGAATTGATGGATATGGACATACAGTTCGCGCTGCTGGGACGGGGTGACTGGCACTTTGAGCAGTTTTTCTCCACCGCGCGACACAATTACGAGGGGCGGCTGTCGGCTTCCATTCTGTACAACGCGTCGCTGTCCGGCTCGCTCTACGCGGGCGGGGACATGTTCCTCATGCCCAGCCAGTCCGAGCCGTGCGGCCTGTCGCAGATGATTGCCATGCGCTACGGCACGGTTCCGGTCGTCCGGGAAACGGGCGGCCTGAAGGACACGGTGGAGCCGTATAATTCCGAGACGGACGAGGGCCTGGGCTTCACGTTCGCAAACTATGACAAATATGACCTGCTCTACGCCGTGCGCCGCGCCGTGGATCTTTATCATAACCATAAAAACCGCTGGGCCGCGCTGATGAAACGCGGCATGTCCAGCGACTTCAGCTGGACGGAATCCGCCAGGATGTATAAGAAGCTGTACAAGGAGATCTGCAAATAGAGAGAACCGCCGATCACGGGATTATCGGGATCATACAAAGATGGGAGCCGCCAAATTCATGAAGTATACCCCAGAGGAACTCGCCCAGAGCATACGCAGCCGCCTGCAGCGCAACTTCGGCAGAACGCCCGAATCGGCGTCGCCCGAGTTGCGCTTCCGCGCCTGTGCCATGGCGGTGTTTGACCTGATGGGCGAGACGGGGGAGCCTGTCAAAAAACAGTGGGACGGACGCGAGGTGCATTACCTGTCGCTGGAGTTTCTGCTCGGGCGCAGCCTTATGAAAAACGCGTTCAACCTCGGCTGCCTTGAGCCTCTGGAGCAGGCGCTGTCGCTGCTGGGCCTCAGCCTGAGCGACATCGCCGAGGAGGAGCCCGACGCGGGCCTGGGCAACGGCGGCCTGGGCCGCCTCGCGGCCTGTTACCTGGAGGCCATGACCTCGATAGGCGTCCGCGCCACCGGGTATTCGCTCTGCTATCAGTTCGGCATCTTTGTGCAGCGCATTTTCAACGGCGAGCAGATCGAGCAGCCCGACCCGTGGTTTGACAAGGGCAGCGTCTGGCTTTCGACCCGCGCCGACGACGCGGTGTCCGTCTCGTTCGGAGGGAATGTGTCCTGCTATGAGGAGGACGGCCGGCTCAAAGTCTCAGTGGAGGACGACACCAAGGTGCTGGCGGTGCCGCTCGACATGACCGTCAACGGGTACGGCCGGGCCGAAACCAACAGGCTGCGCCTCTGGCAGGCCAAAAGCCCCGCCGACACCGCCATCGACATGGAGCAGTTTTCAGTGGGCAACTACATGAAAGCGACCGAGCAGGACGCGATGGCGCGCGTTATCAACATGGTGCTCTACCCCAACGACAACCATATGGAGGGCAAGCTGCTCCGCCTGCGCCAGCAATACTTTTTCGTTTCGGCGACGGCGCAGAGCATCGTGCGCCGCCACAAGCGCAAACGCGGCACCCTGCAAAATTTCCACCGCTGGAACGTGATACAGATCAACGACACCCACCCCGCCCTCATCATCCCGGAGCTTATGCGCATTTTCATGGACGAGGAGGGCATGGACTGGGACCGCGCGTGGCAGATCGTCACCAACTGCGTCGCCTACACCAACCATACCGTTCTGGCCGAGGCGCTGGAGATATGGCCGAAAAACCTCATTGAAATGCTGCTGCCGCGCATATGGATGATCCTGTGCGAGATCGACCGGCGCTGCCTGCCGCTGCTGTGGGAGGCGCTGCACGACGAGGCGCGCGTCGGGCAGTCGGCCGTTATCTGGGGCAACGAGGTGCGCATGGCCAACCTCTGCGTATACGCCTGTTTCGCCGTCAACGGCGTCAGCGCGCTGCATTCGGACATCCTGCGCAACGAGCTGTTCAAAAGTCAGGCCTCGCTGTGGCCCAACAAGTTCCACAACGTCACCAACGGCGTCGATCACCGCCGCTGGCTCGCGCAGATCAACCCGCGCCTGCACAGCCTGATCCGCGACGTGGCCGGGGGTGATACCTATCTCACGCGCCCCGGCGCGCTCGAGTCCCTGCTCAAAAGGATCAGCGACGAGACGGTCCTTGAGCGGCTGGGCGCGATAAAAAGGGAGAACAAGGCGGAATTTGCGGCCTTTATGCAAAGGACGCGCGGCGTGACGCTGGACCCGGACAGCGTCTTTGACGCACAGGTCAAGCGCCTGCACGAGTATAAGAGGCAGCTCCTCAACGCGCTGCACATCCTCCACCTCTACAATACGCTCAAAGACGAGCCCGGCGCCGATTTCCTGCCGCGCACCTTTATCTTCGGCGCCAAGGCCGCGCCCGGCTATTTCATGGCCAAGCGCATTATCCGCCTGATTCACAGCATCGCCGCCCACATTGCCGCCGACCCGGCGGCGAGGGGAAAACTCGCGGTGGTTTTTCTGGAAAATTACAGCGTCTCGCTGGCCGAGCGCCTGATTCCCGCCAGCGAAGTCAGCGAGCAGATCTCCACCGCGGGCAAAGAGGCGTCGGGTACCGGCAACATGAAGTTCATGCTCAACGGGGCGCTGACCGTCGGTACGCTCGACGGCGCCAATGTGGAGATCGCGGAGCTGGTCGGGCCGGAAAATATCTTTCTCTTCGGCCTGCGCGCGGAAGAGGTTGACCGGATGCGCCGCGAGGGTTACTCGCCCAAAGCGTATATTTCGCACAACGCCGCGCTGCGCCGCGTCCTGGATCAGCTTACGGAAGGCCTGAGCGACGGCGTGGAGTACGCCGACATCGTTCAGGGCCTGCTGATCGGCGGGCACGAGGGGGCGGATCCCTATTTTCTGATGGCCGATTTTGAAGGGTACTGCGCCGTCCATAAAGAAGTGGAAGCCGCCTACCGCAACCCCGCCGAATGGAACCGGCGCTCGCTGGTCAATATAGCCAAGTCGGGCTTTTTCGCGGCCGACCGCTCGATTACGGAGTACGCGCGGAATATTTGGAACGTCCCGTTCGGATGAGGAGAACTGCAAATGTCAAAATTCTATATTACCACCGCCATTCCCTACGCGTCTCAAAAACCGCATATCGGCAACACGTATGAGGCCATATTCACCGACGCCGTGGCGCGGTATCATAAACTGCTCGGCGACGACGTATATTTTTTGACCGGCGCGGACGAACACGGGGAAAAGATCGAGCGCGCCGCCGAAAAGGCCGGCGTCTCGCCGCAGGAATTTGTCGATGGGATCACCGCCGCGCTGCGGCATGACTGGGACGTCTGTATGGTGGAGTATGACGACTTCATCCGCACGACCGAACCGCGCCATAAGGATATTGTCAAGCGTATTTTCAAAAAGCTCTACGATCAGGGCGATATTTACAAGAGCGCCTACGAGGGCTGGTACTGCGTCCCCGACGAGGCTTTTCACACCGAGTCGCAGGTCAAAAAGACGCCCGGCGGGAACCTCTGCCCCAACTGCGGGCGTCCGGTCGAATGGCTGAAGGAGGAAGCCTATTTTTTCCGCCTTTCGGCTTATGCCGGCAGGCTTGCGGCGCATATTGAGGCAAATCCGGGCTTCATACAGCCGGACAGCCGCAAAAACGAAATGATCAACGGCTATATCAAGCCGGGCCTTCAGGATTTCTGCGTGTCGCGCACGTCGTTTAAGTGGGGCGTCCCGGTCGAGTTTGACCCGGGGCATGTGATGTACGTCTGGGTGGACGCTTTGAGCAACTACATCACCGCGCTGGGGTACGACCCGGACAGGGACCACGGCGAACTCTTTGAAAAATACTGGCCCTGCGACGTGCATGTGCTGGGGAAGGACGTGCTGCGCTTCCACACGCTGTACTGGCCCGGGATTCTGATGGCGCTGGGGGTCCCGCTGCCCGGGCAGGTCTTCGGGCATCCGTGGTTTTTGATGGGCAGCGATAAAATGAGCAAGTCTCTGGGAAACGTCATCCACGCCCCCGAGCTGGTTGAAAAATACGGCGCGGACTGTACCCGTTACTATGTCCTGCGGGAAATGCCCTTTGCCCGCGACGGCAGCATAACCAGGGAATTGTTCGTCTCCCGCTGCAACGCCGATCTGGCCAACGACCTCGGCAACCTGGCCTCCCGCTCGATCACGATGGCCGAGAAATACTTTCAGGGGACCGTCGCGCCGTCGGCGGTGCCGCAAAACGAGGTGCTGGACCTCTGCGCGTCGTCACGGATAAAATACAAAGACGCGATGGATAAACTTGCCATGCAGCAGGCCGTCACCGAGGCGATGGCGCCCGTCGTCCGCGCCAACCGCTTTATCGACGAGACGATGCCGTGGGCGCTGGCGAAGGACCCGGAAAAGGCGGAGGACCTGATCCGCGTGCTGTATACGCTGCTGGAGACGCTGCGCTGCGCGTCGGTGACGCTCTACCCCGTCATGCCGCTGGCGATGGGCAAACTGCGGGCGCAGCTGGGATTGCCGGAAGTCCCGGTCTGGACGGAACCCGCGCCCGCCGGGTTTACGGTCAAAAGGGGCGGGAACCTGTTCCCGAGGATCGTTTTAGACGAGGGGGAGTGACAGGCGGCCTTCGCGCCGGGGATTGTCCCGGACGGGGACGCGCCCCGCGCGTTCCGCCGCGGGAAAGGAGTTTTCCCATATGGACATTTACATCCGCGAGGGAATCCTTACGCCGGACACGTTCGCGGGGCTGCGCGCGGCCTGCGGGATGCCGGAACTGGAGCCGGAACTGGTGAAGCGGGCGATCGCGTCATCCCTGTTCACGCTGTCGGCCGTCAACGGGTCCCGCACGGTGGGGATGGTACGGATGGTGGGCGACGGCGCGTTCGTATTCCTCATCTACGATCTGCTGGTCGTGCCGCTGTGGCGGCGGCGGGGGATAGGGAGCCTGCTGGTGGAGAAGGCGGTCGGGCGCGCGAGGGCGTTTGTGCCGCCGGGACGCGCGGTGGTGGTGAGTTTGTTCTCGGTCGACGGGCGCGAGGGGTTTTACGCGCGGCTGGGATTCACAGAACTGCCCGCGCCGGGGATGGGCGCCGGGATGCAGTATTTTTGCTTGTAAAAGCCGGAATGTTTTGGTATAATATACCGTACTTACTCCAAACGGAGGTGCAGGACAATGAAGATACCGCTTGAAAAGGGAACCCTTTACATTTCGGCCGACGTGTTTACCGCCGTCAGCGGTTACGCGGCCACCAACTGCTTCGGCGTCAAGGGCATGGCCTCCCGCAGCGTACAGGACGGCATCGTCCAGCTTCTGCGGCGGGAAAACATCGCCAAGGGCGTCAAGGTGTCGTATCCGGCGGGCGGGGAGCTGGTCGATATTGACCTGCACATCGTGGTCGAGCACGGGATCAACATTCCCGAGATATGCCGATCGATGATGCAGGAAGTGCGTTACAATGTGGAGAAAATCACCGGCGTTACGGTCAATTCCGTCAATATCTGCATTGATTCCGTCGTGGTCGGGTAACGTCCGGCGCGGTGATTCCTTCGGAAAGAGGTGGGTGGCCCTTGATCCTCCATATCGACGGCATCCAGTTTTCGCGGATGTTTTGTTCGGCCGCCGCCGCCGTTGAGGCGTCGCGGCAGCTTATCAACGAGTTGAACGTGTTTCCGGTGCCCGACGGCGATACGGGCACCAATATGTCTCTGACCATGGCCGCTGTCGCCGCAGAGCTTTCGGAAAACACCGACGCCCATATCGGGGCGGTGGCCGACAGGGTGGCGCAGGGGCTCCTGCGCGGGGCGCGGGGCAATTCGGGCGTTATTCTGTCGCTTTTGTTCCGGGGCTTCGCCAAAAGTGTACGGGACTGCGCCGTCCTGTCCGGGCCGGGGCTTGCCGCCGCGCTCCAGGAGGGCGTCGAGGCCGCTTACCGCGCCGTGATGAAACCCGCCGAGGGCACCATTCTCACCGTGTCGGGCCAGGCCGCGAAACGCGCTCAGGCCGCCGCGGCCGAGGACACCGCGTTTGAGGCGGTGCTGGACGAGGCGCTCGGGGCCGCCGAGCTCGCGCTGGAGGAGACGGTCCGGCAAAACCCCGTGCTGGCCAAGGCGGGCGTGATCGACGCCGGCGCGAAAGGCTATTGCGTTATTTTGGACGGGATGCTGTCCGCGCTGCGCGGCAAGCCGTTTGTCGCCGTTGCGGTAGAGGGGGGGCGCCGTGAGCGCGCCGATTTCTCCGAGTATTCCGACGAGGATATACGCTTCATGTACTGCACCGAATTCATCATTCTGCGCGACGGTGACCGCGACGTGCGCAAGCTCAACGCGCATCTGGGCTCCGCCGGCGACAGCCTCGTGCTGGTGGACGACGAGAAGTGCATCAAAGTCCATGTGCATACCAACAACCCCGGTATGGCGCTGGAGGAGGCGCTGGCTTACGGGCAGCTCACCGCCGTCAAGATAGAGAACATGCGCGAGCAGCACTCTCAGAAAGTCATCGAAAACCCGCCCGAGGGGAAAACGGCCCGCGAGGTGGCCGAGCCGGTGCGCCGCTTCGGGTTTGTGACCGTCTGTTCCGGCGACGGCATAGCGGGCGTTTTCCGTGACCTGGGCGTGGACAGGATCATTCCGGGCGGGCAGACCATGAACCCGTCCACCGAGGATATTCTGAAAGCCGTTGACGCGACGCCCAGCGAGATCGTCTTCGTGCTGCCCAACAACAAGAATATCATCATGGCCGCCGAGCAGTGCGTCCCGCTCTCTTCCAAAGAGGTCGTCGTCCTGCCGACCCGCTCCGTCCCGCAGGGCATGAGCGCCATGCTGGTCTTTGACCCCACGCTCGACCCCGGGCAGAACCGCGAGGAGATGCTCGCCGCGATCTCCAATGTCACGACCGGATCCGTCACGACCGCCGCGCGCGACTCCGAATACGACGGGCAGTCCATCCGCGAGGGCGACCATATGGCCCTGCTCAACGACCGCCTGCTCTATACCCACAGCGACGCGGATTTTGTACACAACCGCCTCGCGGATGAGCTCGCCAAAGGCGATCCCTCGTTCATCACCGTGATATACGGGGAGGGCGTGAACGCCGAAGAGGCGCGGGAGATGGCGGAACGCTTCCGCCGCCGCTGTACCGGCGTGGAGATCAATCTGGTCAGCGGAGGGCAGCCGGTGTACAGCTATTTGATTTCGGCGGAATAAGGGTTTGTTTTGCACGGGTTGGGGGCGGCTGTCAGCCGCCCGCTGTTTTTTCGCAACCGCGGTCGAGATTTTTGCGCTGTCCCCTGGTATGCTGAAGATGGAGGCTGGAGATGGAATTGCCGGATAAAGTCGCCGCCGTGTCGCGGATGCAGGGGTATATCGGCGGGCATATCGGCGGGGAGATCACCCTTGACGCGCTCTCCCGGGCCGCCGGGTACAGCAAATACTACGCGGCGCGGATTTTCAAGGAGCTGACGGGCAGGACGCCTTTTGAGGCCGTCCGCGCCCTGCGGCTTACAAGGGCGGCGCAAACGCTGCGGGACGCGGGTGGCAAAGTCGTCGATACCGCGCTGGACAACGGCTTTGACTCCCACGACGGTTTTACGCGGGCGTTTGCGCGGCAGTTTGGCATCACCCCGCGCCGGTACGGCAGGGAGACGCCGCCGGTATCGTACTTTATCCAGTATCCCGTCGAAGCCTACTACACGTTGAAAGAAGGCGGGGAACCCATGCCAAAGGAATTGATTTCAAGGACGATGACCGTCACGGCGGCCGAACGCCCGGCGCGGAAGCTGATTTTGAAACGGGCGCGTAAAGCAAAGGCTGCCGACGGCTATCTGGTCATTGCGGAGGAACTCGGATGCGAATGGGAAGGCCAAATGAACAGCATCCCGGAGAGTTACCACGGCGCGGCGGGACTGACGCTGCCGCCCGGGCTTATCATTCCCGGAACTACCGACGCGGCGGTGGGGACGGAAGTGCCGCTCGATTATGGCAAGCCTGTTCCGGAAGGGTTCGAGGTGGTGGAATTGCCGCCCTGCACGATGCTGTATTTTCAGGGCGCGCCGTTTGAGGATGAGAATGATTTCAGCGAAGCGATCGGGATTCTGTGGGAGCTGATGAACGCTTACGACCCGGCTCTTTACGGCTGGGAATACGCGCCGGAGCTTGCGCCCTACTGTAATTTCGGTGCGGCGGCCAGGACGGGCGCGAGGATGGCGCGGCCGGTGAAAAGACGCGAAAAATGAAAACGCCCTCAAAACCGCCCGTCAGGGATGATTCCCTGACGGGCGGTTTTATGTTGGATCGCTTTACAGCAGCGGCAAAATGAGCCCCGCGGACCCGCCCAGCAGGTCCAGGTCCCCCTCGCTGTGCGTCGCCATGATGACCGTGCGCCCGTCCAGCCGCCGCCGTACGCAGCCGGCGACCGTTTCCTTCATCGCCCCGTCCAGCCCGGTGAACGGTTCGTCCATGACGATCAGCTCCGACGGCGCGGCCAGCGCCCGCAGCAGCGCGACGCGGCGCTTCATGCCGCCCGACAGCTCGTATACGGGCGTTTTTTCAGCCCCGCCCAGCCCCATCTCCTCAAAAAGAGCCCGCAGGGCAATTCTGTCCCGCCATTGCGGCGCGGCCAGGCGCACGTTGGCCCCCGCGCCCAGCCTCTCGCACAGGCGGTCCTCCTGAAACACGGCGCTCAGCGCGCCCGGATTTGCGCCGGACACCGTTCCCGCGTCGGGCTTCAGCAAACCCAGCAGGATATGCAGCAGCGTGGTTTTGCCGCAGCCGGACGGGCCCATGACACCGTGGATCTTTCCGGCCTCGAAGGTGTGCGAGACGTTTTCCAGGACGCGCTTTTCGCCAAAGGCCTTGTAGAGGCCGCCGAGAACGATTCCGCCCATACCTACACCCTCTCCAGAGCGCCCGCGGCGCGGCGGACGAGAAACAGCACCGATTTTTCAAGCGCGAAACACAGCAGCATGACCGCGACGGTCCACGCGAACAGGCCGCGCGTGTCCAGCGTGAGTTTGGCCTCGTAGATACGCGTGCCGACCGCCCCCTGCGGCAGGCCGATAACCTCGGCCGCAACCCCCGACTTCCACGCGATGCCGATTCCGACGCCGATCGCCGAAACCAAATATGGCAGGCATTGCGGGACGTATATGGCACGCAGGCGGCGGAGGGGCGTCACGCGGAAGACGCCTGCCATTTCGAGCAGGTTTCCGTCGGTGTTCAGCAATCCCTCCAAAAGGCTGTCATAGAAGATCGGCAGCGTCATCAGAAACGCGATGATCAGCGGCAGGCTTCTCGCCCGCAGAAAGACAAGGCAGAGGACGGTATACGACGCGACCGGCACGGATTTCGCCGCGCTGAGCAGGGGAGCGAGCAACGCCCTGACGGGCTGGAGGCGGTAAGCCGAAGCCGCCAGCAGCATGCCCGACGCGAGCGCGAGAAAAAACCCGCCCATGATCCGCACGAGGGAAAATCCCGCCGTTTTCCAGAAAAGAGACGTTCCGGCCAGCGCGAACAGGCGCGCCGCCGCCGCGAGCGGGGAGACGAGCAGTACATCCTCCCCCACCAGCAGGCTTCCCACATGCCACAGCGCCAGCCAGAAAAAGGCGCAGAGCAGGGCGGTAATCCGCCGGTTACGGAACATAGTAAAAATCCGGGCCGGGCAGCGCGCCGCCGACCGATTCGGGCGCGTTTTCAAACAGCGCGGCGAAATACCCCTCCAGCATCTCCCTCATCTCCGCCCCCTCGACAAAGACGGTGTGGCACTTGGGGATGGCGCGCGCCGCCACATCCGCCGCGGCAATGCCCAGTTCTTCCACCAGCGGGGCGGCTTCGGCGGGGTTTTGGTTGACCCAGTCCACCGAGCGGCGGTATCCGTCCAGAATGGCGGGAACGGCGGCGGTCTGCTCCAGAAACGCCGTCCGGGCGATGAACACGCCGATGACGAGGGTGCCGGAGGAGTCCAGCTTGTCCCATTCTTTCGTGAGGTCAAGCGCCTCGCGCAATTCCGGCACGTTATCCTCCGCCGTGGTGACAAAGGGCTGCTGCAGCATGGCGATCCCGCCGTTTTGCCGGAGGA
This sequence comes from Oscillospiraceae bacterium, assembly GCA_031254575.1. Classification (GTDB taxonomy): domain Bacteria; phylum Bacillota; class Clostridia; order Oscillospirales; family UBA929; genus UBA929. Next base: position 13,893 of record JAIRUE010000086.1, on the reverse strand, counting down.
TGGCCACGATTTCGGCGGGCTCGTTTTTGAATTCCAGCGTCAGGCCGGTATCGGGGTCGATACCGTTTTGCCGGAGGATATGCCGCAGCGTAAATTCCGGCGTCGTGCCTTTTCCTGTCGACATAACGGTTTTGCCGCGCAGATCCTCGATGGAATGAATCGTGTCGCCCGTCTCGACAATGTAAAAAAGCCCCAGCGTATTGACCGCGACGACGCGGAAAGCGCCGCCGGTGTTGTTGTACAGCGTCGCGGCCAGATGGGCGGGGACGGCCGCCATATCGAGCTCGCCGCGCGCCAGCAGAGGCACGAGCTCGTCGGTGGTCACGACGTCGAACAGCAGGTCCGGAGAACTGCCCGGGGTTTTCGCGTCTTCCATCAGCTTTACAAGGCCGATAGCCGTCGCGCCCCTGAGCGCGCCGATACGGACGGGCTCCTCCGGCCCGGACGGGGAGGGGGACGCGGCGCCGCAGGCGCATAAAGAGAGCGCCAAAAGAATAGAGGTAAGGCATAGAAACAGCCGTTTCAAAGCGGGACCCACCTTCCGACAGAAATATACATGCAGTATACCACAAAAACGCCGCGCGGGAAACAGCCGGAGAAACGGCGGCGTACAAGGTATCCGGTAAACTTATGAAAACAAGAAAACGCATTATTGCTATTGACTTTTTGTTAACAATGTATTAAAATATTTTCATCTGTCGGGTGAGAATCGGCATTGTGCTGAAAATATAGGGGGAGGCCCATATGGTACGGAAAAAAATTCCGGTCCGCGCGCTGGCCGTTTTGACGGCTTTGGCGCTGCTTACGGCGCTTCCGGCATACGGCTATACGCCGGGGGACATGACGCGCGACGACTACGAGGATATTATCGAGGGGTATTCGATCGACGAGTCGATTCCCGGTTACGGGGAATATCTCGCCCTGCACCCGCAGAACCGGCCCGACGTACACGTCACGTTCGGCACGGACGCCGTCGCGCGTTATGAGGAGGGCGGCGCGGCCGTATCTCCCGAGATCGTCACGGACATCGGCGGCACGGCCCGGGGCGGCGTGCTGACCGCCGAGGACGCGCTGACCGAATTTGTGATCGCGGTCCCGGAGAGCGGGCTGTACGACCTCTCGATCCTCTACTACCCGGTCGGGGGGAAAAACTCCGCGATCCAGAGGGGTGTTTTTCTCGACGGGGAGCTCCCGTACCGCGAGTTTTCGACCGTCGAGTTCCAGCGCGTCTGGAGCAACAGCGCCGCCATCGCGGCCGAGGCGGACGGCAGCCCGGAGCCGGTCTGGGGAAAGGACAATCAGGGCAACGACCTCAAACCCACGATGGACGAATGCCCCCAATGGATTGACAGTTACTTCTACGACAGCGACGGGTACATAACGAGCCGGCTTTCCCTCTACCTTGAAAAAGGAGAGCACACCCTCGCCCTTCTCTCCCTGCGCGAGCCCATGCTGATCAACAGCCTCAACCTGAGCAACGAGCCGTACCCCGCGCCGTATGCCGAGGCGCTGGCCGGATGGGTGCGGGCGGGCGCGAGGGACGCTTCGGAGTCCGTCACCATTCAGGCGCAGAACACCTCCCGCACTTCCTCGCAGATGCTCTACCCCGTGCAGGACCAGTCCTCCCCGTCCGTCACCCCCTCCAGTCCCAAAGTGCTGCTCAACAACACCATCGGCGGCTACTCATGGAGGATGGCGGGGCAATGGGTCGAGTGGGACTTCGATGTGCCCGGGGACGGGCTTTATGAACTGTCGCTGCACGTTTTGCAGAACTTCTCCAAGGGCATCCACATGTCAAGAAAGATCAGCATTGACGGCGTCGTGCCGTTTGCGGAATTTGAGGATTACGGGTTTATTTATAAACAGAGCTGGCATATGGAGACGCTGGCGGACCGCGACGGCGGGGCCTATAAGATCTACCTTGAAAAGGGCCGGCACACACTGCGCGCCGAGGCGGTGCTGGGCAGCCTCGGAGGGGCGATCGGGGTCGTGCGCGACGCGGTTTCCGGCCTGAACGGCATATACCGCAAAGTCATCCATCTCACCGGCGTAAAGCCGGACAAATACCGCGACTACCAGGTGGAAACCAGCCTGCCGGAACTGAGGGGCGAGATGATCGCCGTGCGCGACAATCTCCAGTGGGCCGTTGACGAGCTGCAGCGTGTGGCGGGCAAGCGCAGCGACCGCGAGCGCGTGCTGAAGACGATGATCGCCCACCTCGACGAACTGATCAAAGACGGCGAGCGCTTCCCCAAGACGATCAATTCCTTTATGGTCAACGTGCGCGCCTGCGGCACATGGCTGACACAGGCGATTGAGCAGCCTCTCCAGCTCGACACGATCACCTTCCATCAGCCGGGTGTGAAGCCGAAAGCCAAAAACAGCTCCGTTTTCTCGCGGATCGGGTATGAGTTCCAGCGCCTGTTCTACTCGTTTGTCATAGACTACAACCAGATCGGCAATGTGTCCGATGAAAAAGACGGGAATACCGTCACCCTTTGGATCGGCTCCGGCCGCGACCAGGCGAACGTCATCAAATCGCTGATAGACGAAACGTTTACCCGCGTCACCGGTATCAACGTCAACGTCGTGCTGATCGATATGAGCACGCTGATGCAGGCGACCCTGGCGGGGCAGGGGCCGGATGTGGCCATTCAGGTGGGCAACGACCTGCCGATGAATTTCGGCCTGCGCAACGCGGTGGCCGACCTCTCGCAATTTTCCGACCTGCCGGTGGTCACGGCGCGGTTCCGGCCGAGCGCCATGGAGGGCCTTACCTATAACGGCGCGGTTTACGGCCTTCCGGAAACCCAGACTTTCCCGATGATGTTCTACCGGAAGGACATCCTCAAGGAGCTGGGGCTCAAGATCCCCGACACATGGGACGACATGAAGGTGGCGCTGGCCGTGCTGGCCAACAATCAGATGGAACTGGGGATGAAGCCGGCCGAGCCGATCTACGCCATGTTCCTCTACCAGTACGGCGGGAAATACTACAATGAGGGCGCGACGCGCTCCGCGCTCGACAGCGAAGAGGCGTATCAGGCGTTCAAGCTGTATACGGAACTCTTTACCGATTATAAGCTGGATAAGGACACCAGCGTAGAGGAGCGTTTCCGCACCGGCGAGGCGCCCATCATCATACAGGACTATATCTTCTACAACACCCTGCAGGTCTCCGCGCCCGATCTTAAGGGGCTGTGGGGATTTACCCCCGTGCCCGCGACCGTGGACGCCGCCGGGGGCCTCAACCGCTCGGTGGGCAGTTTCGGTTCGGCTTGCATTATCATGGAGTCCGCCGCCAGCCCGGAGCAGTCTTGGGAATTTCTCAAATGGTGGACGGACGCCGATACGCAGACGCTGTACGGGCGGGAGATGGAGAGCCTTATGGGCGCGGCGGCGCGCGTGCCGACCGCCAACAAGGACGCGTTTGAGAGGCTTCCGTGGCCCATCACCGACTATCAGGCGCTGGCAAGCCAGTATGAGTCGGTGCGGGGCGTCCCGCAGGTGCCCGGCGGCTATTTCAGCTACCGCAACATCAATAACGCCTTCTATGCCGTGGTCACCGGCTGGAGGCCGATCGGGGCCTCGGCCGACGTCTTTGAGTTTCCGCGCGAGGCGCTGACCGACAAGGTGATCCTGATCAATGAGGAGATAGATTTCAAGCGCAGGGAATTTGGTCTGCCGCTTTACGGCGGCACGGAAAGGGGCTGACGGCGTGACAAAAACGCAGAAACAGTCCGAGAAACCGTCTGTGGGGGCGGTCCTGTCAAAGCACAAGGCCTCCTACCTGATGATGGCTCCCTATTTCCTTCTGTTTACCTGTTTCACCATCCTCCCGGTCGTCGCCTCCATGTTCATATCGCTGACCTACTTCAACATGCTCGAACTGCCGAAGTTCGTCGGTTGGACGAACTATCTCAAGCTCCTGCTGGAGGACGATATTTTCATCATCTCCTTAAAAAACACGCTGATCCTCGCCGTGATCACCGGGCCGGTCAGTTATCTCCTCTGCCTGCTGTTCGCGTGGATCATCAACGAGTTCAAAGGCAAGCTGCGCGCCTTTCTCACCCTCATCTTTTACGCGCCGTCGATTGCCGGACAGGCGTACCTTGTCTGGAACATCATCCTCACCGGCGACCGCTACGGCCTTCTCAACGGGTTTCTGCTGCAAAACGACTTTATACAGGAGCCCATCCTCTGGATGGTGACGGCCAAATACGTCCTGCCGGTGCTCATCATCGTGCAGCTCTGGCTTTCGCTCGGGACCGGTTTCCTCGCCTTTATCGCGGGCCTGCAGACCATTGATAAGGCGCTTTATGAGGCGGCGGCGATCGACGGGATCAAAAACCGCTGGCAGGAGCTGTGGTTTGTCACCCTGCCGGCCATAAAGCCGCAGCTCATGTTCGGCGCGGTCATGCAGATCACGGCCTCGTTCGCCATCGCCGACGTTTCCATCCAGCTCGCCGGCAACCCCTCGGTCGGCTACGCCGGGGCCACCATCGTCACCCATCTTCAGGACTACGGCGGCGTCCGCTTTGAAATGGGCTACGCTTCCGCCATCGCGACAGTGCTGTTTCTGCTGATGATAGGCACAAACAAACTGGTGCAGCGTCTGCTGAGGAAGGTGGGCGATTGAGGCATGGTCAAGGTTAAGAATTCCGAGGGCCCCGTCATTGTCAAGGAGACGTTCTTTGAGCGCGTGTTTCGCCGCGAGAAGAAACTGAACCGGTCGCGCGCCGGCAATACCATGATGTTCTTCTTCATGGCGCTCTTCGGCGTCTTTATGGTGATGCCGCTGATCATCGTCATCAACAACGCGCTTAAACCGCTGGATGAAATCTTTACATACCCGCCGCGCATTTTCGTGCGCAACCCCACGTTTGAAAACTTTACCGACCTCTTTATCTCGATGAGCGACACATGGGTGCCGTTCACGCGGTATATCTTCAACACGACCATCATCATGGGCTGCGGCGTGGTGGGGCATGTCGTCATCGCGTCGTTCGCGGCCTACCCGCTGGCCAAACACACATTCCCCGGCAAGAAGGCGCTGTTCACGCTGGTTATCCTCTCGCTGATGTTCACCTATCAGGTCACGCAAATCCCCAATTATGTCATCATTTCCTTCCTGGGCTTCAACAACACCTATCTCGCCCTGATCCTGCCCGCGTGGGGCTATGGGCTGGGGCTCTACCTGATGAAGCAGTTTATGGAACAGATCCCCGACTCGCTGCTCGAATCGGCGCGGATGGACGGCTCGGGCGAGGTCAGGGTTTTCTGGCAGATCATTATGCCCAATGTCAAGCCCGCGTGGCTGACGCTCGCCATCTTCCAGTTCCAGACGATGTGGGGCAATACCGGGTATATGTTTTTGCGCAGCGAGGAACTGAAACCGCTGCAGTTTGCCATGCAGCAGATCGCGGCGGGCGGCGCGCGCCGTGCCGGCGAGGCTATGGCGGTGGCGTTCGTCCTTGCCGCCATTCCGATCACCTTTTTCCTCATATGCCAGTCCAGCATCCTTGAGACGATGACGACGTCCGGGATGAAAGACTAAGGGGGTGCGACAGGTCGTGAAACGCTTTGCAAGGCTGGCGGCGCTGACGGCGGCGTCCGCCGCGCTGCTCTCCTGCGCCGTGCCGGCTCTGGCCGCGGCCGACGTGCCGTATGATTCCTATACGTTCAACTACCGCGAATATATCGAGTTCACGCCCGCGCCGTATGTCCCCGCCGGAACGGTTTCGGGGCAGACGCTCGGGATCACCCCGTTCAGGAATCCGCAGAGCTTTTGCGTCGCGCCGGACGGGCTGATTTATGTGGCCGATACCGATAACGACCGCATCGTCGTCGTCAATCAGGAACTGACCGGAGCGGTCGCCGTCATCGAGACGTTTGACAACGGCGGGACGCCCGATACGTTCCGCAAGCCTTACGGGGTGACGGTATCGGAAAAAAACCTGCTCTATGTGGCCGACACCGAGAACAAGCGGATTGTCGTGCTGGACGGGGACAGAGCCGTTCGGATCATTGCCGACCCGAAGAGCGAGATCCTGCCGGCGGAGTATGAGTTTTCCCCGCTGAAGGTGGCGGTGGACTATGCCGACCGGGTATATGTGGTCGCCAGAAATATGTTTCAGGGGATCATGGTCTTTACGGCGGATGGCGAATTTCTGAGCTTTTTCGGAACGATTCCGGTTTCGGTCTCCCTTTGGCAGCGCATTTGGCGCAGCCTTTCCACCAAAGAGCAGCGCAAGCTGCAGCAGTTGTTCATTCCCACCGAGTTTACCGGCGTCGACGTGGACGACGCGGGATTTGTCTATGCCTCCTGCATCGACCCCCAGGGAACGCAGGCCGCTTTCCGGCTCAACCCCAAGGGCGTGGACGTCATCAGAAAGGGGGAGAACAACAATGTCGGGGGAGATGTCTTTTTTCTCCCCGCCGTCGCCGGTGAGTTCGACGGCCCCTCCAAGATCGTGGACATCCTCTACCGGGGCAAGGGCATCTATTCCATGCTAGACTCAAAACGCGGGCGCGTCTTCACCTACGACTACGAGGGCAATCTGCTCTATATCTTCGGCGGTATGGGCACACAGGCCGGTACGTTCAAGGCCCCCTGCGCGCTGGCCTCCACCGGGGATAAGCTGCTTGTGCTCGACTCCGGGCGGCTGGAGATCATGATTTTTACCGAGACGGAATACGGCAGTCTTATCAACACCGCGGTCGGGCTCCGGCAGGACGGCGACGAGGGGCTGGCGGTGGATCTGTGGCGGCAGGTGCTCACCCTCAATGAAAACCTTGAGCTGGCCAATATCGGCATCGGCAAGGCGTACCTCACCGAGGGGAATAACAAGGAGGCCATGAAGCACCTCAAGCTGGGCATGAACCGCACGTATTACTCCATCGCTTTCAAGCGCTACCGCAACAACATCCTCAAGGCGAATCTGGGGTATATCCTCACGGGGGTCATCGTGGCGGCGCTGGCGTTGTATGTGCGGAGTCTGGTCAGGCAAAAAGGGACCGAGAAGGGGGATCTGCTCGCCGATGACTAAAATTTTTACACGCGACAAATTTCAGCACCTCGTCCGGGTCCTGAACCATCCCGCCGATACCTTCTACGAGATACGGCACAGGGAGAAGGGAAGCGTGCCGCTGGCGCTGATTATCGTCTTCCTGTTCAGCCTGTGCTATACCTGCAACCGCATCTTCGCGGGCTTCATCGTAAACCTGACCGACCCGCGTTCGGTCAACGGGCTGACCGATCTGCAGAGCATCTTTCTGCTCTATCTGCTGTTTTGCATCGGCAACTGGTCGATCACCTGCCTGATGGAGGGCGAGGGCCGGTTCAAGGATATTATGACGGTGACGGGCTACGCGTTCCTGCCGCTCATCATTACCTACATTCCCGCCATTCTCATCTCCAACGTGCTGGCGGCCAATGAGGAAGTCTTTTATGTCCTTATCATCGGCTTGGGCGTCGCGTGGACAGCCCTGCTGATTCTGACGGGGATCATGACGGTGCACAACTACACGCTGGTCAAAACGATTTTTACGCTGATTCTCACGCTGATAGCCATGTTTATCATCATTTTCCTTGTGCTGCTGCTGTTCGACATGCTCAATCAGGTGTTTACCTTCTTTGAAAGTATCTATAACGACCTGATGCTCAGGGGATAGGGGGACCGCCGATGAAACTGGGGACAAAACTGCTGCTGACCGTGCTGGGGGTTGCCGCTCTGGTGATCCTGATCTATCAGGGGTATCTGCAATTCTACTACCGCATGTACGGCGGGTACAAGCAGTACCTTGAGGAACGCGGCGCCTATTACGAGGAGGGGCGCGCTTTCGCGCCGCTGCAGGGCGGCGGGAACGTGCCGGGAATGGTTCTCGCGGCCGAAAACGGGTTTTTGCAGCTGTACACCGACCTTGAATCCACAAACGCCGCCGTGTATGACAAGCGCTCGGGGTTGATTACGTACGTCTGCCCGCCGGACGCCGACGAGGACCCCATCGCGTCCGGTCTCAACAAGTCGATCCTGAAGTCGCCTCTGACCATCGATTTTTTCAATGCCCGCCGGACGCCGGGCCGTTACAACGTCTACGATTACGCGATCAAGGACGGGCAGTTCAGGGCTGAGAGCCTCGACGGGGGCCTGCGGTATGTCTATACGCTGGGCGACCTTAGGGTGACCACCGGCATCGTCCCTCTCTATATCCACCGCGACCGGCTGGACTTTTTCCTTGACAGGGTGGAGGACCCCAAAGACCGCGAGTACGTTGAGATGCGGTATATTGAGTCCGAAGACGCCCCGGAGGGATTTTGGGAGCTGTTCGCGAACGCGAGGGGCGCGGCTACCGTCCGCAAGCTGCTCGCTATCTTCGAGGGGGCCGGGTATACCGAGGAGGACTGGCTGGAGGATTCGCTGGCGTCGGGCGTGGAGGGCGCCGTGACCGTCAGCTTTGAGGTTCCGCTGGAATACCGGCTGGACGGCGACAGCCTGAAGGTGTCGGTTCCCACGCACCGCATCGTGGAGACAGGCGGCGCCAGGATATATCAGATTCAATTCGCGCGCAGCCTCGGCGCGGCCGGGACCGGTGAGAGCGGTTACCTGCTCGTCCCCAACGGCTCCGGTTCCCTGATACGTTTCAACAACGGCAAGGATCACGCCGAGGAGTACAGCCAGTATCTGTACGGGCAGGACCCGATGGACAACGAGTATACCGTGCTGGGCAACAACGAAACGGCCAGGATGCCGGTGTTCGGGATTTACCGGGAGGGAGGGCCTTCCGTCTTTGCCCAGATCGAGGAGGGGCATACGTTTGTCCAGCTCGCCGCGGCCGTGTCCGGAAGAACGGCGTCGTATAACAGCGTCTACCCGACCTTTATCGTACGCGGCAGCCTTTCCCTGTATATGTTCGGCAACACGGGCACGGAGGCCGAAATGCCCGTCGTGGAGGCCAATATTTATAATGCCGACCTGACGGTGCGCTACAGCTTTCTGGACGCCGGCTATGACGGCTACTCCGGTATGGCGCGGTATTATCGCGAGAGGCTGATCCGCGAAGGCGCGCTGGGAGAATCCGCCGGGCAGGGGGACATTCCCTTATACATGGACATGGTCGGAGCCGTCACGGGGACGAAGTTTATGCTCTCCGTCCAGTATCAGGGCAGCATCCCGATGACCACATACGCGCAGGCGGCGGAAATTGTGGACCTGTTCCGTGAGGGCGGCGTGTCCAATCAGGTGGTCAATTATCAGGGGTGGCTCAACCGCGGCTATTTCCACGACGCCGCCAACAGGATAATCCTCGTGCGGCAGCTTGGGAGCAGGAAAAAGTTTGAGGACCTGTCGGCCAAGCTGGAGGCGCAGGGCGGCAAACTGTACGCCGACGTCTTGTTCCAAAACGTCCCGTACAACGCCAAACGGTACAATTACGCCATGGAGAACTCGCGTTATTACGGCGGCAACCTGACGGGGTGGTGGGCGCAGCAGATCGACCCGGTCAGCTACACCACCTATTCGCTCGGATACCCGGAGACGTGGAACGCGCTCATAAGCCCCAAATTCTTGCCCCGCTATGTGGACGCGTTTACCAAACGCTTTGAGCCGTATAACGTGACCGGCGTCTCGCTGCGCGACCTTGGGGACGAGCTTCACTCCGACCGCAAACGCACCGAACTCATCGACAGGGAGCAGTCCCTGGACGTGGTGAAGGGCCAGCTGGAAAAGATCGCCGGGATGGGCAAGGACGTCATGGTGTCGGGCGGCAACCTGTACGCCCTCCCTTACGCGGACGATCTGATCAATATCTCGCTGGAGCACAGCGACTTCTATATCGTGGACGAGGAAGTGCCCTTTTACCAGATGGTGATCCACGGCTATATCCCCTACGCGGGCTACGCCGTCAATCACAGCGACGCCCACGACCGCGCCGGCACCGTGCTGCGGCTGCTTGAGACCGGCGCCTCCCCCCACTTCACCTTTACCTATGAGGAAGCCAGCGGGATGAAGTACACCGGCCTCAACCGTTTTTACGGCACCTACTATCAGAACTGGGTGGCTGAGGCAATGGAGTTGTACCATACCGTCAACCCGATTCTCAGCCGGGTGAGCGGCAGCGCCATTGTCCGGCATGAGATCATGCCGGACGGCCTGCGGTGCGTCACGTATGACAACGGCATCCAGATTCTCGTCAACTATACCGGCACGGACCTCTCCTACGGGGGCCTGACGGTGTCCGCGCGCGGGTTCGCGGTCAGAGAGGGGGCCGCGGCATGACCGGGGTGGTGAAAAAGCGCAGGGGCATGACGCTTTCGCAGCGGCGCGCCGTCACGGGCCTTTTGTTCATATCGCCGTTCGTCTTGGGGTTTTTGCTGTTTTACGTGCGAAGCCTTTGGATGGTGGGGCAGTTTGCCTTTTCCGAGACGACGACGGAGGGATTGGGGTACACGACGAGGTTTATCGGGCTGGAGAATTTCCGTTACGCGTTCACCGGCCACCCGCGTTTTACGCAGATACTGACCGAGTCGCTGATTAACATGGTCGTTGACGTTCCGCTGATTATTTTCTTCTCCCTGTTCATAGCCATCGTACTCAACCAGAAGTTCCGGGGGCGCACGGTCGCCCGCGCCATCTTTTTCCTGCCGGCCCTGCTCAACGCCCCGGCGATCGTTCAGGCGCTGGACCTTGTGAGAGCCATGATGATCGGAGGTTCCAGCCCCGCTCCGTCCGCGGTGGTGGACTCCGTTTCGGGCGCCGGCGGCGGGAGCGCGGGGATTCTTTACTACATAGACCTCCTGGGCGACATCGCCCTGCCGGAAACGGTACTCGAATACATCGTCGGCGCGGTGTCCCGCATCAACACCGTTATCACCATGTCCGGCGTGCAGATCATCATCTTCCTCGCGGCGCTGCAATCGATCTCGCCCTCCCTGTATGAGGTGGCGAAGATTGAGGGCGCGACGACTTACGAGACGTTCTGGAAGATCACCTTCCCTATGGTGTCGCCGCTGCTGGTGACCAATATGGTTTACACCGTGCTGGACTCTTTTGTCAACAGCCGCGTGCTGCAGGAAGTATACGACACCATGTTCGGCGAACAGAATTATTCGGTCGGCGCGGCGTTCAGCCTTATCAGCATGATAAGCGTCTGCGGCATTCTGGGTATCGCCAGCTATGCGGTGTCAAAGCTGGTTTACTACGATAACTGAGCGGAGAGGGCGCGGAACGCGGCTGTACGCCTGGCGAGGAATATGACGCGCGCAGATTTGGAGAGGAGCGGTAGGATTGGAATCCCTGAAACAGAGAATTAAGAAATTCAATGCGGATACAAGGATGGGCAACGAGAGGCAGCGGATCATCCGCTGGCTTATGGGGTTTGTTCTTTCCCTTTTCCGGCTGGCGCTGATCGTCGGCATCTCCTATGTCATCCTCGGCCCGATCATCGGCATCGCGTTCAACTCGTTTTTCTCCAATGAGGACGCGTACAGCCCCGCCATATACCTTATTCCGCAATCCCCCACGCTGGAGCGGTACTCTCTTATGCTCACGGTCACCCAATACTGGAAAGTCCTGCGCAACATGCTGTTCTATATCAGCTCGCTGTCGCTTATCCAGATCGTGGTCTGCTCGATGGTGGGCTACGGTTTCGCGCGCTTTCAGTTCCCGCTGAAGAAGATTCTCTTTGCCTGCGTCATCCTCGTCATCGTCCTTCCCGCCCACAGCGTCATCCTGCCCCTCTATGTGACCTTCCGCAACTTTGACCCGCTGGGAATTCTCTCCCTGATCACCGGAGGCAATCCGCCCAATATGCTCACGACGCTCTTTCCGATGTATATGCTGACGATCTTCGGCGTCGGCCTGCGTTCGGGACTGTATATCTATATCTTCAATCAATTCTTCCGCGGCTTGCCCAAGGAGATCGAGGAAGCCGCCTTTGTGGACGGCGCGGGCACGTTTTACACCTATCTGCGCGTGATGGTCCCCAACGCCATGCCCCCGATCATCACGGTGCTTATCTTCTCGCTGGTCTGGCAGTATAACGATGTCTTTTACGCCAATGTTTTCCAGATCAGCGGAGACTGGGCCCTGTCCAAAAAGCTCAACACGCTGGGCAATACGCTCTCAGGCAGTTACCGGATCATCGATCCCAATATTTCCTCGCTCTATGTATACGCCGGCATTATTATGATGATATTGCCCATGATTATCATTTACATCTTCCTGCAAAGGAGATTCATAGAGGGGGTCGAGCGATCGGGAATAGTGGGATAAAAGAGCGGCTCCATCGCCCGCGTCTGAAAATAACGTATCCCGCGAGTTATTTTCAGACCGAAGCGCAGCTTTCCGCAGGAGACGGTGTCTCCGGAGGGAAAGCGAAGCGGAGAGGGCGCGGCATGGAGCGTGACACAGAGCGGCTCCATCGCCCGTGTGCGAAATGCTGGAGCGTGACACCGCAGAAAACCGCGAGAAAACCAATTTATATAAGAAAGAGGGAAAAACATGAACACAAAGCGAATTGCTCTGCTGCTGTCGGTCTTGCTCGTCTTTGGCACGCTTTTGACGGCGTGCGGAGACACGGCGTCCCCGTCACCGGTCACCCCGTCTACGGCTGAAGCCAGCGACGGAGGAGGCGGCGGCGGCGGCGGGTTGGCCTGGGACGACACGCCGGTTGTCGCCCAGCCCAAAGCCATTCCCGACGGCGCCATCACCTTTGACGACGGCAGGACCGGTTACCTCGCCTTTAACCTCACCCCCGGCAACGCCGACCCGTCCGTGATGTCGGTCATCGACTACAACGGCGGCAAAGCGCTCAAAATCGAGACCACGGAGGGCGGCTGCCCCTATCTGGGCATTGACATCTCCGGCCTGTTCGGCGACAGGGTCGCCGACGTCCGCGAGATAGATCTGCGCATCTGGGTCGAGCACCCGGATGGCAATTTCTACGCGTCGGGGGGTATGCTGGAGGCCTATACCGGCGAAAGCAACAACAGGAGCGAGTTCCTTTGGGGCGTTGCTCTGGATAAGAGCCTGTTCAAAGAGCTGACGGCAAAGCTGGACGACAACCGGGTCTTTGCTCCCGGCGCGAAGAACATCCTCGTCCTCACCAAGACGCACGACAGCGCCGTCACCGCGGGTGAGCACGCCGCCAACCTTATCATCGACTACATCGCCTTCTACGACGCTTCCGGCAACATCATGACCGGTTATGACACCTCCGCGTCCTTTGAACCGCCCGCCGGCTTCGGTTCGGCCGACCGTTCCCTCCTCTATAACATCGTGGAAGAGATTCAGCTCGACCACCTTTGGGACGGCGCGCCGGGTTCCTGCGGCGCGTGGGGGCAGGCCGGATTCATTGACCCCGCCGAGATCCGCGAATACCTTGTGCCGGGCAGCATCATCACCGTCTATTATAAGAGTGACGACGCCCCCGAGCTCATTTTCCAGAACTATGCCGGCGGGACGATTGGCTGGGGCAAAACGGAGCCTTACACCACCAACCTCACCGGCAACGTCGCGCAGTTCCGCTATGAGGACATCAACTTCCCCCCCGAGGAGTTTGAGGATTTCCTTGACAAACTCAACGTCGGCGGGTGCACAGCTGATCTTCAGGTCACCAAGGTCACGGTCGGCCAGAGGGTGGAGGAGGAACTGCCCTGGAAACCGATCGTGATAGGCCGCGCCGGCTTTAAGGACCTCACCCCCCTCAACGAGGACGCGATTCTCAGAGACGGAGGCTACACCCCCATGGTGTCCCCGGCGGCGTGGAAGCTGTGTTTCCGCGTCCACACAATCAATGACGTGCCTGAGGCCGATGACTTTACGACAGGCAGCCTGGACCCCGCGTGGTTTGTGGAGGGCAGCTATGTCACGGCGTATTATGACTCGGAAACAG
>JAIRUE010000072.1 GCA_031254575.1 Oscillospiraceae bacterium | reverse complement strand
AGCAGCGCCTCAAAGGTGATTTCCCGCAGCCCCGGCTTATTCAGAATACTGATCTCCGAGCTGTCGATCAGCCCGACGGCCTCGTTGCGGCTCCCGGCCGTCACCGACACGGCGCGCGGCGTCACCGGAAAGCGGAAGCGCAGGTCGCTGTTTTTGGAAAAATACATCTCCATCCTTACACCCCCTCGGCGGAACAGGCGATCGCCTCGCCCAGACGCCGTTCAATGTGATACAGGATCTCGTCAAAGTCAATCGTGCCCGGGGCAAAAAGCGGCTCCGCCCCCGGCGGGCGGGCGGCGCTCTCCCCCGAAGAAGAGAGGAAAGCCGCGCCCCCGCCATGGGAAACGCTTTCCTCCCGCCGCCGGAGAACGCCGGGAAACGCCGTCTCCCCGGCATCCATAAACGGCTCTCCCCCATAGAGGGGAACGGGGAAAGGGACGCGACCCGCATCCCCCTCCGGCAAAAAACCGCCGCGCCGCGCCGTTCCCCCCGCCGCAACCGCGTCCCTGCGGGGCAATGGCGGCGCGCCCGTCTCGCGCGCCGCGGCAAAAAGCGGCCGTGAAGCGAAATTGAACGCTTCCCGCGGTATACGGACACCCTCCCCGGCAAGAGGGCGGGAAGCCTCTCCCCGTGCCCGGCGTATGTTTGGCGGAAGGGAAATGTCCGCGAAACGGACAGAAGCCCGCGAATCACGCTCCGCCTCTGACGGTTGGGAACGCGGCGGGTTGAGCGGGGTTCGCGCCCGCCCGCCGCCGTAGGCGAAACGGAACACCTGCCGCGGGCCCGGCCAGTCGGAAGAAACGACTGTTTTCTCCCCGGCGCCCGCATATCCCCCGGCAATCTCAGAACGGACCGCCTCTTTCGCCGCCGTCACGCCGCGTTTGTCCCATGCTATCAGATTTTTTTGCCAATCCCCCGCCGTCAGGCAGGTTTGCCGGGCTTCTTCCGCAAAGCGCCTTTGCCGCACAGTTTCCGGCAGGCGGCTTTGACGGGCTTCACTTGTAAAACAGCTTTGGCGGCTTTCCTCCGGCAGGCGGCTCTGACGTTCTTCCCCCGCCAGGGGTCTCCGCCGCGCCGCCGCCGGCCGCACCGGGTCTTTTATCCCCGCCGTCTCAAATAAATGGATGGCGTCCAACAGCGTCACCGTCTCACTCCCTTTCCCCGTACCGCCATACGGCCGCGCAGACAAACGCTTTCTCCTCCCGCGACAGACGAAGCGTCACGGAAGGCGGCCAATGGAACAGGTGAAGGCAGTCATAGGCCAGCGTCGCGTCGAAATCGCCCTCACCGATCATTTTTTTACGGTTTCCACAGCCTCCGCCATGTCAAAGCCGCACACGTCCTGCACTCTGGCGGCGTATTCGGCGAACTCGCCCGCCGTCAGCATGGTCTTGAGCAGCGCGTCGGGCGTCATCACGCCGTAGCTGTTTTGCAGCGCGGCGTCATTGAGGTCGGGGCGGAGCGTGCAGCGGGCGGCCAGCAGTCCCAGATACCGGTTATAGTCCGTCTCTGTGACAAACCCCCCGCGCCCGCCCGCGGCGGGGACGCGGCGCGCGGCCTCGCGGCGCAGCTCCTCGTCCTCCGCGCCGGTGACCGGGCCGATCAGCCATTCCTCCGGCTTTCCGTTTTCCCCGATAAAGCGTTTGGACGCGGCAAGCCTGAGCGGCTCGGTCTTGACGGCGTTCTGCGCCATAAACGCGGCAAATTCCGGCATTTACATCCCCTCCAGCAGGCGGAATTTCTCCGGCATTTCCCAATCGTCGAACGTGCCCTCGATGGTCTCGTCGAGGAAATCGGCGTTGGCGTCGAACCGGGCCAGCGTGCCGCCGTTGATGTTGCAGCCCTTGTGGACGATGGTCTGCCGCCCGACGGCGCTGCCGGGGTCGTCGTTTGTGACCTGGATGTCGAAGTAGAGGTCCTCGCCGTTGTTTTTATAATCCAGCAGAAGCTGGCGGAGCACCGACTGGTTGTAGTGCGCGAGGCCCTTGAACGAGCCTTTCCAGTTGGAGGATTTGTGCCCTTTGCCGGTCCGCCCCAGAATGGGCACCTCGCTCTTCTCCTTTGTGACGCCGGACTGGAAATTGATAAGCTGCATAAAGCGGTAGCGTTTGCCCGCTATCGTCACGTAGCATTCGGCCAGCGCGCCGCTGACGGCGTCGCGGGCGTTCATGGTTTTTGCCGCTGCCATAGACTGTCCTCCCCTTTCACGATAAGCCTGATTCTGTCACCTTGCGTCAAACCCGGCGGACACTTGTTACCCAATTATCACCGTCATATACAATTGCGCCATCGCGCCGGTCGGCGTGACGCAGTCGCGCACGGCGACCGCCTTTTTGCGGTCGCCCCGCTCCACCCTCACATCCTCCGGCGAAAAGCCCTCGATAGCGCCCAGCAGCTCCAGCTGGCGGTGATGGGCGACGATGTCGCTCCACAGCGCGACCCGTCCCGACGCGTCGTTGGGCGTTCTGCCGAGGTAGCGCTCGTTGAACAGCGCCGCGATGTCGGTCCCGATCTGGTCGATGAGCCGGATGGTCTGGTTGTCCTGAAAATCACGGTTTTTATCAAGGGAAAGGGTGGTGAGGGTGTTTATATCCTCCAGCACGCGGACGGTGCTTCCCACGCGGTGGAAGATAAACGAGCCGTTCTTCAGAGCCTCCTCCAGCTGCGCCGTCGTATGGTCGCAGTCGATCTCCAGCTCGCCGTTGTAGACGGTGTTCATCAGGCTCCTGCCCGGCGCGGCGCCGGCCTGCGCCCCCGTGACCCAGCAGACGGCGGCGGCGGCGTCGCCGCTCAGGGACTGATTGCCGACCGAAATGACGCCCTCATAGTCGGCGTCCGGGCAGCGGTACAGCACGCACTGGATTTTGACGCCGGCCGACTCGCGCATCCGGCGGGTGAACGCGCAGAACATCCGCTTGACCGGCTCGCGGTCGGCGGGCAGGCCCAGCGTGTGGAAGGAATGGCTTTCCAGCTTTTGCAAAAAAGCCTCGTAATCCTCTTCCTTGGCCGTGCCGTCCTTGCCGTTGGTGAGAACAAACGTCTCGCCCGCTTTGAGCGGCGTCGTCTTGTTGAAGCACACAAAGCCGTTCTTTTCCAGGCCGGCGCCCGTTTCAACGCCCTCCTGCCTGTCAACGGCGTTCTCGCCGAGCCATGTCGTAACGTCAAAGGTTCCGTCCGCCGCGCCCTCCCCGACCGTAACGCGGAGCCGGTTGCCCACCGTGCCGGTGTA
>JAIRUE010000108.1 GCA_031254575.1 Oscillospiraceae bacterium | reverse complement strand
CTGCTACGACGCCATCCTGTGGGGAGCGAACACGGGTATTGTGGCCGGCAAGGGCGGAGACAGGTTTGCTCCGTCTGACGCGCTGTCCCGTCAGGAGATGGCGGTGATCCTCTATAAGTACGCGGCGAAGGTTGCGAAGTATACCATCCCCAAAAACAGAGGGGCGCAGCAGTTTACCAAGGTGGACGGCTGGGCGGCGACGCAGACCGGAGCGTTAGGCAGGGCCGGGATGCTGACCAGCGGCGGGTCCGACCTCACGGGGGACGCCTCCCGCGCCGAGATCGCGCGGATGTTTATGGACTTTATCCGGTTTGTGGCGGGAGAATAGCGGAAGGGGTATTGTTACACCCCCCGCGTCAGCGCGGCTCCCCGCAGAATTCCCGCAGCCCGCACGCCCCGCAATCCGGCGCGCGCGCGCGGCAGACCGCCCGTCCGTGCGCCACCAGGCGGTGACAGAACATAAGCTGCTCCTCCGGCGGGAGGAGCAGCCGCAGCGCGTCCTCCACCTTCACGGGGTCCTGGGAATTGCACAGCCCCAAGCGGTTGGAGAGGCGGATACAGTGGGTGTCGGCCACGACGGCGGGCTGGCCGTACAGTTCCCCCAGCACGAGGTTTGCGGTCTTGCGCCCCACGCCGGGGATGCGCAGCAGCTCCTCCATCGTGTCCGGCACCCGCCCGCCGTATTCACTGAGCAGCATACGCGCCCCCTCAATGAGGTCGCGGGCCTTATGGTGATAAAACCCGCAGGGCTTGACCACCGCCTCCATCTCTTCGATGTCCGCGTCCGCGATCGCTTCCAGCGTCGGGAAACGGGTATAGAGGGTTTCCTTGACGATGTTGACGCGGGCGTCGGTGCACTGCGCGGCGAGCCGCGTGTTGAACAGCAGCTGGTAACCGGCTATGTAGTCCAGCGTGCAGGCCGCTTCGGGGTACAGTTCTTTCAGGCGTTCAATCAATGCTTGCATTCGGACCGCTCCCTATGATATGATGATGAAAAATTTTTGGAGAGCCCGGAGGACCTTTTTCAGGTTCTTCGGCCGCCGGAGGCAGAAGATATGCTAACACAAATCATGGATTTTGTCAAAGCCGCAGACCCGGAGATCGGCGAGGCGCTGTACGCCGAATACAACCGCGAGCGCGACGGCCTGGAGCTTATCGCGTCTGAAAACCTGCCCTCCCCCGCCGTCATCGCAACGATGGGTTCGGTCCTGACCAACAAATACGCCGAGGGCTACCCCGGCAAGCGGTATTACGGCGGCTGCGAGTGCGTGGACGTCACGGAAAATATTGCCCGCGAACGCGCGTGCAAGCTGTTCGGGGCGGAGCACGCCAACGTGCAGCCCCACTCCGGCGCACAGGCCAACACGGCGGTCTACCTCGCGCTGCTCAAGCCCGGCGATACTGTTCTGGGCATGAACCTCTCCCAGGGCGGCCATCTCACCCACGGCAGCCCGGTCAACCTATCGGGGCTGTTTTACAACATTATCCCCTACGGTTTGGGCGCGGATCAGCGGATCGACTATGACGAGGTGCGCCGGCTGGCGAAAGAACACCGCCCCGGGATGATCATCGCCGGCGCGTCGTCCTATCCGCGCGTCATCGACTTTGCCGCGTTTGCCGAAATAGCCGGAGAGGTCGGCGCCAAACTGATGGTGGACATGGCGCATATTGCCGGGCTGGTCGCCGCCGGCCTGCACCCCTCGCCGATACCCCACGCCGACGTCACGACCTCCACCACCCATAAGACCCTGCGCGGACCGCGCGGCGGGCTGCTGCTGTGCAACGGCGAGGACAATAAAAAGCTGTTTGACAAGGCCGTTTTCCCCGGCACGCAGGGCGGGCCGCTGATGCACATCATAGCGGCCAAGGCCGTCGCGTTCGGCGAGGCGCTCAGGCCGGAGTTCAAGACTTATCAGCAGCGGGTCCTTAAAAACGCGCAGGCGCTGGCCGAGGCGCTGATGAAACGCGGGTTCGACCTTGTGAGCGGCGGCACGGACAACCACCTGATGCTCGTTGACCTGCGCAAGATGGACATCACCGGGCGGGAGATGGAAAGGCGGTGCGACACCGTCGGCCTGACTGTCAACAAAAACGCCATTCCCGGCGACCCGCAGAAACCGTACTATACCTCCGGTTTCCGCGTGGGCACCCCCGCCGTCACCTCGCGCGGCCTGAACGAGGACGATATGGAGACGCTGGCCGGGCTGTTTTACCTGACGGCGGCGAGATATGAGGAGAAGGCGGACGAGGTGCGCGCCGGAGTCGCGAAGCTGTGCGGGAAGTATCCGCTGTATGGTTAAAAACCCCCTGCCCGACCGCATACGGCCCGCCGCGCTTGACGACGTGGCGGGGCAGAGCCATATCATCGGGCGGGACGGGCTGCTGCGGCGGATCATTGAAAAGGGCGTTATCCCCAACATGATTTTCTACGGTCCGTCCGGGACGGGGAAAACGACCGTCGCGCGGATCGCGGCGGCGCGTACCGAGCGCACCCTGTATAAGCTCAACGCCACGACCGCTTCCATAAGCGACATCCGTCAAATCGTGGACAGCCTCGACACCATGCTTACCCCCGACGGCGCGCTGCTGTATCTGGACGAGATACAGTATTTCAACAAAAAGCAGCAGCAGAGCCTGCTGGAGTTTATGGAGAACGGGCAGATCACCCTGATCGCCTCCACCACTGAAAACCCGTATTTCACCGTTTTCAACGCCATCCTGAGCCGCGCCACCGTCTTTGAGTTCAAGCCCGTGACGCCGGAGGAGTGCCGCCCGGCGGTGGAGCGCGCCCTTGCGTTGCTGTCGGAGGAGACGGGCGTTGAGATCGTCTGTCCCGGCGAGGTTTTAAGCCGCGTCTGCTCCTCCTGCGGCGGCGACGTGCGCAAGGCGGTCAGCGCGGTCGAACTGCTGGCGGCGGCCGCGCCGATCGGCGACGGCAAGACGGTCACGCTGAGCATGGACGACGCGGTGACGGTCAGCCAGCGCAGCGCGATGCGCTACGACCGCGACGGCGACAGTCACTATGACATATTGAGCGCGTTCCAGAAGTCGATCCGCGGCAGCGACCCTAACGCCGCGCTGCACTACCTTGCCCGCCTGCTCGACGCGGGCGACATCATTTCGGCCTGCCGCCGCCTGCTGGTGACGGCCAACGAGGACATAGGGCTGGCGTATTCGCAGGCCGCCGTCGTCACAAAGGCGTGCGTCGATACGGCGCTGCAGCTGGGCCTGCCGGAGGCCATCATGCCCCTTTCCCACGCCGTCGTGCTGTGCGCCACCGCGCCGAAATCCAACAGCGCGTCGGGCGCGGGCGGCGCGGCGCGGGCCGACGTACAGGCCGGAAAGAGCGGCGACATCCCCGAACACCTGAAAGACAGCCACTACGCCGGGGCGGCGAAACTGGGGCACGGCGAGGGGTATTTTTACTCCCACAACGCGCCGAACCACTATAAGCCGCAGCAGTACCTGCCCGACGCGATCAAAGACGCCGACTATTACCGATACGGCGACAACAAGGCGGAACAGGCCGCCAGGGCGTATTGGGAGAAGATCAGGGGGGAGAAATAATATGGAACTTCTGTTTACCGTTTTCGGAGCGGTGATTATTCTGGGATCGGTGTTTTTTTCCTTTAACGGGATACGGTCGTACGGGCTTATCGGCCTTTGGAACAGCTTCAGCGGGGTGATGTCAGAAATATTTCAGCTCCCCGTGCTCTTATAATGCCGTACTCCCACGCGCCACACCAGCAGCGACAGCCCCAAAAACGCCGCCCCGGCCGGGAGGGCCAGCAGTCCTTTCCACAGCGGTTCGCCCCAGCCGCAGAGGACGCTCGCGGGATAATAGCTGATCACCAGCATCGGCATGACGAACGTGAATACAGACCGCAGCGCCCCCGGCATATACGGAAGGGGGATACGGGTCACCTGATAGCTGGCGTTGGTGAAGATGATCATCCAGTCCAATATGCCGACGGTGAAAAAGGAAATGCCCGACATAAAGACGAATACGCCCGCGTAGACCAGCGTCCCGCCCAGCAGCGCCGAAACCAGCAGCCATAGGCTGCGCGGGGACGGCGCTGTGTTTTGCCGCGCCAGGCACCAGAACACGACGGCAAGCCCCGCCGCCGGACGGGCAAGGCGGTGGATGTGAAAATAGGACACGGCGGCCTGCGTGAACAGGGTCCGCGGGCGCAGCAGCAGGCGGTCGAAGTCGCCGGAGCGCACCATCTTGGACGGGAAGTAGTCAAACCCCCTGAAAAGACTCTCGGCGAGGCCGTAGGACGTGACCGCCAGCGCGTATATCAGTAAAATGCGCTCCACCGACCACGAACCCACCGAGCCGAACCGGGCAAACATCAGCACCGTGCCGATCGGGTCGGTGACGGCGACGACCAGCACCTGCAGCACCATAATCCACCAGCCCTTATATTCCACGCCGCCGAGCAGGTGGAGGCGGAGCGAGCGGACATAGAAACGCAGCTCTTTCATACTCATCCTCCCTGCACAACAAGGGTTTTCACCCGCCGCGCCATGATAAACCGCCCCACAGCGATAAACACCACCGACCAAAAAAGCTGCACCGCTATGCCGAGCCACGCTTCCGACGGCTCCATCGAACCGATATAGAGCCGCGCCGGGATGTCGCAGATGCCGGCGAACGGCTGGAGGAGTAAAAACGGCTGCATGAAGCCGGGCCAAAGCTGAAGCGGCAGGTATCCGCCCGACAGCAGCCCGCCCGCGAGCCCCAGTAAATACATGGGGCCGTCTCCCCATGTGATGTTCGTCCGCACGGCGGTCATCAGCATTAAAAAGGAGCTGCACAGCAAAAACGCGCACAGCACGGCGGGCACAAACAGCAGAAAGCCCGCAGGAGACGCGGGCGGGCGGGCGGCAAACCCGCCGGGCAGCAGAAACGCGACGAGGAAACAGACCAGGCAGCGCATGACGAAGACGACGAGCTTGCCCGCCGAGGTGCGGGCGAACCAGTGCCAGTATAAGTCGAGCGGGCGGCACAGTTCCACGCCGACGTCGCCGCTTGTGAGCTTACCCAGCAAATCCCCGTCGATATTGTACGGCTGTAAAAAGAGCAGCAGTTCCCGCACCCATATGTGCGAAACGGTCTGTTCCAGCGTCAGCCCGCCGCCGGGTCCGCGGGCGTATTTGAAAAACACCGTAAACGCCGCGATTTCAATAACCGCCCAGAGAAAACTGGTCAGCGAGCCGGACAGGGCGGCTATGCGGTATTGAAACGACTCCGCGGCGCGGATACGGAATATGGAGAGGTAGGCTTTTCTCACGCGCGGTCCTTCCTTTCGGCAAATAATTGTCCGCAGCCGTCACGGGACGGAGGGTACACCTTCCTTACAGGGCCATCTCCTCATACATTCTGGCAATCACCTCGTCAATGTCTTCCCCCTCGCGCGCGGCGTAGCGCGCCTTCAGCGCCGGCATCCCGCCGTCATAGAGCAGCTTTCCGTGCCCGATCACCATCACCCGGTCGCACAGCGCCTCAACGTCGTCCATGTCGTGGGTCGTCAGCAGCATCGTCACGCCGCTCCTGCGGTTCTCCTCTTTGAGAAACGACCGCAGCGCCAGCTTGCTCACGGCGTCCAGCCCGATCGTCGGCTCGTCGAGGAATAAAATGCGCGGACTGTGCAGCAGCGCGGCGGCCAGTTCACACCGCATCCGCTGGCCCAGCGAGAGCTGTCTCGCGGGCGTCTTCAACAGGCCGCCAAGGCCGAGCGTTTCCGTCAGCTCGTCGTGCCGCCGCTTAAATGTCTCGCGCGGAACGTTGTAGACGTCGCGCAGCAATAAAAAGGAGTCGCTCACCGGCACGTCCCACCAGAGCTGGCTGCGCTGGCCGAACACCACGCCGATCTCCGCCACATGCGCCGTCCGCTCCTTCCACGGCGTCCGCCCGTTGATGACGCACGCGCCGCCGTCCGGGGTCAGGATGCCGCTCATCACCTTAACGGTGGTGGACTTACCCGCGCCGTTGGGGCCGATGTAGCCGACCAGTTCGCCCTCGCCGATAGCAAACGACACGCCGTCCAGCGCCGTCACGGTGCGCGCCGTGCGCGAAAACGCGCCGCGCAGCAGCGCCCATTTGCCCTCCGGCCGCTCGTAAATTTTGAATGTTTTCCGGATCTTGCTCAGTTCGATCTGCGGCATGGGTCCCCTCCCTTTCAGAGTTCTATAACGCTGTATAACTCCCTGTGCTCCCCATTGAGGCGATGAATGATTTCTTCCCCGTAGCGGAAGCCGAGACTCTCATACAGCCTTTGCGCGGCCTCGTTGCCGGGCGCATAGCCTATCCAGCAGTACCGCGCCGGTCCGGCGGGAAAGGTGCGTATATAGTCCAACACCTTCCGCATCGCTTCCCGGCCATATCCGCGCCGCTGATATTTTTGGTCGATCATCAGACGCAGGACGCAGTAGTTTCCCTCCGCCACAGGCGGCGTTTCATACCCCGTGACGCCGTAGACAATCATTACAAACCCCACCATCCGCCCGCCGGCGTAAACGCAAAAAGGCATAGGGTGTCCCCCGTTGACCGCGAGGACATAGCAGGACGCGACGCTGGACAGGTTGGACGCGACAAAACGGCGCTGCTCCTCCCCAACCTCCAGATTAAACATTTCGCGCCGGTTCTCGAGCGTGATTTTTTCAAGGGTAACCATGCTTTTTCTCCTCACATCGGTGCGGCTTTATCTCAGCAGTCTTTCCGCATTATCCCCCGCAGGGGGATGTTCCGTCAAACGGGAAAACGGCCCCTCCCGTACCCTGGCGGCGTTTTACGCGCCGTATAAAAAATTTCTCGCGTTTTTTCAAAAAAACGCTTGACAGGTTGACATTTGCGTGCTACCATACATTTAGAATCGGTTCGTGAGAATCGGGGCTGTTTGGAATACAGTGCCTCATGGTACCGGCATCGCGCTTTGGGCGCGGTTTTTTTATGCAAAACACCGCGAAGGGGCATGATCGAAATGGAAAAGTATTACCGCTTGTCCGGCAAGGTGAGCCCGGCATACGCCGCGTATTTTGTGACCGGGGCCGTTTTGACCGCCGCGCTGTCGGTCCTTTACGCGATCGGGATGTTCTACATACCGTCCGTTTACCTCAGCGTACTGGTTACCATACTGTTCGCGGCGGCGGCGGGATTTATTGCCGCGAAGGCGGCGGAATGGGGCCAGGCGCGCAACGCCGCCGTCTGGGGGCTGTCCCTGCTGGCGTATTTCGCCATTTTCACCTACGTCCATTTGACGGCTTACGCGGCGGTGGTATTCAGGGCGACCGCGGTGATCGATCTGGAAGGGTTCTGGAGCTTACTCAAAGGCCCTTCATACACATACAGGCTGTTTACGGAAGCGATCATCCCGTACGGCGTCTGGTCTTTCACGACCGGCAGCGGGTCAAGCTCGAACGCGTCGGCGGTCAGCGGCGGGGTTTTGGTGGGCATTTGGGTCATCGAGCATCTGACTGTGCTGGGCGGCTCCGCCTGGACGTTCCGCGCGCTTGTCAGGAGGCCGTTTTTCGAGGAGACGAAACGGTGGGGCGTGGAGAGGGTGTGTGACGCCGTTTGGGAATATCAGCCTGAGGCGGCCTTCGCGGGCATCCGGGAAGCGCTCGAAAGCGGCAGGCTCGATTATTTCCGTTCCCTGAAACCCGCCCCCTCCTACGACCGGTATTGCAGGCTCTCCTGTTACGCCGACGCGGAGAACGCGCATGAGAATGTATATCTCAGCCTGACAAACTCGCTGACCGTCTCGAATAAAAAGGGGAAGGCGAAAACGACCGACAAACATATTGTCCGCCATCTGATCATTTCCGAAACGTCTTACAGGCGTTTGGAAGCCTTCGCGAAGGAAGCGGGCCGGGAAGACCCCGATTCCGAAGAGCGGCCGTCCGGGGAAGCCGAATGGGAAACCGTGTAAAAAAGACTTGACAAACCGGCGTATCCGTGGTATCATTACACATGCAGATTCGGCGGAGGCCCGTTTTCCGGGCGGTCCGGCGGAGCGGCAGGCACAATAAAGCAGGGATTTCCCTCACCTTGCCCCGTCCGGGCGCAAGGTCAACATCGGAAAGCAACGGCGGTTCGCGCCGCGCTGTGTTTGTTGACGGGGGAAAAGCCGCCCGTCTTTTTCATTGTCAGGCTCCACGCGCGGTTCACGGACTGTGACCCGGCGGAGCTCTTCTCAGTCAAGCTCCCTACACGGAGCGCCATACCGTAAATGGAGGTGAGCCCACATCAGCAGCCGGGACCATCAAATCAACGAGGAGATCCGTGACCGTGAGATTCGCCTGATCGGCGACGACGGCGCGCCGCTGGGGATCATGCCCTCGCGTGACGCCCTGAAAATCGCCGCCGAGCGAGAGCTGGACCTCGTAAAGATTGCCCCCGCCGCGACGCCGCCCGTATGCCGCCTGATGGACTACGGCAAGTTCCGCTACGAACAGGCGCAGAAGGAAAAAGAACAGCGCCGCAACCAGCACATCGTTGAAATCAAGGAGATACGCCTCTCCTCGACCATCGACGTCCACGACTTTAATTTCAAGCTCAAAAACGCGCTCCGCTTTCTCCGCGACGGGGATAAGGTCAAAGTGTCCGTCCGGTTCCACGGGCGCGAGCTGGTACATTCCAATTTGGGCGAAAAGCAGCTGCTGAAGTTCGCCGAAAACTGCGCGGAGCTGGCCTCTATTGAAAAACCCCCCAAACTGGAGGGGCGGCGTATGTTTATGTTCCTTACGCCGAAAGCGCCCCCCAAAGTTAAACAGAAGGAGTGACCGATTATGCCCAAAATCAAAACGCATTCCGGGGCGAAGAAACGCTTCCGGGTGACCAAAAGCGGAAAAGTAAAGCGTAAACAGGCCGGGCTGCGCCACCAGCACCATATGAAGGCCACAAAAGTCAAACGCCGCCTGCGCGCCGGCGCGTATGCCGACAAGACCAACGAGCAGAATGTCAAAGACCTGATACCGTATAAATAAAAAACCGCTGGAGGACGATTCAATATGGCCAGAATCAAAGGCGCGGTCACCACGCGCAAGAAGCATAAAAAGATACTGAAACTCGCAAAGGGTTACTGGGGAGCAAAGTCCAAGCTGTTCCGCACCGCGAACGAGGCGGTCATGAAGAGCCTGCGCTACGCTTATGTGGGCCGCCGCCGCCGCAAACGCGATTTCCGCCGCCTGTGGATCACCCGCATCTCCGCCGGGGCGCAGGCCAACGGGATGAACTACTCCCGCTTTATGCACGCCCTTAAAGTCCAGGGCGTCACCCTCAACCGCAAGATGCTGGCCGAAATGGCCGTGTACGATAAACCGGCGTTTGCCGCGCTGGTCGAAAAGGCGAAGAGTTCCGGTGATTCGCAGGCCGGCTAGGCTGTTTGCCGCCCGCCATATCCGAAGAAAGACACAGCCCCCCGCCTTGAGCGGGGGCGCCGTTCTTCAGGAGGTTTTCATGCCCCGCGATAAGGAGACCCGCACCCCCTACGACGCTCTGCGCCTCTTTTCCGCGCTGACGCACGGCGTCGGCTTTTGGATGGCCACCGCCGGCGTCGGCGTGCTGGTGGCTGTCGCGGCCTTTGTCGGCACGGTGTGGCATATCGTCAGCTACTCCGTTTACGGCGCGGCCCTGATCGGGCTGTACGCCACCAGCACCCTCTATCACAGCCTGCGCGTTGACCCGAACAAGCGCAAGGCCCTGCGCAAGCTGGATCATGTTATGATATACATGCTGATCGCGGGGACCTATACGCCGATCTGCCTTGTCACGCTGCGGAGGGAAAGCGCGGTGTGGGGCTGGGCGATATTCGGCGTCATCTGGTTTTTCGCGGTCGCCGGTACGGTCATCAAGCTCTGCTGGCCCAACGCGCCGCGCTGGGTCTCGGCGGCGGCGTACGTCGGCATGGGCTGGCTGGTCGTCATCGCGATCGTGCCGCTGGTCAGGGCGTTCCAGGAACAGGGACAGATGCGGGCGTTTATCTGGCTGATGATCGGCGGCGGGTTCTATACCGCCGGCGGCGTCCTTTACGCGCTGCGCTGGCCGGGCCGCGACCGCAAACTGTTCGGATTCCACGAGGTATTCCATGTGTTTATCCTGCTGGGCAGCATTTCGCATTTCGCTATGATGATGTGCCTGCGGGCGGCGTGAACCGCCGGGCTGTCTCTTTTCAACCGCAAACAACCGCCCATCGGAATGTACAATTCCGATGGGCGGTTTCTACCCTATCCGGTGTTTTTCGCGATACCCCTCTTACCCCGCCACAAACCGGATAAAGTCCATAAACATCCGCGCGATCTCGGCGCGTGTCGCGTCCGCCGTCAAGTCGGACCCGCCGCTGGTCAGCAGCCCGGCCCTGCCCAGCGCCCCCGCCTGCGTCACCGCCCAGCCGGCCACAATACCCGTGTTCGCTCCCCACAGGATGGCGTCGTAGCAGTAATCGCCCTTGGATACGTCGCGGAAACCGCGGTAGCCCTCACTGTACTCCGGGCGTCCCGCCAGCTTATACAGCACCGTCATGAAGTCGCCGCGCGTCATGACCCCGTCGGGGTCAAAGGTGGTGTCGCTCGTTCCGGCGAACAGGATGCCGCTGTAATAGCCGGCGTAGGCGATCGCGTCGTAGAACGGGTGGTTCCTGTCCACATCGGTAAACTTGTTCTCCCACAGAGCCACCGGGTCATAACCCACGACAAACAGGCTTTGATGATTGACGGTAAACGTAATCACTCCCGTTATTTCGTCGTATACGCCGTCCAGCCTCCTCAGTTCGCCATCACCGCTCAAACGCCACACGCAGACGGCGGCAGGGTCCTCGTCTGCTTTCAAGGTATACGGCATACTGATTGTCACCGGCACATCTACCTTCTCCTTGCCGACAAACACGTCGATATTGACGACCGCTCCGTATCCCCTGACCTGCGCCGCCTGCATCTTCGTGAGGTCCTCCGGCGGCACGACTGACGCCTCCACCGTGACGGCTTGCCTGCCCGCCTGAGTTGCGAGCGT
>JAIRUE010000068.1 GCA_031254575.1 Oscillospiraceae bacterium | reverse complement strand
AAAAAGCAACTCGCAACCCATCGCAGATGGTATAACAACTTCCCTATGAGACCGTTACGCTGGTTGTCCCCCAGACACACTATCTTAAATTTTGTAACACATCATTGACAACCCTACATTTTTACAAGCGTTCCATAAAGAGCGTGTTGATTTGGCAATTATCGTGACCGTTTGGTTTGCTATTCAGCTAACATCGTTATGAAAACAGGCGCTTATACTTCTGAGAATAAGTTCATTTCTCATGTTGTTTCGCAATTTTAACAAACAACGGCCTGAAAATTGCTCCGATTTCCTTGCCAAACCCATCCTTCTGTGGTAAAATGGGCGGTGCGAAAGGGGTCGAAGTATGGAACCTCGTTTGATCGTACCGGGAATCGCTTTGACCGGCACGGTCCGCCTCTCCGATCAGGACAGGCGGCATATCGTTTCCGTGCTGCGGATGCGCGAGGGCGAGAGAATAATCCTCTGTGACGGCAACGGGAGGGAAGCCCTATGCACCCTGACGGCGGAAGGGGAAGCCTCCGTTCTGGAAACTTTCGCGTCACGGGGGGAACCGGAAACGCTAGTACATCTTTATCCCTCACTCTCCAAAGGGGAGCGCTTTGAATGGATGCTGCAGAAGGCGGCGGAACTGGGCGCGGTCTCGGTCACGCCGGTGCTGTCCCGGAGATGCGTGGCGGGACCGCCTGCGGACAGCAGGCGCGCGCGGTTTGGTAAGATTCTGAAAAGCGCGGCGGAGCAGAGCGGGCGAGGCCGCTTGCCTGAATTGAGAAAGACATTGTCGTTTCAAGAAGTTGTCAGTATTGCGCAAGGTTTGCGCCTCTTTTGTTATGAGGAGGAGAGGACGGTCAGCCTCAAAACGGCTTTAGGCGGAGGCGCGGAGGAAATCTCCGTTCTGACCGGTCCCGAGGGTGGGTACGAGCCGGAGGAAGCGGCTCTGGCCGTCCAACATGGCTGGCGTTCCGTCTCGCTGGGAAACACCCTCCTGCGGTGTGAGACGGCGCCTTTGATGGTGCTTTCGGCAGTTTGCTACCAAACGATGCGGTGAACCGGGAGGATTACAATGGCAAAAAAAGACTTGACGGATTTGAGAAAGAAACGTAAGGAGGAGCAGCGCCGCGCAGACGACCGGTTTACCTGGCGCGTGCTCGGCGTGATGCTCTTTTTGGCGGTCTGGACGTTTCTGCTCTACCGCTTCAACTGGCCCGCCCACCTTTATGTCATACCGTCCGGAGCGGCGGTGCTGTATCTGCTCGCCTATATCTATCCCAAGGATTTTACCGCGCTCGCGGTGTTCGTCTCCGGCGGCGCGGTGGGCCTGTGGCTCCTGACACTGCTCTACCAGCGCTCGGGGCGGTGGAACACACTCGCGCACATCCTGTTTGCCGCCGCCATCGCGCTCTCCGCCCTGCTGTTCTGGCTCCTCAAAAAAAGGGGAGGCGCGGTTTGCCTGGGAAAAAGGACCGTCAGCATTATCCCGCGCAGGGGACGGTATCTCTTCCTGTTTATCGCCTGCGGCGTAATGGCCGCATCGCTGGCAATCTCGGCCGTTCTGGGGCGGTCCGGCGCGCTGTACGGTATGATTGCCCTGTTCTGCTACCTTTTCGTCGCCGCGGTCTATTACACGGTCAAGTTGATATAGCTTTCAGCATTGTCAAGGCCCAAGGGAATATACTCCCTTGGGCCTTGTATTCTCCGCCAAAGTGCGGCGGCGCCGTCAGGGCATCTTCAAGGGCCTTATGGCCCCTGTTGGGATAGTATGGATTTATTATAGTCCCTATTTGTGAAGAAGTGGTTTCTAATTTATTAACACTTTGTTACACTTCACGCCTGCCGTCCAGAGCGCGTAAAATGGTCAGCCCGTCGGCATGTTCGACATGGCCACCCATCGGCAGGCCGTAGGCGAGACGCGTGACCCGCACGTTGTGCGGGCGCAGCATCCGCGCGATATAGAGAGCGGTCGTGTCGCCGTCCGTGTCGGGGTTGGTGGCGAGGATCACCTCCGCGAACGCGCCGCCGCCGACCCTCTCCAGCAGCTCTTTGATGCGGATGTCGTCAGGGCTTTTCCGTCTGGTGGGGGAGATGACCCCGTGCAATACATGGTACAGCCCCTTGTACTCGCGGCAGCGTTCGATCGCGGCCACGTCACGGGGTTCCGCGACGACGCAGAGCAGCGTCCGGTCACGCCCCTCGCCGGAACAGAGAGGGCAAAGCTCCTGCTCGGACAGATTCTGGCACTCACGGCAGAAGACGGTGTTTTCCCGCGCCGCGACCATCGCTTCGGCAAAGGCGCGCACTTCCTCGTCGCCGCAATCCAGCAAATGGAATGCCAGACGGGCCGCTCCCTTGCGCCCGACGCCGGGCAGGCGCGCGAAATGGTCGATCAGTTCCTCGACCGGGCGTGGATATAAAATGATGGATCACTCCTGTCATGCTCCCCGCGCGCCTTGCGGACAGCCGGGCACCCGGCGGCGGAGCGGTTCTAAAACGGCATCTTCATCCCGCCGGTGAAGCGCGACATCTCCTTCTGCATCGCCTCATCCGCTTCGCGCATCGCGCCGTTGACCGCCGCAATGACAAGATCGGTCAGCATATCAAGATCCTCCGGGTCCGCGACACCGGGCGACACGCTCAATGAGACGACCTCATGCCTGCCGTTGACGGTGGCCGACACCGCGCCGCCGCCGGACGCGGAGGTGTATTCCCGCTCCTCCAGTTCCTGCTGGACGCGCAGCATCTCCTCCTGCATTTTTTGGACCTGCTTGAGCATATTTCCGCCCGCAAACCCTTGGGGCAGCCCGTGTTTTGGCATATTCCGCATCCTCCTATTCTTCAATAACCAAATCGCCCGCCGACGCGATCAGCGCATCCAGCGCCCCGCCCGCTTGCGGCGTTTTCACTTTTTCCTGTGCGGTTATCCCTGTTCCGCCGGGGAAAAATGCTAAGATTTGCGGTGCCGCCTGTTTTATGATGCCCTGGATGAACGGGTCGTCCGTCCCGATAATCAGCCGGTCACCGTCCACTTTCGCGCCGGACCTTGAAAGGGCGTCGCGCAGCAGCGGGTTATTGACGGACGCCAGCAGCGGCGCCCAGCGGGGGTCGCGTACCGCTTCAACGATCTCTGTTCGCCGCACTCTGTGCTCCGTACCCGCCGGTTCCGGCGGCGGTTCATCCCGCGGCTCCGTTTCCCGTTCCACAGGGCGGGGCGTCTCCGGCGTCCTCAGTGTTTCCGGCATTTCCGGCCTCTCCGTCTCCCCCGGCGTCTCCAGTCTCCCGGAGGAAGGCGGGGCCGCCAGGCGGATCAAACACAGTTCCGCGTCCAGCTTCTTATCGGCGCTGCGTGACAGCCTTGTCTCCTGAAACCGTGACAGCGCCCACAAAATGCGCTCCCCCGGCCATAACGCCGACAAAGCCTCCGCTTCGCCGGGCGGCAGGCGTGTGACCGACAGATCGCCCAGCATCTGCCCCATCAGCAAATCGCGCAGCAGAGCGGACAACTGGCCTAAAATGGCGGTGATGTCCATCCCCGCCTGATACAGCGCGTCCAAACGCCCCATCGACAGCCTGATGTCGTGCATCTCGCGGAGCCACCGCGCCAGCTCGTCAAGCCCGGTCAGCCCCAGCGTCTCGCGGACCGACGCTTCGGTGATCAGGCCGTCCGCCGGCGAGGAGCCCGCGCGCGGGCCGCCGGCGCACTGTTCCAGCAGGCTGAGCGCGTCGCGCAGAGAGCCGTCGGCCACTTGCGCGATCAGCGCTAAGGCAGGTCCTTCTATGGCAATCATTTCCGCTTCGCAAATATGACGTATTCTTTCATTTATAATGGTATTCTCTATTCTGCGAAACGCAAATCGCTGGCAACGGGAGACAATGGTAGCCGGGACTTTATGTGTCTCGGTGGTGGCCAGCACAAACAGGACATGCGGGGGAGGCTCCTCCAGCGTCTTGAGAAGCGCGTTGAACGCGCCGGCGGAGAGCATGTGGACTTCATCAATGATATAGACCCGGCGCCTGGATACGACCGGGGAATAGACCAGCTCCTCGCGCAGGGCGCGGATGTTGTCCACACCGGAATTGGAGGCGGCGTCGATCTCGTTTACGTCGGGGACGCTGCCGTGAAGGATTCCCAGGCAGGAGGCGCATTGATTGCACGGCTCGCCGTCTTGGGGCGCTTCGCAGTTGACGGCGCGGGCCAGTATCTTTGCGCAGGTCGTCTTGCCCGTTCCGCGCGAACCGGTAAAGAGGTACGCGTGGGCAAGCCGCCCCGTTTGAAGCTGCGCGAGCAGCGTCTTTGAGATATGCGGCTGCCCGCATATCTCGGCAAAGACGGCGGGCCTCCATTTGTTATAAAGCACCTGTCAAACCCCTTATACCGGCTCCCCGGCCGTTTCCGGCACAGGCTCTTCCTCCCCGGACAATTCGCCGTCTTCCTCCGCCGCGTCTTCCTCCCCGCCGCTCCCCTCCGTGTCCATCAGGATCTCGCCCCGGGGCTGGACAGTCGCGTATATGGTGCTGTAAAAAGAGGCGAACATGAGCAGTACAAAGATAGAGATCAGGAGATTGACCAGGCCGAGAACCCTTGCCGTTGCCGGAAACCACATGGCCAGCGCCGAAAGGGGGAACGTCAGGGCAAAAACATGCCCCGTCATATCGCAGCGCCGGTCAATGCCCCCGTTGCCATTCAGCAGGCCGAACTGGCCTACGCCGTCCGCGGCGGTGATGACCAGCAACACCGTCATGAACATGTACAAAAGGTTCAGAAAACCCGCCAGAGGGGCTTCGGTGAGCTTTAACAGGCGCACGGCCTCCAAAAAGAGCATGACCGCCGACACCACCGCCGCGCGCGCGAACCGCCCGGCGCGGTCGGTCATCAGCACCGCGCAGAAAAAAAACAGCGCAAGCCCGACAATATCCGGCAAAAACTCATAGCCGGACAGGTTGACGTTAATCAGCACAACGGCAAGCGCAACCGTCATGACGCGAAGCGTATTGACCCGCATATACCAGCCCCCTCCGTTACGCTCCAGTTACGCCAAGCATTGCCCGGCGATGGAGCAGCTCTCTTTTGTCACGCTCCATCCGCGCCCTCTCCGCTCCGTCTTTGGCTTTAGGGGCTATGCCCCTGCGCCAAAGACTGCGCTGCGGTCAGGAAATAAGTTCCGTAAGCGCTTATTTCCTGACACGGGCGATGGAGCAGCTCTCTATAGCTGCCGCGCACCTGCCTCCGAACACACGCCTATGCCCGCTGTCCCGGCAGCCTGCTCAAAAACGGCTGCCCCGCGGCACACGCCCGACACCGCTTAATGCTGCTCGGTTCCCCGCCTGACATGATTCACGGGCAGCCGTTGCGCGGGACCGTTTCGTCATCACCGCTTACCGGGGGCCGGACGGCACAGGCGCGGCCCTCGGGCCGGACTTCATCCCTGCTTTAGCGGGTTGCAGGTCACAGGGCACCGCTATCTCCCCGACTAGCGCGGCAGCTACAGAGCTCCGTCTTCTCTCCGTTCAGTATACGCCATGCGGACAAAATTATCAAGAGGAGATTTTTTTGCCGCTGCGGAACCACCCTCCGCTTACCCTTTTCCCTTGTCGGTCCGGCCCCTTGCTTTGCCCCCCCGCTCCCCGCAAGCCTCCGCGAACGCGAGCAGGGCCTCTTTCTGCTTTTTATTGAGGTGCTTGGGCACATCGACCACCATATGCACGAGCTGATCGCCGCGCGCCCGGCCGTTGAGGCCCGGAATGCCTTTTCCGCGCAGACGGAAAATGGTGCCGGGCTGCGTCCCCTCGGGTACGGTGTATTTGACCTTGCCGTCCAGCGTCGGCACCTCCAGCTCGCAGCCCAGCGCGGCCTGGCTGAACGATACCGTCATCTCGCTGTGTACCGTCGTGCCCTCCCGGATAAAGAGAGGATGCGGGCGCACCGACACCGTGACCAGCACGTCGCCGGCGGGACCGCCGTTGGCCCCGGCGTTGCCCTGCCCGCGCAGCGGGAACGCCTGCCCGTCGTCGATGCCGGCGGGGGCCTTGACCGAAATGGCGACGCGGCGGCGCACCACCCCGTTGCCCTTGCAGGACGCGCAGGGGGTTTTGATAATCTTGCCCCGCCCGTTGCAGGACGGGCACGCGCCGGTCGAGGAGATGATGCCCATCGGCGTACGCGTGGCCGTCCGGACCTGCCCGGACCCGTTGCAGCCGGGACAGGTCTCCGCCGATGTGCCCTTCGCCGCGCCGGAACCGCCGCAGTCGCCGCACGGCTCTATACGGCTCACCTCGATCTCCTTCTCGCAGCCGAACGCGGCCTCCTCAAAGCTGACCACCAGAGTGGCGCGAATGCTCTCGCCCTTACGCGGCGCGCCCGCGCGCCCGCCGCCGCCGAAGCCGCCGAAGAAGCTCTCAAAGATGCTCCCGAGGTCGAGGTCGCCGAAACCGAAATCCCCGAAACCGCCGCCCCGCCCCGCCCCGTAGTTGGGATCGATGCCCGCGTGGCCGTATTGGTCGTAGATCTGTTTTTTCTGGCTGTCGCTCAGCACCTCATACGCCTCGTTGGCTTCCTTGAACTGCTTCTCTTTGTCCTTATTTCCGGGGTTGAGGTCGGGGTGGCACTCACGCGCCACCTTGCGGTACGCCTTCTTGATCTCGTCGTCGGAGGCGTTCTTCGCAACGCCCAGTATCTCGTAATAGTCGCGCTTATTGTCGGCCATGTTACCAATCTACCTTTACCACCGGATATGTAGGAGCGGCCGCGGGCCGCCCCCCGGGTGCGATACAATCGCTTTACTGGTCGTCCACCACTTCAAAATCGGCGTCCACCACTTCAGGACCGCCCGGAGCCGCGCCGCCGGGCGCGTCCGGGCCGGAGCCCGCGTCTCCGCCGCCGTCATGCGACTGAGCGTACAGCTTCTCGCTGATGGCGTAGAACGATTTTGCCAGTTCCTCGGTCTTTTGCCGCACGGCTTCGGTATCGGCGCCTTTGAGGGCCTCCTCCAGCGCGGCAACGGCGTCCAGCACGGGCTTTTTCTCGTCCTCCGACACTTTTCCGCCCAATTCGTCCAACGCCTTTTTGCTCTGATAGATCATCTGGTCGGCTTGATTCCGCACGTCCACCTCATCGCGGCGCTTGCGGTCCTCCTCGGCGTGCTGTTCCGCCTCGCGTACGGCGCGGTCGATGTCGTCCTTGGACATGCTGGTCGAGGCGGTGATGGCGATGTGCTGTTTCTTGCCGGTGCCCTTGTCGGTCGCGGTGACGTTGACGATGCCGTTGGCGTTGATGTCGAACGTGACCTCGATCTGCGGCACGCCGCGCGGCGCGGGCGGGATGCCGTCGAGGTGGAAACGGCCCAGCGTCTTATTGTCGCGCACAAATTCGCGCTCGCCCTGCTGGACATGGACCTCGACCGACGTCTGGCCGTCGGCGGCGGTGGTGAAGATCTGCGACCTTTCGGTGGGGATGGCGGTGTTGCGCTCGATCAGCTTTGTGAACACGCCGCCCATCGTCTCGATGCCGAGCGAGAGGGGGGTAACGTCGACCAGCACGATCCCCTTCACGTCGCCGGACAGCACGCCGGCCTGTATGGCCGCGCCCATCGCGACGCATTCGTCGGGGTTGATGCCTTTGAACGGCTCTTTG
Source organism: Oscillospiraceae bacterium (assembly GCA_031254575.1). Taxonomy (GTDB): domain Bacteria; phylum Bacillota; class Clostridia; order Oscillospirales; family UBA929; genus UBA929. Next base: position 4,882 of record JAIRUE010000068.1, on the reverse strand, counting down.
CCGATAAACTGCGACACCGCCTCCTGAATGGCCGGAATGCGGGACGAACCGCCGACCAGCAGCACTTTGCTGATCTCGGCGTTTTTCAGCCCCGAGTCTTTCATCGCCTGCTGGGTCGGCCCCATCGTGGCTTTGACGAGATGGGCGGTCAGCTCGTTGAATTTGGCGCGGGTCAGCGTCATGTCGAGGTGCTTGGGCCCGGACGCGTCGGCGGTGATATAGGGCAGGTTGATGTTGGTGGAAGTCACGCCGCTCAGCTCGATTTTAGCCTTTTCGGCGGCCTCCTTCAGCCGCTGTTTCGCCACGCGGTCCTGCGTGAGGTCGACGCCCTGGTCGCGCTTGAACTCGGCCGCCATCCACTCCATCACGCAGTCGTCAAAGTCGTCGCCGCCGAGGCGGTTGTTGCCGGCCGTCGCCAGCACTTCGATCACGCTGTCGCCGATCTCGAGGATGGAGACGTCAAACGTGCCGCCGCCGAGGTCAAAGACGAGTATCTTCTGGCTCTCCTCTTTGTCAAGGCCGTAAGACATCGCCGCCGCCGTCGGCTCGTTGATGATGCGCAGCACCTCAAGCCCGGCGATGGTGCCGGCGTCCTTGGTGGCCTGCCGCTGCGCGTCGGTGAAGTAGGCGGGCACGGTGATGACGGCTTGGGTGATCTTGCCGCCCAGATACCCCTCCGCGTCCGTTTTGAGCTTTTGGAGCGTCATCGCGGAGATTTCCTGGGGAGTATAACTCTTGCCGTCGATGGTGACTTTGTGGTTGGTGCCCATCTCGCGCTTGATGGAACTGACGGTGCGGTCGGAGTTGGTGATGGCCTGACGCTTGGCGACCTGTCCCACCATGCGCTCCCCCGTCTTTGAAAACGCGACGACCGACGGCGTGGTGCGCGCGCCTTCGGCGTTGGGGATGACGACGGCCTCGCCGCCCTCCATGACCGCCACGCACGAATTGGTCGTGCCCAAATCGATACCGATTACTTTTGACATAGCTGTTTTCTCCTTTTCTTATGATTATGTTCCCCTCCCGCCGGGTGACCGGGGGCGGCGTAAAGCGCTGAAGGAAGCCTTCAGTTGACTACTTTGACCACCGCGTGGCGCAGAACCCTGTCCCCGATGCGGTAGCCCTTCTCAAAAACCTGTGTGACGGTGTTTTCACCCCAGTCGTCGCTCTCCTCATGCAAAACGGCATCCATCCATTGCGGGTCAAAGGGTTTCTCAAACGCTTCTATCTCCGAAATGCCCAGCTTTGTTAGTATGTCAGTAAACTGTCTAAGCGTCATTTCCACACCCTGTTTATAATTTTCATCGGCGCACGGCGCTTCGAGCGCGCGCTCCAGATTGTCCAGCACCGGCAGAAAGCGCGCGGCGGTATCGGCGCGGGCCTCGCTCCAAAGCTGTTCCCGCTCGCGCTGTGAGCGGTTGCGGAAATTCACCAGATCGGCCTGCGCTCTCAGCGCCTTGTCCTTCCATGCCTCAAGTTCCGGCGGCGTCTCCTCCGCCGGCCGCTCCTGTTCGGGCAGTACGGGCGTTTCCGGGGCGGTTTCGGCCGCCTCCGCAAGCTCGGGCTCTATTTTTCGTTTGTTTGCCATTTACTCCGTCTCCTCGGCTGTCATTTCTTTGAGTTTTTCCGCGAAATATCCCAAACGCGACACCATGCGGCTGTAATCCATCCGGGTCGGCCCCACAACGCCGATCATCCCCCGCATCCCGCCGCTCATCGGGTAGGTCGCCATCAGCACGGAGGCGTCGGAGAGTTCCGTCGCGGCGTTCTCCGGCCCGATGACCACGCGTACGCCGTCGCGCTCCCACACCGGCGCCTGCCGGATCAGGGCGGCCCTTTGCCCGGTGACGTACTCGAGCGTCCTCCGCGCCCGCAGGAGGTCCTGAAATTCGGGGTAATCCAGCAGGTTGGCCTCGCCCGACACGAAAACCTGCTCCTCCCGCACCTCCGGCCGGCGGCCGGCCGGCCCCGCCGCCGCCACCGTCACGGTGCGCGTCAGTTCGGCGATGATGCGGCCCGCCCGGTTGAGCAGGCTGTCCAGCTCGGCCATGCGGAGCTTCTTGACCTGATTGAGCGTGTCCTGCTCGTCAGGCGTGAGATCGTGCTTCCGCATCAGTTCGTCCACATAGACGCGGTAGCCGCTCGGAGTGGGAACGCGCCCCGCCGACGTATGCGGCTGTTCAAGAAACCCCATCGCCTCCAGCGCGGCCATCTCGTGGCGCAATGTGGCGGAGGAAACGTCCAGCCCCGGCTGTCCCGCCAGCGCCCTGGAGCCCACGGGCTCTGCGCTCTGGATATAGTTATCGACGACCGCTCTGAGAATCGCCTTTTTGCGCTCGTCCATGCCCGCTTCCCCTTTCCTTTAGCACTCCATTGTCAAGAGTGCCAGGAACACTTTACTCCAAGCGCCGCCTTTTGTCAAGGGATTTTCGGCTTGACAAGTCCTTTTTGCGGGCATATGATATTGCTAACAAAGTGACAAACGGGGGAGGCGGGCCCAATGGAAGGAAAGGTCTATCTGGGCGTGGCGCGGGATCTGGAAAACGACATACTCTCGGGGCATCTGCGGGAGGGGGCGCTAGTGCCCAGCACCCATCAGGTGGCCGAACGGTACGGCATCAACCCGGCGACGGCGGCGCGGGGCGTTTCGCAGCTCACGGCGCGGGGTATTCTGCTCAAGCAGCGCGGGATCGGGCTGTTTGTGGCGGAGGGGGCGCGCGACCGCCTGATGGAGGAAAGGCGCGAGGCGTTCCGTACCGGAACGCTGAAAGCGCTGCTGGACGAGGCGCACGTCTTAGGGATCTCCAAGCGGGATTTATTAGCTATGATCATGAGTTCATAGGGCAGACATTCTGGCAAATATCGCACCCGTAATACCCCGGCCTCTCCAAGGACGCGCCCTGTTTCTGGCGCAGGTGGGAGAGGCATTTTTCCCGCTCAAACGTCCGGGTCCCGCCATCGTAAGTAAGCGCGCCTGTGGGGCATTGTCTCACGCATTCGCCGCATTGGGGACAGTAGCCGTCTTCCTCTTCCAGCGGCACGCCGTCCGATAGCGGCATGTCGGTCAGCACCGCGCCGATCGTCACCGACGAGCCGTACTCCGGCGTGTGCAGCAACCCGTTGACGCCTATCACGCCCAGCCCCGCAAGCCGCGCGGCCTGCACGGCGGGCAGCGGGTAGGCGTTTCCGCTTTCCAGAAAGCGGTACGCCGGGTGTTCCTCCCGCAGCCGCCCGCAGTCCCGCCGCAAAACCTCCCTGTTGGCGGAATAATCGCCGCCGCGCGGGCCGATGGAGACCCGCCCCGGAAAGAGGGCGATCACGGCGTGGGTCGGCAAAAACGGCAATTCCGCCAAGCGCCGCCTCATCCGCTCCGCCGCGTAGGCCATAGCCCGCGGCACCGACACCGGCGCGAACCTAGCCGCCGATAACGATATGTCCATCTTCCGCCCCGATGACCGCGCCGCCTTTGATCTCGCCGGCGAGCATCTTTTCGGCCAGCGCGTCCTCCACTTCCGACTGGATCGCCCTCCGCAGCGGCCTCGCGCCCATCACCGGGTCAAACCCGCGCTCCGCGAGCAGATCCAGCGCTTCCGGCGCCGCCGTCAGCGCCACGCCCATGCCCTCCATGCGTTTGATAAGCGGCTCCAGCATCTTTTCGGCGATCTCCCGTATTTCCTCCCGCGTCAGTTTCTTGAACACAATAACCTCGTCCACGCGGTTCAAAAATTCGGGCCGGAAGGTGTTTTTCAGCTCTTTGAGAACGTCCCCCCGGATGGACTCGTCGGTGGGCGCGCGGCCGCCCTGCGAAAACCCCAGCATCTTGTTCTGTTCGGTGATATTGCGCGCGCCGACATTGGAGGTCATGACCACGATGGCGTCCCTGAAGCTGACGCGCCGGCCGTGACTGTCGGTCAGAACGCCGTCCTCCAAAACTTGCAGAAGCAGGTTGAAGACGTCGGGGTGGGCTTTCTCGATCTCGTCAAACAGCACCACCGAATAGGGCTTGCGGCGTACTTTCTCGGTCAGCCCCCCGGCTTCGTCGTAACCGATGTAACCCGGTGGGGAACCGATCAGTTTGGAAACGGCGTGCTTTTCCATAAATTCGGACATATCGACGCGCACCATCGCGTTCTCGTCGCCGAACAGCGCCTCGGCCAGCGCCTTGCACAGTTCCGTCTTGCCCACGCCGGTGGGTCCTAAAAAGATGAAACTGCCGCCGGGGCGTTTGGGGTCTTTGAGCCCGACGCGCCCCCGCCGGACGGCGCGCGCCACCGCGCGCACCGCCTCGTCCTGCCCCACGACGCGCTCGTGCAGGATCTCCTCCATCTTCAGCAGACGCCCGCTCTCGTCCCCGGTCAGCCGGGTGACGGGGATGCCCGTCCAGCCGGAGACTACGGCGGCCACGTCTTCCTCCGTGACCTCTCCCCCCGCGCTCCCTGCGCGGGTCTTCCATTCCTGCCTCCGCCCGTCCAGCTCGTCTCCCAGCGTCTTTTCCTCGTCGCGCAGCCGCGCCGCGTCCTCAAACCGCTGCTCCGTCACGGCGGCGTCTTTCTCCGTCCTGAGCGCGGACAGTTTTTCCTCCAGCCCGCGCAGATCGGGCGGCGCGGTCTGGGCGTTCATCCGCAGGCGCGAAGCCGCCTCGTCGATGAGGTCGATGGCCTTATCGGGCAGAAAACGGTCGGCGATATAGCGGACGGAGAGCGCCACCGCCTCCCGCAAAGCCCCGTCGGTCAGTTTGACCTTGTGGTGCGCCTCATATTTGTCGCGGAGGCCCATGAGGATCGCGAGCGTTTCCTCCTGCGTCGGCTCGCCTACCGTCACCGGCTCGAAGCGGCGCTCAAGGGCTTTGTCTTTTTCCACATACTTGCGGTATTCCTCCACC
>JAIRUE010000058.1 GCA_031254575.1 Oscillospiraceae bacterium | reverse complement strand
TCGCCGTCAAGGAAATCGAGCGTTTTCCACGCAAAACCGTGCCGTTCGGCCCAGCGGGTGTACATCCGCACGAGCATCTGCACCCAGTCCTGCGCCTCGGTGCCGCCCGCGCCCGCGTGCAGCGATATAATGGCCGCGGAATTGTCGTACCGCCCGGTCAGAAGGGTGGACAGCCGCTCCGACGAGATTTTCTCCTCCAGCGCGGCATATCCCTGTTCCACTTCGCCCAGCAGGGAAGAATCCCCCTCCTCCAGCGCCATTTCGCAGAGCGTGAGCAGGTCTTCCCGCGTATCGCAGAGCGCTTTATGCCGCCCGATGACGTTTTCCAGCCGCCGGATGGTCTTCTGCGCCGCCTGCGAGCGTTCGAGGTCGTTCCAATACCCGTCCTCCATCGTCTCGGAGTGCAGTTTTTTCAACTCTTCCCGCGCCGACGCGAGGTCCAAACCGCGTTCCAGCTCCTCCAGACGCGGCTCCAGCGCCAGCAGTTTTTGCCTGTATTCCTCAAACTGTATCAAAGGCTTCACTTCCCCCAAACAGTATACCCGAAAATCCCTCTATTGTAAAGCGCGGCAAAATACGATATACTAAAGAGGTAATCTTTACCGACCGGAGGCTTTGGATGTCTGTTATCACAAAACTGTTCGGGACCCATTCGTCCCGCGAATTAAAACGTATCGAGCCGCTGGCGGATGAAATTGAGCGGCTGGAGCCGGAATATCAGCAACTGGCCGATGCGGAGTTGCGCGCCAAAACCGATGGGTTCAGGCGCCGCCTTGCCGAAGGGGCGGAGCTGGACGATTTGCTGCCTGAGGCGTTTGCCGCCGTGCGTGAGGCCGGCGTGCGGGTCATCGGGCAGCGGGCGTTCCATGTGCAGCTGATCGGCGGCATCGTACTGCATCAGGGGCGGATAGCCGAGATGAAGACGGGCGAGGGCAAGACGCTGACCGCCGTTTTCCCCTGTTATCTCAACGGTCTGACCGGCAACGGCGTCCATGTCGTCACCGTCAACGGCTATCTCGCCAAATACCAGAGCGAGTGGATGGGCAAGATTTACCGCTTTCTGGGACTGTCGGTCGGGCTGGTGGCGCACGGCATGACGAGCGAGGAGCGCCGCGCCGCCTATGCCGCCGACATCACATACGGCACCAACAACGAGCTGGGGTTTGATTATCTGCGCGACAACATGGCGATTTATAAGGAGGATATGGTGCAGCGCGGGCACGTCTTTGCCATCGTGGACGAGGTGGACTCCATTCTGATTGACGAGGCGCGGACGCCGCTTATCATATCCGGGCAGGGGGATAAGTCCACCGAGCTGTATACCCGCGCCGACGCGTTTGCCTCAAAGCTGAAACTGCACCGTGTCGTCGAGCTTGATTCCAAAGAGGAGCATGAGGAGATCGACGCCGACTATGTTGTCGATGAAAAGGCGCGGAGCGCAACGCTGACCAAGAGCGGTATCGCCAAAGCGGAGCAGTTTTTCGGCGTGGAGAACATCACCGACACGGAGAACACGACGCTGTACCATCATATCAATCAAGCCCTGCACGCCCGCGGCATCAAAAAGAAAGACACTGACTACGTGGTACGGGACGGGCAGGTCATCATTGTCGACGAGTTCACCGGCCGCCTGATGCTGGGGCGGCGCTATTCCGACGGGCTGCATCAGGCCATTGAGGCCAAGGAAAAGGTCAAGGTGGAACGGGAGAGCAAGACGCTGGCGACGATAACCTTCCAGAATTATTTCCGCATGTATCAAAAACTCTCCGGCATGACCGGCACGGCGCTGACCGAGGAGGAGGAATTCCGCCACATCTATAAGCTGGACATCATCGAGATACCCACCAACAAGCCCGTCATCCGCACAGATTATTCCGACTCCGTTTACCGGAGCGAGGCGGGCAAATTCCGGGCCGTCGTCACGCAGGTCAAAGAGTGCCACGCGCGCCGCCAGCCGGTGCTGGTCGGCACCGTCTCTATTGAAAAGAGCGAGCATGTGAGTTCCCTGCTGAAAAAAGAGGGCATCCCGCACACCGTCCTCAACGCCAAACACCATGAAAAAGAAGCCGAAATCGTCGCGCAGGCCGGCCATTTGGGCGCCGTCACCATCGCGACCAACATGGCGGGGCGCGGTACGGACATCATGCTGGGCGGCAACGCCGAGTTTCTGGCGCGGGCCGGGCTGCGCAAAGCGGGCGTGCCGGAGGAGATCATTGCCGAGGCCGTCGGTTACGGAGAAACGGACAGCGAGGAGATCATCAGCGCGCGCCGGGATTACCTGGAGGCGCTCAGACGCCATAAAGAGGCCATCGCGGACGAATCGGAAAAGGTCTGCGCCGCCGGGGGGCTTTTTATCATCGGTACCGAGCGCCATGAGGCGCGCCGTATCGACAACCAGCTGCGCGGGCGTTCCGGGCGTCAGGGCGATCCCGGCTGTTCGCGCTTTTTCATTTCGATGGAGGACGACCTGCTGCGCCTGTTCGGTACCGGCCGCCTGACCGGTCTGCTGGACACTTTGGGCATGGACGACGAAACGCCGATCGAACACAAAATACTCTCCAATGCCATTGAGAACGCGCAGAAACGCATGGAATCGCGCAACTTCCAATCGCGCAAGCATGTGCTGGAGTATGACGACGTGATGAACGTCCAGCGCAACGTCGTCTACGGGCAGCGCAAACAGGTGCTGGACGGCGAAAATATCCACGACCGTATCCTGACGATGTTTGACGAGTTTATCGCCGATGCGGTCAACCGCGTCACAAGCGGGCAGAGGTATATCGATCCCCAGCAAATGGACGAGATAGCCCTGTCGCTGGAGGGAACCCTCTTCCCGCCGAGCGGGGGACGCATGACCCGCGAAGAGCTTGAGGGCGTGACGCCGGAGGACGTGATCGAACGGCTGCAATACGCCGTCCACGAGCTCTATTCGGCAAAGGAAAAGCTCTATGGGGAGACGGTCATGCGCGAGATCGAGCGCGTGGCGCTGCTGCGGATGGTCGATACGCAATGGATGGACCACATCGACGCGATGACGGAACTGCGGCAGGGCATCTCGCTGCGCGGTTACGCGCAGGTCGATCCGGTCGTCGAGTATAAGCGCGAAGGGTTTGCCATGTTCGAGGATATGATCGCCCGCATCCGGGACAACACCGTTACCTATCTGCTGCGCGTGCAGATCAGAACCGACGCGCCCAAGAGGGTGCGGGTCGCGGGCGGCAAAATGGTCGAATACGCGGGCGGCGAGGAACCGCCGAAGAAACAGCCCGTACGCAAGACCGCCGCCGCCAAGGTGGGGCGCAACGATCCCTGTCCCTGCGGCAGCGGCAAGAAGTATAAAAAATGCTGCGGATTTACGGAGGGGAATGTATCATGAACATAGGCCTGCCCGTATCATCTCTGTCAAACGTCCCGTACGGCAAACCGGTCCCTCTCACCGGAGAAAACGGCGAGCCGGTACAGCTTGCCGAGGGTGACACGGTTGCCGCCGAAATTATTGAAATCAGGCCGGACGGCGTATTGACGCTGAGGACGGCGGACGGGCGTCAGTTTCTGGCCGAATTGCTGGCCGACCGGACGCTTGTGCCGGGACAGCGGGTCGCGCTGACCGTCACGGCGGTGCGCGACGGCGTGCCGATGGTCGAAATCACGGGCGAGGGGGTCTCGTCCGCCGAGACGTTTCTCAAGGCGATGAACGCGCCTGTAAATGACCTCAACCTGGCCCTTGCGAGGGAAGCCATTCTCCAACAGGCGCTATTTACCCCAAAACAGTTTGCCGCCCTGGCAAAAGCAGCCGCCGCGTTCGGAATAGAGCCGGAACAGGCTGTTTTTATGGCGAAACACAATATCCCCGTCAACAGCGAAACCGCCGCGCAATATCAAACCGTCACGCAACCGGAATCCCAGCTGGGAGCCTTACTGCAAAAGCTGCTGGATCTCCTCCCTCCCGGGCGGCGGGAGGACCGGGCGGGAGGCGGGGATGTATTCCGTTATCAGACTTCGGAGCGGGCGGAAACCCCGATGACGGTTGTGTCGGCGACGCAGCCCGGAGGAGACGCGCCGCAGGCGGGGACAGTACGGCAGCCGGCCGCCCCGCAGACCCCCGCGGTACAGCCCGCCGTTCAGTCCCCGCAGGTACAGCCGTTCCCCGCCCCCGAAGCGGCGGCGGAACCTCAGACGGAACAGCCGGTCCCCAACTTACAAAACACGCAGGCGGAAGCCCCGGTTCAGCCCGCGCCGCAGGGACAGTCTTCTATGTCCGCGGAGCCTGCGCCGGTACCCCAATCCGTTTCCATAGGGGACGCCGTTCCGCAGCCGTCCGTATTGCAATCACCCATTCCGCAAACCTCCGTCTCTCAAACGGTACAGGAGCCAATACAAACCGGATCGTCCGCGCCGCAGGCGGCGGACAATCCGGCGCAGTCCGTCCCGCCCAGGCAAATGGCGGACCAGCCGCAAATGCGGCAAGCGGCACAAACGGAACCTCCCGTGTCGCGGGAACCTGTTCAGGCCGCCCCGGCGGAATCCGCACAACAGACAGCTACTGAGGCTCCGTCTCCCACGCTGTCCTCCCTTCTCAACTCTGTGCGGCAGGAACCTTTACAGGCTGAGACGTTGTCTCCGCAAGCGGAACCCCATCTCCGCGAGTTGCTTGACGCGCTTTTTGCCCGCGTCTCTCCCGGACGCGCCCGCGAACTGCCGCGGGAACTGGACGCGCCCAGACTGACCCGCGAAGTCGGTCAGCTTCTTGTCCGTGCGCTTGAAACGGCGCGGGAGATGTCCGGGCAGCTCCGTACGGAACTGCTGCGCACCGCCCGCGAGATCGTACAGACCCTTCGGTTTTCGGAACAGCTCAACCACTGCGCGGCTTACACCCAAATTCCGCTCACCATAAACGGCGAACGCACGACGGCCCAGCTCTATGTCTTTAACGACAGCAGGGAGAAGAAAAAAATAGACCCGCGCAACGCCACCCTTTTCCTCTCACTGAAAACGGCCAATCTCGGGACCGTGGAGGGCTTTGTCAAGGTTATCGGCACGGGGGTGGAGGGTGATTTCTCTTTGCAGACGGAAGAGGCCGCGCGTTTGTTCCGCGCCGGGATTCCGGAACTGTCCGGGCGGCTGGAGGCGCGGGGTTACCGCCTGGAGCGCGTGACCGCCGCCGTCACGCGCGAGGAACCGCTGCCGCCTGCCGCGGTGGAGAAAGGCCGCGCCGTCAGAGCGGAGCGGTATCGGTTCAACAGAACGGTATGAAGAAAAAAATAGTCCGGGAGGCCGTGGTGCTCGAATATGACCCTTCGCGCGGCGTGCCGCAGGTGGTGGCGCAGGGCAAGGGGTATGTTGCCGAACGTATTTTAGCCATCGCGGAGGAGAATAAGATCCCCGTCCATGAAGACCCGGAACTTGCCCATGTGCTCAACATGCTGAACATCGGCGATGATATTCCGCCGGAGCTTTACCATGTGGTGGCGCAGATTCTGATCTATGTGGCGGAGATTGACAAACGCCTGCGCGGTTAGCAAAGGCGTTTGTTGACATCGCTCCGTTCCCATGCTATGCTGAACGGGCGAGAGGCGGGGGGAGGACTTCTATGACGCGCCGCGCCGCGCGCGAGATTGTGGTGCACATGATCTACGCGCTGGATTTTTCACAGAACATGCCGGAACTCGTTGACGAACGCACAAGCCCCGGGTTTTTTGACGGCCTTTCGGGAGAGGACGAGCTGTTTGACAAGCCGCCGGACAAAATGTCCGCGCAGTATATCAAAACCGTCGCCGGGGGCGTCGGAGACCATCTCGCGGAACTGGACGGCTATATTGAGAAATACGCCTCCGGCTGGAAATTCGGCCGTATTTCACGGGTCGCCGTCGCCATCATGCGCGTCTGCATGTATGAATTGCTCTACTGTCCCGACGTACCCAACGCCGCCGCCATTAACGCGGCGGTCGAGATATGCAAAAAATATGAGGAAGGCGAAGTTTCGGCGTTTGTCAATGGGATTTTGGGAAGTTTTGCGCGGGAGGAGCTGGCATAATGGACGCCGTTGGCGTCTCCGAACTGACTGAGTATATCCGCCGCCTGTTTGAAAACGACGGCGCTTTGGAGCATGTTTTGGTGCGCGGTGAGGTGTCGAATTATAAGCGTTATCCGTCCGGGCACCACTATTTTACGCTCAAAGATGACAAGAGCGTGCTTCGCGCGGTCATGTTCAGGGGAGACGCGGAATCGCTCTCATTCCGGCCCGCTGACGGCATGTCCGTGCTTGCGGCCGGGCGTGTCTCCGTCTATCCCCGCGACGGGCAGTACCAGCTTTACTGCAAAAAGATGATGCCGGACGGCGCGGGGACGCTGACAATGGCGTATGAGGAACTGAAAAAAAGGCTCGAGGCCGAGGGGCTGTTCGACCCGCGCCATAAGAAACCCCTGCCGCCGTTTCCGCGCCGCGTGGCGTTGGTCACAAGCCCGGCCGGGGCCGCCGTACGCGACATGATCCGCATTCTGGGCCGCCGCTGGCCTCTGTGCGAGGTTGTCGTCGCGCCGGTGCGCGTACAGGGGGAGGAAGCGCCGGCCGAGATCGTCTCCGCGCTGCGGTACTGCAACAAGCATAATATCGCGGACGTCATCATCGCCGGGCGAGGGGGCGGTTCGCTGGAAGACCTTTGGGCGTTCAACGACGAACGCGTGGCGCGCGCCCTCTTTGCCAGCGCCATTCCGGTCGTGAGCGCGGTCGGTCACGAGCCGGACTTCACCATTGCGGATTATGTGGCCGACGTGCGCGCGGCGACGCCCAGCCACGCCGCCGAGATCGTCGCGCCCGGTATCGATGAATGGTTTGCGCGGTTAGCCGAGGCGAGGCGGAAACTCTCGCCCGCGCGGTTTTTTGCCGACAGGCGGCAGCAGCTTGACAGGCTTTCGGAACGGCTGGCCGGCGCGTGGGAACGCGGCTCGTCGCCGCGCGCCAAGACGCTCGCGGCGCTCGCGGCGCGGCTGGACGCGCTGAGTCCGCTCAAGGTGCTTGCCCGGGGCTATTCGGTCGTCCGGAACGCGGACGGCGCTATGGTGAAGTCCGTAAAAGAGCTTGCCGTCGGCGACGCCGTGGATGTGCGGCTGCGCGAGGGCCGGTTCAGGGGACGCGTGGAGGAGATAGGAGAGGTTTTGCTTGGCTGAGAAAAAACCGGATTTTGAGCAGGCCGTCGGCCGGCTCGACGAGATCATCCGCGCGCTGGAACAGGGGGATACCCCTCTGGAGGCCTCAATAAAACTCTTTGAGGAGGGCGCGAAGCTGGCCGGGCTTTGCGAAACCCTTCTGCAAAAAGCGGAGCAGCGCGTAACCAAGCTGGTCAATACCGGCGACAGAGTGGAGGAGAAACCGTTTGAACCGACAGACTGAGTTTGACACGCGGAATAAAACGTATATAGCCGCCATAGAAGCCGCGCTTGACCGTGCCCTGCCCAGAGACGACATGCCGCAGAAACGGCTTCTGGACGCCATGCGTTACAGCCTGTTTACAGGAGGCAAGCGCCTGCGCCCGGTCATGCTTCTGGAGTTCTGCCGGATGTGCGGCGGGGCGTGGGAACCGGCGCTGCCGTATGCCTGCGCTCTGGAGATGATACACACTTACTCGCTTATCCATGACGACCTGCCCTGTATGGACAACGACGACGCGCGGCGCGGCAAGCTCACAAACCACATCGTCTACGGCGAGGCGACGGCATTGCTTGCCGGTTCGGCGCTGCTGTCGGCGGCGTTTGAGACCATGCTGCGCCCCCCCGCCGGCATTTCCCCCGAACGGGCCCTGCAAGCCGCGTATATCATCGCCCGGTCGTCGGGCCTGCACGGTCTTGCGGGCGGCCAGGAGCTGGATCTGCACCACGACGGAAAGGTGATGGATACCACTGTCCACGAGCGCAAGACGGCGGCGGTATTTATCGCGGCGGCGGAGGCGGGCTGTGTGATCGCGGGCGCTCGGCCGGAACTGCGGGAGGAGGCCGCTCGGTTCGCGCATTCGTTCGGGCTGGGCTTCCAATTTGCCGACGATTTTACGGACGGTGAAACGTCCGACTGTGACAAGGCTCTCGGATACTATCGGGAAGCGCTCACCCGCCTGAACGGTTTTGAAGATACGGCCTTTATCACGGAGTTGACCGGCCGCCTGACGGAAAAACTGCGAAAATGAGGTGAACGAATGCGCGCGGCTGTCAACTTCCTGACCGGCAACCACATTATAAACGTGGCGCTGATTACGTTCACCGTCGCGCAGGTGCTGAAGGTCGTCATTCTGCTGATCGTCTATAAAAAGCTCGACTTCCGGCGTCTGCTCGGCTCCGGCGGGATGCCCAGTTCGCACTCGGCGACGGTGTGCGCGATGGCCGCGTCGGTGGGGAAACTGTACGGGATGGAATCGGGTCATTTTGCCATTGCCGCCATTACGGCGGCCGTTGTGATGTTTGACGCGTCCAACGTGCGCCGCGCGGCGGGGGAGCAGGCGAAGATCCTCAATTTCATTATGGGAAACTGGGGGCACCAGAAGCCGGAGTTTGTGGCCAAGGAGCTCAAAGAGCTTTTGGGGCACACGCCTTTCGAGGTGTTTGTGGGCGCGGCGCTGGGTATTGCGCTGGGGGTCATCCTGTGATATAATGAAGCGGTTTTACCGTTCCCGTACCGTTGCGGCCGCTCCGAGCGGGCTGTTTACGCGGTACGGGCGCGCATGAAGCGCGACAGCATACGAGAGGAACCGTGGTGGAGCGATGCGCCTTTTCGACCGCTATATCCAATCGGTTAAGGACATACCGGAAAACGGGCTGGAGCTGTTCTGCTCCGATATACGCTCGTTTTTGATTCATAATGTCTCCAAAACGGGGGGGCATCTCGCCTCCAACCTGGGCGTCGTGGAACTCACTGTGGCTCTGCACCGCGTTTTTGACACGTCGCGCGACCGCATTGTCTTTGACGTGGGGCACCAGTGCTATGTCCATAAGCTGCTGACGGGACGCAGGGACGGTTTTGCCAAACTGCGCGCGCTGGGGGAGATGTCGGGCTTTCCGAGACCGTCGGAGAGCGTACACGACGCCTTTGTCACCGGCCATGCCTCCACGTCGGTATCGGCCGCCTTGGGCATGGCCCGGGCGCGCACGCTGCTGGGGGAGGATTACCGGTGCGTTGCCGTGCTGGGTGACGGGGCGCTTACCGGCGGGCTGGCATATGAGGGGCTGAACGACGCGGGACAGAGCGGTGAGCCGCTGATTGTCGTGCTCAACGACAACGGCATGTCGATCCGGAAAAATGTCGGCGGCGTGGCGCGCCATCTTGCGAACCTGCGCCTGAAGCCGCAGTATGTCAGGGCGAAAAACGTCACGCATAGATTTCTTGACCCGCTTCCGGGCGGCAAAGCCGTCGGGCGGGTCATTCACCGCGGCAAGGAGATCCTCAAGGACGCGCTCATCCCCGGTTCGTTGTTCTCGCATATGGGTTTTGAATACTTAGGCCCCGCCGACGGGCATGACATCAGGACTGTCGCCTATCTGTTGCGCCGGGCCGCCGCGATGAAAAAGCCCGTGCTGATCCATCTGGTCACGCAGAAGGGGCGGGGATACGCCTTTTCGGAGCGCAACCCCAGCGCCTACCACGGCGTGAGGCAATTCCACATCGATTCCGGCGAGGCGCTCAATGACGGCGGGCCGTCTTTTTCACGCTGTTTCGGCGAATGCCTCGCCTCCCTTGCCGGGGCGGACAGCCGCGTCGTCGCCGTCACCGCGGCGATGCAATCCGGCGCCGGGCTTGACCTGTTTGCCCGGCGGTTTCCCAAACGGTTTTTCGACGTCGGCATCGCGGAAGAACACGCCGTCACGATGGCCGCCGCGATGGCCAAGCAGGGGTTGCGTCCCGTCGTCGCGATATACTCCACCTTTTTGCAGCGCTCGTATGACCAGATTGTTCACGACGTGGCGCTGCAGAACCTGCCGGTGATTTTTGCCGTTGGCCACGCAGGGTTGTGCGGCGAGGACGGGGAGACGCACCAGGGTATTTTTGACCCGTTGTTTTTATCCGCTATTCCCAACATGACGCTGTGGGCGCCTGCGTCGTTCGCGGAACTGCGCGAGATGCTGTCCCGCGCGCTGGCGCATGACGGACCCGTCGCCATACGCTACCCAAAGGGCGGGGAGGGCCTGTTCCGCGGCGACGCCCCCGCTCTGTGCGCATTAAAACCTGGTAGGGACGCGACAATCGTCACATACGGCGTCATGGTCAATACGGCCCTTGCGGCGGCGGAGCGGTTGGAGAGCGCGGGCATCGCGG
>JAIRUE010000042.1 GCA_031254575.1 Oscillospiraceae bacterium | reverse complement strand
CCTTACGGCGCGCGCGAAAAATCGCGGGCTCCCCGCCCCCGGACCGCCGGTAACCCCATACTTGAAAGAACGCGGGAGAAGATGTACAATAGGATTGCCTCGTGGCGCCGGGAAACGGTCGCGTAAGGTGGGCTAATCACCTTCGCAGGGCTCTGGTGTTGGAGCACCAAAGTCTGCCGCGGGGCTGGTCTCTGCGCAAAACTCGGCCAAGCCGCCTCCTTATATACACAGCATAACCCTTACTTGGGCGGATGTCAAGCGGTTTTGGCAAATTTTTGGCGAGCGGGGGGCGGGCCGCTCCCGCCCCGCCCATATCACGCTTGGCTTGGCGGCGCTGTTGGTGTATAATGGACAGGGCGGCATACGCGCCGCCGCCGCGCGGCGCGGGATTCCGCAATTATGGGGTAAAGGGGTGACGCCGCTCATGGGTAAATCGCTTGTTTTGGCCGAAAAGCCGTCGGTGGCCCGGGAGCTTGCGAAGGTACTGGGGTGCCGGCAAAACGGCGAGGGGTTCATTGACGGCGCGCAGTATGTCGTCACGTGGGCTCTCGGGCACCTTGTCACGCTGGCCGACCCGGAGTATTACAATAAGGAATACAAAACATGGAGGCTTGACGCCCTGCCCATGCTGCCGCCGAAGATGCAGCTTGTGGTCATCAAGGAGACGTCCAAGCAGTATGGGATTGTGCAAAACCTGCTGCGCCGGGCCGACGTCACCGACGTCGTCATCGCCACCGATTCGGGGCGCGAGGGAGAGCTGGTGGCCCGCTGGATCTTATTGAAAGCGGGCTGTAAAAAGCCGCTGAAGCGGCTGTGGATCTCCTCCCAGACCGAAAAGGCGGTGCGGGACGGTTTTCATAACCTCAAACCCGGGGGGGACTATTATAACCTGTTTCTCTCGGCCCAGGCCCGCGCCGAGGCGGACTGGCTCATCGGCCTGAACGTCACCCGCGCCCTGACCTGCAAGCATAACGCCCAGCTCTCGGCCGGGCGCGTGCAGACCCCCACTCTCGCCATGATCGTGGCGCGGGAGGAGGAGATCAAAAAGTTTGTGCCGAAGGAGTATTACACGGTCAAGGCGAAATTCGGCGGCTTTTCGGCCGCGTGGGCGGGAAGCGGCGGCCAGACCCGCTTTGAGGACCGCGCCGAAGCCGAGGCCGTTTTGCGGAGGTGCGCCGGAAAACCCGGGATCGTATCCGAGATAAACAAGCAGTATAAGCAAAAACCGCCCCCCGCGGCCTACGACCTCACCGAGCTCCAGCGGGACGCGAACCGCAAATACGCCTACTCGGCCAAAGAGACCCTTTCCCTTATGCAGTCCCTCTATGAGCGCCACAAACTGCTCACCTATCCGCGGACCGATTCCCGCTATATCACCGACGACATTGTTCCCACCCTGCCCGACCGCCTGCGGGGCGTCTCGACCGGGCCGTATAAGGAGATGGCGGCGTCCCTGCTCAAAGCCCGCCCCCTGTCCACGCGGTTTCTGGTCGATAACGGCAAAGTCAGCGACCATCACGCCATCATCCCCACCGAGGAACCGGCCAACCTCTTCAACCTCTCCCCCGAGGAGCGCAATATATACGATCTCGCCGTCCGGCGGTTTCTGGCGGTGCTGTCCCCTGCGTTTGAGTACGAGGAGGTCAAGCTGACCGTCCTGATCGGGAAGGAACGCTTTCACGCCAAGGGGAAAACGGTCAAAAACCCCGGCTGGCAGCAGGCGTACGGGCAGGCGCTGTCAGACGATGACGAAGACCCCGATGAAAAGGGGCAAACCCTGCCCCCCTTCCGCCAGGGAGAGTCTCTCGCCGTTCAGTCCTGCGCCGTTGAGACAGGCAAGACAAAACCCCCGGCGCGGTATACCGAAGCCACCCTGCTGACGGCGATGGAAAACCCGTCCGGCGGCGGGATGAGCGCCGAGATGCGCGCCGTCCTCAAGACCACCAGCGGGCTTGGTACCCCCGCCACCCGGGCCGACATCATCGAAAAGCTCTTTTCGTCCTTTTATGTTGAGCGGCACGGCAAAGAGCTTGTGCCGACCTCCAAGGGGATACAGCTCGTCTCCCTCGTTCCCGCCGACCTGCGCTCGGCGGAGCTGACGGCGAAATGGGAACAGGAACTGGCCCTTATCAGCAAGGGAAAATCAAAAAACGACGCGTTCCTTGCGCAAATGCGGGAGTACGCGTCAAAACTGGTGTCGGCGGTCATTGCCGGCAGCGCGGTCTATACCCACGACAACCTGTCCCGTGAAAAGTGCCCCAACTGCGGGAAATTCCTGCTCGACGTCAACGGGAAAAAAGGGAAACTGCGCGTCTGCCCGGACAGGGAATGCGGATACCGCAAAAATCTGTCCATGCAGACGAACGCCCGCTGTCCCAACTGCCATAAGCAGCTGGAAATGCGGGGCGACGGGGAGAAACGGCAGTTTTTCTGCGTTTGCGGCTACCGGGAGAAGCTGTCTGACTTTGAGAAACGCCGCGCCGAATCGGGAGCGTCCAAGAGGGATGTGTATGACTTTTTAGAGGCTCAGAGCCAAAAAAACGAACCCGCCGGGCAATCCGCTCTGGCGGCCGAACTCGCCAAGTGGATGGAAGCAAATAAGTAAAACAGGATTTTTTTCCGGAACAGATCAAAACCGGTTTTTACGCGGCCCTGAGCCGCCAAGCGGCGGGTATTTACAGGATCATAAATAAAGTGCCCAATGCGATGAACGCCCCGCCCACAATTGTTTTAACCGTTACGGCTTCTTTCAGGATCACGAACGCGAGAATCACGCTGATGACGACACTGAGTTTATCTATCGGGACAACCTTTGAGGCTTCGCCAATTTGCAGCGCCTTATAATAAAACAGCCACGACAGGCCCGTCGCGCAGCCGGAAAGGATCAGAAATATCCAGCTTTTCTGACCGATGTTCCCTATTTCGTTCTGTTTGCCCGCAATCAAAACCATACCCCATGCCATAATCAAAACAACGACGGTCCGTATGGCGGTCGCTAGGGTTGAATTGACATTTTCAATCCCTATTTTTGCCAATATAGACGTTAACGCCGCAAAAAGCGCCGACAGCAGCGCATACGGAACCCACATAAGATCCTCCCGAATATAAAAACTGCCCGCCGCCCGGCCCGTTGCTTTTCAGGGGACGGAACGGCCTTATTTAGAGGTTGAAAAATGCCGGGCGCTGCGGTACAATAAAAGCGGCTCCATTATGAGGGGGGATTTGCCATGACCGATCAGAAGGGAAAAGAACTGGTTGTTTGGCTTTTTCTCGGCGTTTTCGTGTTTATAGCTGTCTATATCCTGTTCATATCGGGCATGGCGGGCAGCGTGGTCGGGGCGTCCCTGGGCTTTGAGCCTGTCGATGCGGATACCGTCGTGCTGAGGCGGGAGATCTCCGACGGTTCACAGAGTCAAAGGGCCGTGGTGGAAGATATGGTCACCGTCACCAACCAGGCAGCCGTAAAGAGGCTCCTCTCCATGAGAAACGCCATGCGGCTCAAAAGCACAAACAAGCCCCTGGCGACCAACCGTTATGCCCTTTACATCTACCGCAACGACGAACTGGTCGAACGTTGGTATATTGACGAGCGCGGCATAACCGCCTTCTCCACCTTCCGCGGTACGTACACCATCGAAAACGGGGATTTCAGTTTCGACTATATCACGGGGCTGTTTGCGTAAAGCGGAGCGGGGATCCTGTCATAGCCCTAAAACCGCTTCCGCTTTACCGACGCCAGAGCCTCGGCGGCGTAATCCTCCCGGACCTGCCCGTTCGCGATCAAACGGTCCAGCACAAGCTCGCCGCTGTCCTTATACCGTGCGAACAGGCTGTAATACGTCATATACATCATCACGTCGCGGGTAAATCCCTCCGACCGCAAAATCTCCGTCTCACGCCTGGAAAACAGCCCCAGTCTTACCGCGTCGGCGACGGCGGTCTCATAGGAGATGTCTGTCCTGTCCTGATACCCCAGCGCTTTGAGCATGATGAAGCACATCTGCTGCACCGAGCCGCTGTCGCCGGGGGAAAACTTATTGTTTCCGGTCCCGGCGGTATGGTTGTTGGCGTAAAGGTAGGCGACATACGGATCGCCCCATTCCGGCACGTCGGTAAACGGATGGGAGCCGGTGTAGGAGTAGGCGTCGCGCTTGACGCCGAGAATGGACACGAAGATGACGAACATCTCCATCCGCGTCGTGTCGCGCTCCAGCTCGTACGTGTTGATGACGTGCATCGTCACCAGCGCGTCGCAGAGGTCCTTGTACATCGGCTCGTAGGGCGGCGTGAACCGGTACGTCCCGTGGATCAGCACAACGGCGCCGGATGTTACGTTCACCGTTGTATCCGCGCCCAGGCTGACATACCTGTGCCGCGCTTCCAGCGCGGCTTTTGCCGTTACGTCCCGCCCCGCTGTCGCGTCAACCAATACGCCGCCGCCGTGCGCGGCGCTCCCCGAGAACAGCTGGACGGAGGTGCCCTGCCCCAGCGTCAGCGCCGAACCCGCTTTGAGCGTCACCACCCCTGGCAGCGGGGCGAGCAGGTTCAGCCGGGATATGACTTTGCGCGTCAGCGCTTTTTCGTTGAGCGGCAGTCCGCTCCCTTCAAATTTCAACAGCTCCCGTACGCGCGCGGATACGCCGTCGAACGCCTGATTTGAGGCGTCGGCGGCTTTTATCCGGACAGAGGGCAGAAATACGTCCTCGAGATAACGCCGCGTGACCACGGGATCGTCAACCATGCCGGGCGCGGCCGACGCGGGGGCCGCGCAGAGCAGCGCCGCCGCCAGAAAAACGCACAGGCCCCGCCGTCTCACAGCTTTCCGTCCTTTATCCGCCCCACCGTCTCCAGCACATATTCCGCGAATTGCCGCCCGGTACAGCCGGTATCCCGCCCGGTGACGCTCAGGCGGCGTTCCTCAACGGCACAGACGTCAAGCGCGCGCTCCAGCAGCCCGGCTTTTTCCCCCCGCCCGATATGCTCCAGCAGCAGCACCGAAGCCCGCAGCACCGAAGTCGGGTCGGCGTATTGGGCGCGCCCCTCCTCCACCATGCGCGGCGCGGAGCCGTGGATGGCCTCAAACATGGCGTACCGGACGCCGATGTTGGCGGAGCCTGCCGTACCCACGCCTCCCTGCAATTCGGCGGCCTCGTCGGTCAGAATGTCGCCGTAGAGATTGGGGAGGACAAAAACGGAGAAGTCTCTCCGGCGTTTTTCGTCCAGCAGTTTGGCGGTCATGATGTCAATATACCAGTCGTCAAACGCGATACCGGGATACTCCGCCGCGATTTTCTTCGCGATTGACAGGAATTTGCCGTCGGTGGTTTTGATGACGTTGGCTTTGGTCACGGCGGTGACGCGCCCGCGCCCCGTCTTTTTGGCGTACTCAAACGCCTGGCGGACAATGCGCTCGGTGCCTCCGGCGGTGGTGACGGTGAAATCCACCGCCAGATCCGGCGTGACATGGATGCCCTGCCCCCCCACGGCATACGCGCCCTCGGTGTTTTCGCGGAAGAATACCCAGTCGATCCCCTGCTCCGGGACCTTGACCGGGCGGACGTTGGCAAAAAGGTCAAGCTCCCTGCGCATCGCCACGTTGGCAGACTCGACGTTGGGCCACGGATCGCCCGCGCGGGGCGTGGTCGTCGGTCCCTTGAGAATGACATGGCAGACGCGCAATTCCTCCAGCGTGTCGTCGGGGATCGCTTTGCCGCATTCGGCGCGGCGCTCGATCGTCAGTCCCGCGATCTCGCGGAACTCCACCGCCTCGCCGCGTAAAAGCTCCTCCAGAAGCATCCGCGCCGCGCCGGTAATCGACGGGCCGATCCCGTCGCCGCCGCACACGCCGATAATAATTTTGTCCAGCTTCGCATAATCCGTAAACTCCGGCTGCTTTGCCATATCGTCCACGCGTTTCAGCTGCGAGGCGAGCAGCTGGGCAAACCGCGCCGCCGCGGCTTCTATGGCCTGGTTCATGGCTGCCTCCGTTCCGGCGATAAACGCCTGCGCAAACCGGTTTTTTCCAAAACATATGTAAGGGGAACGCCCAGCCCGAAACAGGCGGCGGCCTGCCCCAGCCCGACCGTCATTACGCAGAACGGCGCCGCGCCCCAGCCGAGGCCCGGATCAAGCAGGGCGATCATCACGCCCACCGCCAGCGCGTTGACAAGAACGGGCGGCAGGGCGGCCAGCCAGCGGTTTTTGCACTTTGCCGTCAAAACGGCGGCCAGCAGCGTCGCCGAGGAGCCGATCACGACGTCCATCAGCCCGTAGCGGGAGAGAAAATTGCTCAGCATACAGCCGATGAAAAGCCCCGGCACGGCTTCCGGGAACAAAAACGGCAGCAGCGTCAGCGCCTCGGCGGCGCGGAACTGCATAAACCCGAAAGACGTCTCAACGGTGACGAACACCAGCGCCGTGTACAGGGCGGCGATCACGCCGGAAAAAGCGATTTTTCGGGCGAAGGTTCCGGAAACAGACATTGGTTACCTCTTAATCATCTTTTTTTAACATCGCATATGACAGTATATCACGCCCCGGCGGCTTTGGCAATCCCTCGATTACCGCGAAAGCACCGCCGCCGACAGTATAGCAAAATCCGGGGATTTTGTTAAATCAGCCCGTCCCGGCTGTTTCGTTATTGTCCGCGTCCCAGTTTCCGGTGGAATACTGAACGTCGGTCATGTCGTGGACCCCGGCCAGAAGCATAATGATGCCCTGTACCCTGTGCGGCACGACGCTGTATGTGCCTTTGGCGGCGTCCTTGTCCTCGGTCACCAGATCCGCCGCGATAAGGGGTTTGAGATGGTGGTAGACCTGCCCGGTGGAGTTATAGCCGCATTTTTCCACCAGCGCGGCGACGGTCATCGGCTGGCGGAGCAGGGCGAGGAGCAGGTTGAGCCTGTCGTTGTTTCCGATACAGGTCAAAACCTTTTCCGCCGTGCGGGTTTCGATAAGCCCCAGCAATTCGTCGGTGTTTATCTCGTTTTTGATCCATGTTGACTGCCGGCCTCCGCTGGAGAATACGCCCAGATAGGTGATTCTGCCCGTCTCACCGGTCGAGCCGCAGGCGTTTTCCAGCCGGTCAAGAATGCTCATAATAGCCGGGTCGGGGTGCATACCCCGGCTTTTATGGATTCTGCCCGCGGATTTCGGCTGGTCCTCCCTCCTGTTCAGGAGAAGGCTTTTGAGTTCCTCCAGCTCTTTTTTGACCGCGTCCATTTCCTGCTCAAGGTTGCGTGACATGGCGCTGACCTCCTTTTATCATTTCGCAAATACGGATTTGCAAAATGATAATATCACGCCGATATAATTTTGTCAATACGTAATTTCGCATTAACAGAAATTTTACACCTGTCTTTGGGAGGCGGCCGCGTCCGGCGCGGTTTTGCGCCGAAGATGCAGCAGTACCGCGTCCACAGACGGCGCGGGATGGAAATCGTCTCTCCGGAAATGATACCGTATCTCCAACTCGAAAAAAGGTTTCAGCAGCAGGGAAACGCGCGATTCACGGGGCTGCCCCGTAAATCTCTTTGCCGCGCCCTTCTCCACGACCAGCCACGCCTCCTCCGGCGGCGCGGCGGCGGCCGTGAGTTTGCGTATGATCCCGGATGTGCGGCAAAACGGGATATTGGCAAACACCTTATACGGCGCGTCTTTGGGCAGCGCCGCCGTCAAGAAGTCCCGGCAATGCACGTCCACGTTGGAGTTTTGAAACTCCGCGGCCAGCCGTCCGCCCAGCGCGGGGTCGATTTCATACGCGCTGACGCGCCCGCAGGTTTGCGCGAGCTCGCGCGTGATATGTCCGCGGCCCGCGCCGATCTCGACGACATGGTCGGATCGTTTCAACCCCGCGATGCGGATCAGGCGGCGTATCGTCCGCCGGCTCGTAAGAAAATTCTGTGAAACGGAAAGGGGCGCGGATTTGCCCGGACGACCGCGTTTGGACATGAAAAAAAACACCTCCGTTGTTCGGACGCAAAAAAGCGCACAAACAAAGACACGAGGCGTTTCGTATACGCTTCCGTCTTTTCTGTGCGCGTTATTTACGAATCCGAACAGTACCCATGAGGTGTCAAGGCCCCTTCCGGTAAGATACCGGTAGTTTACCGCGCCGCGCCGCGATTGTCAACCCCTTTTCTCCGCGGGATCACGTTAAGGGCGTTAATCCGTCAATTCTCATAGGGGATTTGGCGGACCTCCACTCCCGTATAGTACCATTGCAAAATATCCTCATACGAAAGCCCCGCCAGCGCGAGCTGCCGCGCCCCGTACTGGCTCATGCCCACACCGTGGCCGCGCGCGCCGTCCGGGAAATCGGTATCAAACGCGCTTCCCACGCTTTGCAGGTACGGCACATCCGTGCCCCACACCTCCGCCGCGGAGCGGGTACGCCCGTCGGTGGCGGCGAAAAAGACCGCCTCGATCGGTTCGCCGGCGTAATAAATAACAACGCCGTCCGTCTGATCGGCGGCGGCGCGTATTCTCCCGGCCAGTTCCTCATACTGCCCGCCCCAGTCCGCCGCGCGTTCCTCCAGCGGCGAAAAGGCGAGGCAGCACTCCCAGTTGCCGCAGAGCGGCGCATCCCTATGGTATGGATGCTCCAGGGCGTACAGCGCAAAGGTGCGGATGGCCACCGCCTGCGCCTTGAGAGCCTCTTCCGGGTACAGCGCGGGCATTTCCGCCGCCACCGCGCCGCAGATAAAATCCCGCAGCGTCATTTCCCGCACGGATCCGTCCGTCAGCACCGATATGGACGCGCCGGCGTCCGCCGGCGGGGAAACGGCGGGTTCGGGCGGTTCCGGTGATGCCGAAGGTTCCGGTGAGGGGGAAGGGCTTTCAGCGGCGGAAGAATCGGCGGGTACCGGCGGGGCGCCGGCCTCCGGTTCCGCTTGCGGCGGCGGGGAAGGTTCCCTCCCACCCTCCAAAAGGGGAAACTGTCCCGCGGTCAGCAACGGGATCAAAAACAGGGCAATATACAGCGCTATGCTGACCGCCAGTGTGCGTTTCATTGACTGATCCTCCATAATTTTCCTTGACTATACGGGTCCGCTCTGATATAATTTGCAAATACCGTCCCTCAGAAAGGAACATGCAGATGGAGATGACTCCGAAAGTCCGGACGTTTATAGACAACCTATGTGAGGAGTATCCTAAATATAACCACATAGACCCCGCCGGTTATGCCAACGAAAACCTCAAGCGCGGCCTGCGCAACGCCGACGGTACGGGCGTGCTCGCGGGCCTGACGAGGGTCGGCTCGGCGCAGGGGTATATTGTGCAGGACGGCGCGAGGATGCCGATGGACGGGCGGCTGCTTTACCGCGGTATCGATATTCGGGATCTTGTGGCCGGCGTCACCGAGGACGGGCGTTTCGGCTTTGAGGAGGTCGTCTATCTGCTGCTGTGCGGCACGCTGCCCGACGCCGGGCAGCTCGGCGTTTTCCATGAGGTGATGAGCGAACTGCGCCCTTTGCCGCGCGGCTTCACAGAGGACGCCATCATGAAGAATCCCAGCCCCGACATTATGAACAAACTGGGCAGCTGTATCCTTTCCCTCTATCCTTACGACCCCAATCCGGACAGCTGCAAGCTGGAGGATATGCTGCGCCACAGCATGGAACTGACTGCCCGCGCCCCGGTCATCGTGGCGCACGCCTTTGCCGTTAAGCGGCATTATTACGACCACGAGAGCCTTGTCCTCCATTACCCGCGCGACGATCTTCCCCTGGCCGAGGATTTTCTGCACGCCCTCCGGTCCAACAAAGAATACACGCCGGAAGAGGCGCGCTTGCTCGACCTCTGCCTTATCCTGCACGCCGAGCACGGCGGCGGCAACAACTCCACCTTCTCCTGCCGCACCCTCTCCTCCTCCATGACCGATACTTACTCCGCCATCGCGGCCGCCGTCGGTTCGCTCAAAGGCCCGCTGCACGGCGGCGCCAATAACCAGGTGATGGAGATGTTCGCGCATATCAAAACAGGGGTCAGGGATTGGGATGACGATGAAGAAATATCGGATTATTTAACCAGGATCATCAGAAAAGAGGCCGGCAACGGCGACGGCAAGATCTACGGCATGGGCCACGCCGTCTACACTCTTTCCGACCCGCGCGCCATCCTGCTGAAAAAATACGCGCGCGAACTCGCCCCGAAGCACGGCTGCCTCGAGGAATTTAAGCTGCTTGAAGCTGTGGAACGCCTGTCCCCGATCGTATTTGCCTCGATCAAGGGCGACTCCAAACAGATCTCGGCCAATGTGGATATGTATTCGGGCTTGGTCTATCAGATGCTCGGCATCCCCGCTGAGATGTACACGCCCATCTTTGCCGTCGCCCGTATCGCGGGCTGGTGCGCCCACCGCATAGAGGAAGCGATATACGGGGGCCGTATCGTGCGCCCCGCCTACCGCTTCCTCGATCCCCCCAAGGCGTATACCCCGCTTGACGAGAGATAGGCTGATTGTAAACTTGACACGGAAGAAGGCTTTCCCTTTGTTAATGCTTTTGCTAACCCTGCTGTGCGGTACGGCCGCCGCCGTCCTGCGCGGGTTTCAGCTTGTAAACTCGTTTGATCCGCAGACATCGCTCATTGAGCCGGGCGATCCGCTCACTACCGCGCTGATAGCGCTGTCCGTTCTGTTCGTGGCCGGGGCCGCCGTTTACGCGTTTACCGCCGGCGGCAAAAAACGCCCGGTCAAACCGCTGGGAAAGTGCTGGCTCGCCGTGGAGTTCGCGGCGCTGGCGGCGTTGTTCGCGGCGTCGGCGTATGATCTGTACACGGGCTTTTCGGACAAGCCAATGCGGCTCACCGTCGTCTGCCTCGGCATTCTCGGACTGTTCGCGGGGGCCGCGCTGCTGATGATCGCCCTGTCCGTCAACCGGTTGCCGTTCACTTCGGTGACAGGCTTTTGGGCGACCGCGCCGGTGTTCTGGGCCTGTCTCACACTGATCGTCGATTTTTGGGGGCACGCGGGCAATCCCGTACGCAACACCTATGTGTACGGGATGCTGGCGACAGTCTTCTGCGCGCTCGCGCTGTATACCGCCGCCGGCTTTTTCTTCGGCCGGGTTAAACCGGGGCGCGCGCTGCTGTACGCGCTGCCGGGCGTGTATTTCGCCGCCCTTTCGGCGGGGGGAGCGTTGCTTGGGGGACTGATCGGAGACCCCCTGCACACCATATCCTTTTCCGCGCTGCTCCGCCTCGTTTTCATCGCCCTGCACCTGTCCGCCGCCGCCGCCGCCGTGCTGTACGGACGGTTTACGCCGCCGGAACCGGCGGAACCGGAAGGCGCGGCGGAACCGGAGAATACGGAGGCTATGGAAAATACGGAAGGGACGGAGGATTTTTAGCAACGCCCGTCTCCGTGGAAAAAGCACGGCGATAAACTCAAATGTTTCAGCCCGCTGACCGTTAACGTCTTTATATAAGGGGGATTTAATATGTCACGGGTTACTATGGAAAACGAAGAAGGGGTTAAGTTAATCTGCGAAAATTTTGAATACCGTACATTGGGCAGATTGCGTTTTATCGGGATTGACGCGTGGCGGACCGGTGAGGATTGGGACGCGCTTTGGGCTCGCTGCGGAGAGTTTATGCCCGCATTGGACGCGTTAATGCCTGATTATGCGGTGTACGGCACAAACAAATACGACGGGGATATTGGGCTGGCGTATTATTTTACCCGCGACCAGATATTGGGGGAGGGCGTAAAAATTCCGTATCCCCACGCGTATTGGCACGCGGCGGTTTATACGGACGGACGGCCGAAAGAATGGCACGCGGTCCGGAAAGAAAAAATATGCCGTTTCGGCTATATGTTTTCGGTTGAGGAATAAAAACAGGCGGGGGATCGAATCCGTATTTCCCCTTCTGCTCCCAATGTCACTGACGTCTCACGCCCGGAGCATGATGTTTTCTTTTTTGAACATGTAACGCCCCAAAAGCAGGACGACGGCGACGAACACGGCGGTCAGTCCGAACGTGAGGGCCATATAGGCCGGATTGCTGATGCCCGCCAGCGCCATCTTCAGACAGCCCGTGACATTCATGATCGGGATAAAGGCGGTCCAGAACTCAAAGTCGCCGCCCAGTTTTGTCATGGACGCGAAGACGGGGACATAGGAGGCCAGCATGACGAACGAGCCGTAGGTCGAAGCCTCCTTGACGGTACGGGCGTAGGTGGAGAGCAGGATATGCAGCCCGGAGAAGAAGACCGCCGTCACCGCGATGATCAGCAGGACAAACAGCGCCGTTGACGGCGGGATCGCAAGTCCCTGCGCGTCGTCCAGTCCCAGCGTCATCGCTTTGGGGTTGAATATGTAGCCGGCGGCAAGCCCCAGCGCGCTGGCCAGCGCGCTAAGCAGGGACATAGTGGTGACGGCCCCCAGCTTGCCCGCGAGGATGTCGGCGCGCCGCGCGCCGGTGCAGAGCAGCGGTTCAAAGGTGCGGCGCTCTTTTTCCCCGGCGAACAGATCCACCGCCGTCGCCATCCCACCGACCGAAAGCAGGATGACCATCAGCATCGGCAGCATCATCGACAGGAATATCCCCGCCCCGCTTTCCTCCGTCCCTTCCACGAAACTGCGCGAGAGGACCCCGTAAGACAGCGGGGCCAGCGTATCCAAAGTAATGCCTATCTCCGCCAGCTTGTCCGCCTGGACAGACCATACGTATTCGTTTATATACCCGGTGACGTGGTTCATCGCCATAGACGACGAGGTTTTGTTCGAGTCGTAAATCAAATCGTAATGCGTCAAACCGTTAAGGGTTTTTTGCTCAATAACCAACTCCACAGTGCCGTCCCGAAGGGCCGCCATCCTGTCCTCCGGCTCGGCCACCCGGATATTGGCGTCCGAAAAGACCGGGGCGCGCAGCAGCTCGCGAAAACTTTCCGCCCCTTCCGATAAGGCCACTGTCACCTCGGAGGGGCCTTCGATCTCATCCGCCACCTGTGATCCCATAAACCAGAACATCAGCGGATACAGCACCAGCGGCAGCAGGAAAGTCATAATGATGGAGCGCCGGTCGCGGAAGATGTCCAGCAGCTCTTTGCGGAATATGATCCCCGTATAGCTTTTCATTCGGCGTCCCTCCCCGCGAGTTTGAAAAATACCTCTTCGAGGTTTGCGCACCGGTTTGACCGGCACAGTTCGTCCAGCGTCCCGGCCGCGATCAGCTCACCCTTGTGCAGGATGCCGATACGGTCGCACAGGCGCTCGGTGATGTTGAGATTGTGGTCGCTGAGAACGATGGTCTTGCCCTTGGCTTTGAGTTCCAGCATAAAGTCCTCCACGTCCTTGCGGCTGGTGACGTCCAGGCCCACCATCGGTTCGTCGAACAGCATGACCGTCGGGTCGTGGACGATGCTGCGGGCCAGCGCCACCTTCTGCCGCGTGCCTTTGCTGAGTTTTTTAGCCGGGAAGTCTATGTACTCGGTGAAGGCAAACGCCTCCGCCAGCGCGTCCGCGCGCCCGCGCGCCTCCGCCTCGTCCCTGCCGCAGAGCCGGGCGAAATAGACGATATTCTCCCGCGCCGTCAGGCGGTCGTAGAGCCCCGCGTCGCCGCCGAACAGCAGCCCCACGCAGCCGCGCACCCTGTCCGGCTGTTTGAGCAGGTCGATCCCCTCGATAGAGGCGGTGCCGCTTGTGGGTGTGAGCATGGTGGCGAGCATCCGCAGGGTGGTGGTCTTTCCCGCGCCGTTGGCGCCCAGCAGGCCGAAAATCTCCCCGCCGGTGACGGTGAAGCTGACCTCCCGCACCGCCTTGACGTCTTTGAAATGCTTGGTCAGTTTGTCGAGCGTGAGCATAGGTTTCCTCCTTGTTCTTTCTTGTCGCAAACCGCGCGTTATGAGCGCTCTTCTTTTTTGTCGCGGCTGCGCTTGACGTAATAGACGATGGTGAAAGGTATGATGATAAAACTGCTCAGAAGGCTGATGAACGGCAGCGCGGCTTTGCCGTCCTCAATAAACGCGATATGGCCGCGGTTAACGAGAGGGAGCATCCAAAGAAGGAAAACAACGTGGAATCCGCAGACAAACGGGAGGCTAACGGCCGCCCGTTTCTCAGACTTCTTATCCCCGGTATACGCGCCGGAAGAGATGGTGCGGATACCGAAGTAATAGGTGGAAATCAGGATAAGCGACAGGCTCATGACCGCCTGGTCGCCCCATACATAGAATACGTTGCAGATATAGGCGTTCAGCGCGGTCATGCCCAACAGCAGGAAAAACGCCTGATAGCCGAACTTGTGCCGCAGCGACAGCTGCCGCTCGTCATACCCCTCGATCGGCGAATTCATAACCTCACCCCTCCCCAAAAATCTCATCCAGCGTCTTTTCCAGCACACGGCAGATGGCAAGGCAAAGCCGTATGGTGGGGTTGTAGTCGCCCATCTCGATGGCGTTGACCGTCTGCCGCGTGACGCCGACCATGCCGGCAAGGTCCTTCTGCGACATGTCCTTGGCGGCCCGGGCCGCCTTGAGACGCAGGTTTTTCGCCATGCCCCCACCTCCTTGCGGACATAGAGTATCATATAGTTTTCTATTTGTCAAGTATATTTTGCATTTTTAATTTCTCTGCTCACTTTTTCCTGCCGTCTCCGTATCGTGTTATGACATCTGCAAGAGGTCATATTATCTTGAATATATCATATATACTGTTTTTTGAAAAGGAACACGGAGAAATTGAGCAAAAGCCAGAACAGTAAACGGCCCGCCGGAATCCCGGCGGGCCGTCGCTTTTTCCCTTACCATCGGGACGGCGCCGTTTTCTTCGCCCCCGACAGGCTGATGATGACCCGCCTCTGCGGTTCGTTGCCGACCGAGTGGGTGGTGACGTACTGGTTATCCTGCAAGGCGGTATGGATCACATGCCGCGAGTAGGCGTTCATCGGTTCCAGCAGCATGTCGCGGTTGTATTTGACCGCTTTTTCGGCGGTGCTGTGGGCCAGCGCGACCAGCGCTTCCTCGCGTTTGGCGCGGTACCGCTCGGCGTCGACGACAATCCGTCGGCGTTCTGGGGAGCCGCGGTTGACCGCCGAGGAGACAATGCGCTGCACCGCGTCAAGCGTCTCGCCGTGCCGCCCGATCAGACGGCCCATATTCTGGCCGGAGATTTCCAGCAGAAGGGCGCGGTCGCCGTCTTTTTCGGTGATGGACGTACCCGGGATGCCCATCCGGTCCAGGATACCCTTGAGTATGACCGCCGCGCCGCTTGGGGCGGCGGAGGACGGCTTTGGCGGTGCCGGCGGCGGCGCGGCGGCGGGAGGTTGTGCGGAGGCCGTCTGCGCGGGAGGGATCTGCGCGGGCTTGGGCGCTTCTTTCTTTACGGGCTTTGGCGGCGGTACGGCGTCTTCCGGTTCGCCCAGCCGCTTTACGCGGACGCGGGCGGGAGTACCGCCGATGCCCAGAAAGCCCGATTTTGGGTTTTCCAGCACCTCGACCGACACCGAGTCGCGGTCGGTCCCCAACTGCCGCAGCGCCTCGGCGATGGCGGCGTCGATGGTCTTTCCCGTGGTTTCAATGGCCATATCTATTCATCCTCCGTGTCCTCTTTGGGGACGGGTTTGAGTTTATACCGTTTGGGCTTGTGTTTCTTATTCTGCTCCGCTATCCGCTCGGCGCGGCGGGCGCGGTCCTCTTCCCTCTGTTTGGCTTCGGCTTCCTTGCGGCGCTCCTCCAGTTCGGCTTTCCGGGCCTCTTCCCCGTCGAGCTTTTTATTGAAATACCTTGTGAGAAAATACTCCTGCGGGATGCCCAGCAGATTCTGCGCGATCCAATAAACGCCCAGCGCGGCGGGCCAGGAAAAACCGATCCACAGGCTGATGCCGGGGCCGAGCAGGAACGTCAGCACGGTGGAGCTTCCGCCCGGCGAGGGGCGCCCGGAGAATTTCTGCGTCAGCCAGGCCGAAAGGAAGGAGGTAAACGCCGACAGCAGCGGGATCAGGACGATCAACCCCACAAAACTCGGCACGGCGGCCAGGTTGATACCTAAAAAATTAAAATTGATGTCAGTGCCGATTTCGGGCCTCTGCGCCATAAACAGCTCCCGCATACCGGGATTATCCAGCATCTTCACTTCGGCTTCGGTCAGGTGGGTCCGCAGGACTTCGGCCGCCGTGTCGATCTGCGCCGACGTCCATTGCAGGATATAGGTCAGCGGCTGGCGCACCGCGCCGTACAGCGCGATGATGAGGGGAAAGGGGATGAACATCCACAGGCAGCCGCCGAACATGCTCACGCCCTCATCCTGATAGAGCTTGGCCTGCTCCTGCTGCATCCGCTGCTTGTCCTTGCCGTATTTTTTTTGCAATTCCTGAATCTTGGGCTGCAGCCGCTGTTGCTGCAGCATACCGCGTTTGCCCTTAAAGGAGAAGAAAAACAGAACCATTTTGGCCGCCACCGCGAACAGCAGGATGGCGGCGCCGTAGTTGTTGGTCAGATAGTATAAACTGCGGAGCAGGAAGGCGATAGGCTGTACGATCAGGAAATCCCAAATCTGTCCCAAGTTTCACACTGCTTTCCTAGGTATATTGAATGCCACGCCCCCTGCGCGGTTCATGGACGCTCTCACGGCACGGGGTCATATCCGCCTTTATGGAACGGATGGCAGCGCAGGACGCGCCGGAGGGCGAGGGTAAACCCTTTTGCCGCGCCGTGTTTTTCGATGGCTTCCAGCGCGTACTCACTGCAGGTCGGGGTAAACCGGCAGGACGGCGGCGTACCCGGCGATATTTTTCGCCTGTACCAGCGGATCGCGCGCAGCATCAGCCGCTTCATACGGACACACCCAGCTTTCGCCCCAGCCGGACCAGTTCATCCCCCAGCGCGGCAAAATCCGCGCCCACAGCCCTTCCCCGGGCCACCAGCACAACGTCGAACCCCGTTGCGAAGCGTTCCTCCCGCAGCCGGTACGCCTCCCTGATACGCCGTTTTACGCGGTTGCGCGTGACGGCGTTGCCCAGCTTGGCGCTGACCGTGATGCCGAGGCGGGTGACGCTCAGCCGGTTTTTTCTCGCGTAAATGGCCAAATATACGCCCGCAGCGTTCTTCCCGCGGGCGTACAGACTGCGAAACTCATGGTTTTGCTTAAGGGATACGGTGTGCCGCATCAGGCGGACAGCACCTTGCGCCCTTTTTGACGGCGGCGGGCTAAAACCTTGCGCCCCGCGCGCGAGGACATGCGCTTGCGGAAACCGTGTTCCTTGCTGCGCTGGCGTTTTTTGGGCTGATAGGTACGAACCATTTTTGAATCAATCCTTTCGAGACGGCGCGACTGCCACGCCATTATATACGGGCGCCGTCCCGTTTGTCAATCTTTTTATTCGCCGGGCCAAAGCGCCTTGCGCGCCGGTTCATCTGAAATAATCCACGATCCCGTCCGCGATCGAGCGGATCAGCCTGTTCTGCTCCCCGTCGTCGGTCAGCCATTCGTAGTCGAACGGGTTGTTGAGAAATCCCATTTCGATCAGCGCCGTCGGCGCCCATGTTCCCCGGCAGACATAGAGGTTGGACTGGTGGACGCCTTTGCCCCCAAGCCCCAGCGCCGCGCGTACGTAGTCGTATATGCCCTCGGAAAACGTGAGCGAGCCCGGTTCCCGGTAGAAGACCGCCAGGCCCCGTATGCTGTCGGAATTGACGTCCTCGCCCATCGAGTTGCAGTGCAGCGACACAAAGAGGTCGGGCCGCCGCGCGCGGGACATGTCCAAACGGCTCTGCAGCGACGTCGTGGCGTCGGAGGAGCGGGTGACCGACACCGACGCGCCCAGCTCGGTCAATACGCCGCGGAGCTTGAGCGCGGCATAGAGATTGATGTACTTCTCGGCGTAGTCGCCGCCCAGCGGGCCGTGAGCTCCCGCGTCATCCCCCCCGTGCCCCGCGTCGACCACGATGGTGAACCCGTCCAGCGGCTTACTCCCCGCTTTGGCGACCGGCCTTCGTTTAATGTGCAGGCGCAGACCGTCTTTCACCGGCTCGGCGTAATAGCCGTCAACGGCCATGCCCGCCGCCGGCGTGAGGGTGTATACCGCCTTCCCGCCGGAAAACGAGGCGTCTATCTTTCCGGCCAGGGCATCGGCGGGCGGCGTCACGGACGGCGCGGCGTCGGCGGCGTATACGGTGAAGGTAAGCGATTTGCCGCTCCAGGACGCCAGCGCCGCGGTGTGGATGTCGGTCTGAACGGTCAGGGTGTCCCACTTGTCTCCGGACTGATAGGAGGCCCCGGTCACATGCCCCTGCAGCCGGGTGTCCCGTACGGCCAGCCGCACGTCGCTCCGCAGGACCCACAGGCCGCATTCCAGCCCAACCCATGTGCCGTTCTGCTGCGCGGCGACCGCGTCGGTCTGCCCCTGCGAAAGTTCGCCGACAGGCCCGCCGGTCGTGGTCGGGCCGGGAAAAGCGAACGCGACGCCGGCCGTCACGACCGCCGTCAGGCGCGACGCGCGGGTGGAGAGTTTGAGCGAGCCGGTCGCGGTGCGCGACACGGTGGTCCCGTCCACCGTCATGGTGTATACCGGCGCGCCGACGGTGAGCAGCGGCGCGTTCCCGGACACGGCTGCCGCGGGATAGGTATACGTCGCTTTGTAGGTTGTGGCGTAATACCCGCCGCCGGACGGTTTTTGGGTGGCGCCGGGTTTCATCGCAAGCGTCTGCCCGCCGACGCGCACCGTGACGGACGCGCCGATCGGCGCGGTGCAGGAGAGCGTCACCGTCGAGCCGGGCGTGTGTATCTCGTCATACGCGTCGGGAAAAACGCCCGGCTCGATCATGGCCCCCGCCATCTTTTTCGGCCCTTCCGCCGCGCCGGAACCGGAGGGGACGGTGACGGTGCGGGTGACTTTGGTGCTGCCCTGGGCGAACGTGAACGCGTTCGCGCCCTTCTTCAGCGGCGCGTAATAGGAGAAATACCCTTTCGGCGTGCGGCCCGTGATTTCTGTGCCGTTGACGGTGAGTTTCTGGTTGGGGTCGGACGCCCCGACAAAGTAATAGTTGCTCCCGCTGAACGTGACATCGCGGTTAGGCCTCCCCACGACGAGCGCTCCCTGCGGGGGAGGGGGCATAACGATGCCGGCGGGGAAAGAAACGGGCGTTGACGAATCGGTATACAGCGCCCTGACGGCGGCGGCAATGGCCTTGTCCTCCGCTATAAGCCGGTAACGGAAATGGACGCTGCCCTTCACGGCGGGATATTTCCGGTTTTCCTCAAGCTGCCGCCCGAGTTCCTCCGTGCCCGCCCACGCGGGACGGGAGGAGTTGCCGTTCATCAGATAGGTCGCGTGCCCCACATACAGGTCCACCGGCGTGCCGCCCACCAGATCGGCCCACCATGCCAGCACCTTGGCGTAGTCGGAGTTCTCGCGCCCGATTTCCCAATAGATCTGCGGCGCGATATAATCGACACAGCCCTCCAGCACCCACTTGCGGGTGTCGGCAAACTGCTCGTAATACGTCTCATACCCCCGGGTGTCGCTGCCCAAAGAATTGTTGGCCTTGTTGGCCCAGATGGCCTGCGGCGCGACGCCGAAGCGGCAGCCTTCGCGCGCGGCGTGGACGATGGCCTGCGCCTCACCTATCAGTTTGTTGATATTGTCCCGCCGCCAGTCGCCCTTATCGGCATAGCCCGCGCCGTATGTTTGATACGTGCCGTCGTCGCCGAACGCCCTGCCCGGATAGAAATAGTCGTCGAAGTGAACGCCGTCGATGGGATAGTTCTCCGCAAGCTCGCGGATCCCCCCCAGCACCAGTTCCCGCACTTCCGGAATCCCGGGGTCGTAATACAGATGCCCGTCGCTGTGAGGCACCGTCCACGACGGGTTTTTCCTCGCCGGGTTATCGGCGGACAGGCTGTCGGTGTTTTGGGCGTTGCGCGCCACCCGGAACGGGTTGATCCAGGCGTGCAGCTCCATGCCGCGGCTGTGCGCGCCCTCAATAAAATAGGCGAGTGGGTCAAAGCCGCCGGGGGGTGCTTTGCCCTGCTCGCCGGTGAGCACCTCGCTCCAGGGAAACAGCGACGACTGATACAGCGCGTCGCCGGTTGGGCGCACCTGCAGGATGACGGCGGTAAAGCCCATATCCTGCGCGCCGTTCAGGATGGAGTCGGCCTCGCGCTTGAGCGCCGCCAGACTCAACCCCTTTTGGGACGGGTAATCCAAATTGATGACCGTCGCCACCCAGACGGCGCGGAATTCCGGCGTCTCCGCCCGCGCCGCGGGCGCGGCGGCGGGCAGAAGCCCCGCCGCCGCGGCCAGAGCCAGAGTTAGCGCCAACAGTTTATATGTTCCGCGTTTTCGCGGCGTGCCCCAAACCAACCCGCAAACCCACTTTCTCTGTCGCGCGGGCCGGCCCGGCCGGCCCGCGGTCCCTTTATTTCATGTATTTCCTGATACCCCCGGTGATCTCTCCGTCGCCGATGCTGATGGTGATGGTAAAGCTGACGCCGTTCTCCCCGCCGAAACTGTCGCACCACTGCAAAAACTTTTCGCACTCCTGCGTGTCGGCGTTGCCCGACACTTTGAACAGGCTGTCGATGAAGATGTCGGAGATGTCGTAATTGCCCGCGTAAAGGCCGGTGATGAAGCCGCGCAGGACCTGATAGCTCTTAATATCGTACGGGATACTGTCAATCAGCCGCGCGCCGTGGTTGATGTCATATTTCAGTTTTTGCCCCCGCTCAATGCAGACGACGGCGCCGGACGAATTCCCGGACGCTGTGTTGCACAAGTCGATGAGCTGCTTGGTCTTGCCGAGGCCCTTGAGCCCGGCGATCACAGTAACCATTGTGTTCAGCCTCCCTTAAAATAATAGAGTGGATATGCCCAGTATAGCATATCCATCCCAGATTTTCAAATTAAGAAATTGTTAACGGAAACGAACGCCGTGCGGAAAACCCTCCGCCGCCCGCAGAAGCGCGGACGGCGGAAATCCCGGTATGGCGAGAGGTTGCCGGCTGCCCTAGCCCGGCTTCCCCAGCAGCGTAAACATGTTTTTCTTATACGCCTCGACCCCCGGCTGATCGAAGGGGTTGACGCCCAGCATGTAGCCCGATACGCCGCAGGCGTATTCAAAGAAATAGATCAGCTCTCCCAGCGCCTCCGCGCCTTTGGGACCCGTATCGACCGTCAGGCAGGGCACGCCGCCGTCTGTATGGGCTTTTTTCGTGCCCTCGTACGCCGCGTCGTTGATGGCGTCTATCGTTTTTCCGGCGAGAAAATTCAGCCCGTCGGCGTTGCCGGGCTCGGTACCGACCGTGATGCCCCCCCGCGGCGTATCGGAGCGCACAAAGGTCTCAAACAGCGTCCGCTCGCCCTGCTGCATGTATTGGCCCATCGAGTGCAGGTCCGCGGTATAGCTGACCGCCGCCGGGAACAGCCCCTTTCCCTCCTTGCCCTCGCTCTCGCCGTAGAGCTGCTTCCACCACTCGCCCATGTATACGAAGTCGGGGTCAAAACTCGCCAGCACTTCGGTCTTTTTGCCCCCCTCGTACAGGGCGTTCCGCGCGGCGGCATAGGCCAGCGCCGGATTTTCAAGGCCAGCGGCCGTTTTGCAGGCGTCCATCATCGTACGCGCCCCGGCCAGCAGCGTGCCGGTATCAATCCCGGCGGCGGCGATGGGCAGCAGGCCGACCGGCGTCAGTACCGAGTAGCGCCCTCCCACGCCGTCCGGGATGACAAACGTCTCATACCCCATCTCGCCGCTCAACGATTTCAAAACGCCCCGCGCTTTGTCGGTGGTGGCGATAATGCGCTTTTTAGCGCCTTCTTTGCCGTACCGCTTCTCGGCGAGCGCGCGGAAATAACGGAACGCCACGGCGGGTTCGGTCGTGCCGCCCGATTTGGAAATGACGTTGACGGTAAAGTCGCGCTCCCCGATCCGTTCGGTCAGTTTTTGGAGCGCGGCGCCGGACAGGTTGCAGCCCGCGAACAGGATGTCGGGCGTTTTTTTGCCCGCCGTGCCGTTGTAAAAGGGCGACAGCAGAAAATCAATGACGGCGCGGGAGCCGAGGTAGCTGCCGCCGATACCGACGACCACAAGGACCCCGCTCCGCGCGGCGACGCGCTCCGCGGCCTCAAGCAGCCTTTGGTATTCGTCCCTGTCATAGTCGCCGGGCAGCGTCACCCAGCCGGTATACTCCGCGCCCGCGCCGGACCTGGCCTGCAGCTTCCGGTGCGCCTCCAGAGTTTGGGGCAGCAGGGCCTCGAGTTTTTGCGGGGGAACGGCGGATGTGTCAATGCGCAGCATGGGGATTCCTCCTTATACCGTTATTCAAACACCGGCGTATTCTCTTTGCCGGTGACGCAGACATATGTCCTGCCCGGGCACATCTCCAGCGGGGAACCGTCCTCATATGCGTAGGAGAACGGCGCGTTATAGCTCTCGCGGGACCACAGAATGGGGATATAACTGCCTCCCGCGGCGTAGAACCCCTTGCCCCCGGAGGTCAGGTCTACGTTCAGGCGGCCCTCTTTATCGCCGGGAATCAGGCCGACGGTTGTTTGCAGGATGAGCAGGTTGGTGACGGCGATCTGTTCGCCGGTTTCGCCGTCGATAAACTCCGAGCCGTATTCCTCCACATAGTAAAGGGAATCCTCCTGATTATAAAAAAACCACGTCGGCTTGGCGCTGGAAAACGGCGCCTTGACAATGTTCGCCGCGCCGCCGGATAAAGACGCCTCCCCGTTGAAGCGCAGGCCGTTTTCAAACCCTTCCGGCACGGTCAGGCGGCTGATCTTATTGATCAACTCCAGCAGCGTCTCCCCTGAAGTGAACAGCGTGTGCTCGCTGACGACATTGGGGCGGTCGCCGGTATCACGCCAGAAATAAGACGAATAGGCGCGGGTGCCGTCAAAGGTGTCGGCGCTCCAGTCTTTGATATTCGCATACGCCTGCGGGCTGCCGCCGGCATGGATCAGAATGGCGTCGTAAGCCAGCGCCAGTTCCAGATAATATGTACGGGTGGAGCGCACCGCGCCGATTTTCGGTATAGCGGAAATATCCTGGTACAGCGCCAGCATCCGTGTGATATTGCCCTCGGCCATCACCTCATAGATGACGTCGGCCCGGCTGATGCCGTACATAGGCAGCGCGTGCTGCCGGCCTATCGTGCCGTCCTTTTTGATGTCCCAGGAGTTGTTGTGCATCACGGCGACGGGGCGGTTGACGAGAACTTCCTCGTTTTCCAGCGGCAGGCCGCTCAGCGGGTTTGGCGCGAACAGCGGCGAGGGTTCCGGGGACGGCGGCGGGGACGGCGGGGGCGGCGGGGACGGCGGCGGGCTGGGTGACGATGACGGAGACGGACTGGGTTCCGCCGGTTCCTGGGGAGGCTGCCCGCGCCCGCCGGGACCGAACAGCAGCGTCAGGAGCAGTATCAGCGCAAGCGCCCCCGCCGCGGCGGGGATGAAAATGGCCTTATGTTTCAGAATGAATCTCCAGGCGGGCTGACTGGCGCGCCATAGCTTTTTGAACGGCAGGCCGCCCGTCTCGGCGCGTTTTCCCTTTCCCATAACCGCCTCCTTCTGCATGACCGCTTACAGTATATATGTTTCCGAAAAAAAACGCAAGCATCCGCAAATTCTTCATTTGACGCTTTACAAGCGGTCCGGTATTTGCTACAATGAAAACCGGGGTGAAAACGATGCCAGATGAACCGGGAACGAATGAAACCGACGAAATGGACGAAATTGATAAATTTCTCTCCACATTGCCCTCCCTGTCTATCTCCAAGGATATGGTCAACGATCCCGACGCTCCGGTACCGTTGCGCAAGACGCAAAAGCCGGAGCTTCTGCCGGGTGTTTTTATTCTGCTGGCTTGGGTCGTGGCTGTATTTGCCGCACTGACCATTCTCCGGGCGTCCCCGCAAAGCGGTACGTTTTTCAACAGCCTGTTGGACAGATCTCCCATTTCCTTTTGGGATAAAAGCCTCCTTTTTGCCGCGATGTGCTATATGCTTGGCAACTGTGCCGTCTGCGCGGGCGGCCTTGCCATCTGCTTTGTCAAAAAAATAAAGGCGACAAGCGGCAGCGCCCTGAACCTTTGGATCGCGGGCGGCATATCGGCCGTCACGGCCCTCGTGCTGGTACTGTACCAATGACCGCAACAGGCGAATCCGACCGTAACAAGGGGGCTATACCGTGGATGAAATTCTAAAGGAGCTGTCTATCGTCCCCATGGACGCCCAGCTCACAGTGACCGTCAGCCCTGACGGCATGAGAGCCGAACTCTTTATTTCGCCGCCGGAACCCGGCGGCAATCCCCCCGACGAAAACCGCATACGCGGCGCTTTGTCCGAGAAAAAAATTACGGCCGGCATTGACGAGGCGCGCTTGCGGCAGCTTGCCGTGTCCCCCGTCTACAACATCGCTTTTCCGATCGCGGCGGGGACGCCGGCGGTCAACGGCGAGAACGCCGTGGTCAAAACCCTCATCCACACCGAGAGCGACATCCGCCCTAAGGAACTGCCCGACGGTTCCGTCGATTACAAGGACCTCGGCATCATCCACACCGTCGTCAAAGGCGACGTGCTGTGCGAGAAAACTCCTCCCACGCCCGGCACACCCGGCGTAAACGTCTACGGCGCGGCGCTCCCGCCGCGCCCCGGCAAAGACGCGCCGCTGCCCGCCGGCAAAAACACCGTCATTTCCGACGACAAACTCAGGCTGATGGCCGCCTGCGACGGCCACGCGGATCTTGTGGGCCGCAAGATACAGGTACTCAACACGTTCACCGTGAGAGGAAACGTAAGCAACGCCACCGGCAACATCAACTTCCTGGGCCATGTTCTGGTCGACGGCAGCGTCCTGACCGGGTTTATTGTGCAGGCGACCGGAAATATCAGCGTCAACGGCACCGTGGAGGGCGCGAAGATTATCGCGGGCGGCAACATTATCGGCAAAGAAGGCACCAACGGCTCCGGCCAGGGCTTGG
>JAIRUE010000004.1 GCA_031254575.1 Oscillospiraceae bacterium | reverse complement strand
CGGCGGGTGGCCTCCACGCCGTCGCAGACCGGCATCCGTATGTCCATCAGTATTATATCGGGCTGTTCCGCCTCTACGGCTTCCCACGCCGCCTGCCCGTCCGGGGCGGTCTCGGCCTGCCAGTCCGGTTCCGTCTCCAGATAGAGCTTGAGGCTGTCGCGGATGAGCCCGTCGTCGTCAACGATCAGCAGTTTCATCGGTCCCTCCCAGCGGTAATACGCAAAAAATCCGGAATCCCTTGTCATAAAAGGCGGTAAAGGTCCCGCCCGCGGCCCGCGCGCGGTCGCGCATCCCCGAAAGCCCCAGTCCCGGCGCGGCGGTCTTGCCCGGCGGCGTTCCGTTATCGATGACCGCCAGCCGGACATGGCGCGGCCCGCAGTCCAGCCGTACGCTCACCCGGTCGGCCCCGGAGTGGCGGGAGACGTTGGTCAGAGCCTCTTTCAGCACCGCCAGAAGCAGCTGCCACTGCGTCCCCGTGACCGCCGACATGTCGCCGTACGCCGTAAAGTCCGCCGGGCAGAACGCGAACCGCGCGCACAGTCCCCGCAGCATGTCCGCGTCCGGCGCGTAGTCCGGCTTCAGGTTATGCACGGTGTCCCGCATTTGCGACGCGGCATTGTCCATACGCTCGATGATTTGCGGCAGCAACGCCTTTGCCTCGTCCGCCCGCCCCGCGGATAACAGCCTTTCCGCCGTTTGCAGCGCCAGCAGCGCCCCCGTGATCTCGTGTCCCGCATGGTCGTGCAGATCTTGCGCGATCCGCGCGCGCTCCGCGTTTTCCGCAAGGGCGGCGGCCTGCGCCGATTCGGTCAGCAGCGCGGAGCGGCTTTGCTCCAGCTGCAGCCGGTACGCGCGGTTTTCGTCCGATTCCTCCCGCAGCGAGGCCTCCCGCCGCGTCCATTCGTTTTCCAACAGGCTCAGTATCGGAAACCACAGCCCCAGCAGAGCGTACGGCCACCAAAATCCCGCCGCCGCGCAGAGGAGCGCCTCGGCCGGCGCCAGCCAGCCGTACGGGCCGAAACGGTAACGGACGATGGACGTTGCCGTCAGCCACGCCAGCAGGGGAATGCACAAAAGGGGGCCGTCAAGCAGCCCCCAGCACACGACCAGCATCATCCCGCCGGCCGCCCGCGCGGCGATGGCGTGCTTGTGCAAAGACATTACCAAACCTTTCCTGCGTGTCAAGAAAACTTTTTAATCGCTGTCACCTTGCGCCGCGCCCGGCGGCCGGGCGCGGAAACCCCTCCGGCTACGCTCGCAGGCTCGCTATGCCTGCGGGGTATTCCTCTTCCTGCCGGGCTGCGCAAGCGCTCTATTCTTCCGCTTTCTGTATCCTCTTCCAGCTTCCCAGCAGGAAGACCACCGCCGAAAACATCAGCAGAAACAGCAGCGGCAGCCAGTAAGTGCCGGCGGTGACGGTCTCTATATTCCGAAGCCCCGTGACCAGCCAGTAGGCGGGCGAGAACAGCGCGGCCCGCCGCATGAATCCGGGCATGAATTCCACCGGCCAGTAGGAGCCGCCCATCATGGAGAGGATAGTGGAAAGCATGATGGAGATAATCGAGACGTTTCCCTCGCTTTTGATGACCGAGTACAGCCCCACCAGCAGCCCGACCGAGAAGAGGTTGTAACACGACAGCAGCAGCGCCAGATACGGCAGGTTCGGCGGCGCGGCCCCCCAGGCGGCCCATGTGCCGGCCAGAAGGACGGCGACGGAGAGCTCGCTGACCGAAAAGACCGCCAGGATGCATTGCAGCAGATACCTGCGCCGGGAGACGGGCAGGACGCCCACCCGCTCCGGCAGTCCTTTGAAACGGTCGAGCATCACGGTTTTGACCAGGAAAAACGCCGTCAGCATCCCGATCCAGCCGTAGAAACCCAGCCAGTTGGCGAGGTCGTCCCATTCCACCGCGACCGCGACGGCGGACACCGTGACCCGGGAAGCCGAAACCCATTCCTCAATAAGCGCCGGCAGTTCCGCTTCCTCAGCCCCGGCCGCCAGCAGCAGCAGGGCGCGGGTGACCGTCTCGGCCGTGGAGCCGGCCATAAACTGCGCGTCGGACAGTTTCAGCGAAGCGCCCCGCAGTTCCGGGACCTGCCCGGCCATCAGCGACGCCTGATACCCCGCCGGGATCGTCAGCAGGTAGTCCACCGTCCTCTCGGTCAGCACGGACGTTTCGCCTTCGGGGACCATACTGCAAGTATACCGCGTTTCCAGCTGCTTTACAAGGGCCTGTGACAGCACCGTGCCGTCCAGATCCGCAAGTCCCGCCTTGATGCCCGACTCCATCGCCTCGTTCACGCCGCCGGTCAGTATCATCACAAACCCGATCAGCGCCGGGAAGAAGATGACAAACAGCCAGTTCAGTTTGCCGCGGGCAAGCCGCGCCAGTATGCTTCCGTATACTTTCATGCAAGCCTCCTCCTTCCCAGGACAAATGAAAGTCCGCAGAGCGCTGTGGACAAAGCCAGCAGGAACCCCAGCGCGAACATCATCTTACCCTCGTCCCCGCCGTACGCCGCCCCGAAAATGACCGTCTGCGCCAGCGCGTTGGGGATGTATTGAAACACCTTCTCGGCGGCGCCGAAATCCATCTGCACATAACCCTTTGAAAAAAACGTCAGCAGCCAGAACAGTCCCTGCGTGATCCCCGTGACGGCTTCATGGCTCCCCACGGCGAGGAACAGCGTCAGGCAGAGCATCTGCGAAAACACCACCATCAGGAGGAAGGTGAGCAGGATCAGCGGCACCCGGCCGCCCCAGTACACGCCGTACACGCCGGCGGAGACGGCAAACGTGATCAGGAGTTGCGTAAAGCTGACCGTTAAAGAAGCCGCCATCGTGCCGAGGATGACCGTCCTGCGGGGGACCGGCGCGGCGTGGACGCGTATGGAAAGCTCGCTCATCAGGTTTTTATGGAACAGATCGACCCCGCTCAGCCCGCTGAACAGCGAGATCATCACCATCATCGTCACCGCGTAATAATCGATCGCGGCCGGGATATGCGACCCCACGGCGTCCGTCCGCACCGACACCTCCGCCAGCAAAAGCCGCGCGGCGGTCTGCGGCTGCCGTTCGAACGCTTTCGCCGCCGCCGCGCCGGTCTGCCGGTACCCCTCGACAATGCCGCGCACCAGCGCGGCGTTCCGGGCGGAGCCGCCGTAAAGGATCCGCGTCTCTTCACCCTCGGAAATGACCGCGTCCACCTCGCCCGCTCTCAGCAGGGCGTCCGCCTCCTCCGCCGGTACGCGGCGCAGCGCGATAAACCGGGACGCGCCCTCTTCATCCGTCAAAAACGTGTACAGCGGCGTGCCGGCCTCCCCGGACAGATACGCCACCGGGATCGGCTCGATGTCATAGTCGTTTGCCATCAGGGCGCCCAGCGCGTTGCCCAGCACAAAGATGAGCAGGATGGGGAACAGCGTCATCACGAGGACCGAAACCGGCTGCCGCCACAGGTAGAGGAAACCGGCCCGGAAGGTAGCGGCAAACGCCCTCATCTCTCCTCACCGTCCCTCAGTTTTTTGCCGGTCAGCGAC
Source organism: Oscillospiraceae bacterium (assembly GCA_031254575.1). Taxonomy (GTDB): domain Bacteria; phylum Bacillota; class Clostridia; order Oscillospirales; family UBA929; genus UBA929. The sequence goes on along the minus strand of JAIRUE010000004.1, from coordinate 6,086 downwards.
AGAAAGACGTCCTCCAGCGTGGGTTTGTGGGAGTATACGCCGGTCACGCCGAACGGCATGCACAGTTCCAGTATGCGGGAGAGGTTGAAGGCGTTGGCGTCGGAGGTGACGGTCAGATTGCGGCCCTCCGGCGTGATCTGCCGCACGCCCTGCACCGCTTTGAGGCTGTCGGTCAGCGCGGGGGCCGGCGCTTTGAGTTCCACGGTCAGCGTGTCCTCAAAGAGCATCTGGCGCGTCAGTTCCTCCGACGTGCCGCCCGCGATCACGCGGCCCGCGTCCATGATGACCACCCGCGTGGCGATCCGTTCCACCTCTTCCATATAGTGCGAGGTGTAGAGCACCGTCATCCCGTCCCGCGCGGAGCGTTCCACAAACTCAAGGATGTGGTTGCGCGACTGCGGGTCCACGCCCACGGTGGGCTCGTCCAGGATCAGCAGTTCCGGGGCGTGCATGAGGGCGCAGCCGATGTTGAGGCGGCGCTTCATGCCGCCGGAAAACTTCTTGCACGCCTTTTTGGCCACGTCGGCAAGCCCCAGAAGCTCCAGCAGTTCCTCCGCGCGCTCCCTGCGCCGCGGAGGCGGGACGTCGTACAGACGCCCGAAATAATGGAGGTTTTCCCGCGCCGACAGGGATTCGTACAGCGCCAGGTCTTGCGGTACCAGGCCGATCCGCCTTTTCTGCGCCAGCGCCTGGCCTTTGGCGGGCGCGCCGAACAGGGAAATCTGCCCGGCGTCCGCGTCGGTCAGGCGGCACAGTACGCGGATGGCGGTGGACTTGCCCGCCCCGTTGGGCCCCAAAAGGCCCAAGACTTCGCCCTTTTTGACGCTCATTGAAAAATGGTCCAGCGCGACGGTGTTTTTATAGCGTTTTACGACGTCGGTCATACTTGCGACCATGCAAATCCCTCCCGTTGTGTGTTGATGTGTCCAGTATACCCGCCCGCGCGGCGGCGCGGTAGTGCCGCCAGGCACAAATCCCCCATGACATTTGTCATGGGGGATTGCGGGTATGCTATTGGCGGTCTATTCCGCCGTCATAAACGCCGAGGCGAAGTTGAGCATCAGTTTGCGCGTGCCGCCCTCGTCAAAGGCGATCTCCAGCATCGCGTCGCCGCCCATCTGCGTGACGGTCAGCACCAGGCCCCGGCCGAAGCGCTTGTGGGTCACGGTGTCGCCTTTTTTGAGGGTGAGCGGGACCTCCGGCGGCGGGGAAGCGGGAGCGCGCCTTGCCTTTTGCGGATGAGGGGCCCGCGCCTGCCGCTCCTCGTGCGCGGCATTGGAAGGCCGCGGTTCCGCGCCGATCCCCATCTCCCCGATAAACCGCGACGGGAAGTTATGCGCCGTCTGCCCGTAAAGCATCCGTTCCCCGGCGCACAGCACGAAAAGACGCTCCTTCGCCCTCGTGACCGCGACATAGCACAGCCGCCGCTCCTCCTCTATGGCGGCGGGATCGTGCTGGCTGCGCATTCCCGGAAAGATGCCCTCCTCCATGCCGGCGAGGAAGACCGTGGGGAATTCCAGCCCCTTGGCCGCGTGCATCGTCATCAGCGTGACGGCGTTGTCCTCCTCCTCGTACCTGTCCAAATCGGTGAAGAGCGCCGTGTCGTCCAGAAAGCCGCCCAGCGACGGTTCCGCCGCGTCTTCCTCATATTGCGCGAGGTTTGTTTTGAGCTCCATGACGTTTTCAAGGCGGCTCCCGGATTCGTCATCGCCCTTTTCCCGCAGCATACGGGCATAGCCGGAGCGTTCCAGCACGTCGTCGTACAGCATTGGCAGCGGCAGCGTGCCCGCCGCCATCCCCCACGCCCGCACCGTCGCGGCGAACGCGGTGAGGACGGGCGCGAGCCGCGCCAGCTCTGGGTAGGTCCCGGCCTGCTCCAGAACCTCAAAACAGCTCACGCCGTCGCGCGCCGCGAGCGCCCGGATGACCGCCGTCCCCTTGCCGCCGACCCCCCGCGCCGGGACGTTGAGAATGCGCATCAGGCGCAGATCGTCGCTGGGGTTGTGGATGACCTGCAGATACGCCATCATGTCCCTGATCTCGGCGCGGTCGAAAAACCGCATCCCGCCCACGACCCTGTACGGGACGCCGGACAGCCGCAGCTGGCTCTCAATGCGCCCCGACTGCGCGTTCACGCGGTACAGGACGCAGAAATCACGGAAATTCATGCCCTGCCCGATCCCGGTCAGCACCGTTTCGGAGATGAAGCGCGCCTCGTCGTTCTCGTTGAGCGCGGCGATCAGTTTGACCGGCTCGCCCGGCCCGCTGCCGGTCCAGAGCGTCTTGCCTTTGCGTCCGGCGTTGTGGGCGATGACGCGGTTCGCGGCGTCGAGGATATTGCCTGTCGAGCGGTAGTTCCGCTCAAGGCGGATGACCTTGGCCTCGGGATACTGCCGCTCGAACGAGAGGATGTTTTCGATCGTCGCGCCGCGGAAGCCGTAGATGCTCTGGTCGTCGTCCCCGACGACGCAGAGGTTGCGGTGCCCCGCGGCGAGCATGGAAACAAGGTGATATTGCAGGAGGTTGGTGTCCTGATACTCGTCAACCAGTATGTAGGAAAACCGCCGCTGGTAATAGGCCCGTATGTCCGCGTTTTCGCGCAGCACGCGCACCGTCAGCCCGAGGATGTCGTCAAAGTCCAGCGCGTTGGCCTCAAAGAGGTGTTTCTGGTAGAGCGCGTAGCACTCGGAGGCGATGCGGCAGAAATAATCGCCGGGCGCGGCCTCCGCCAGTTCCCCCGGCCCCTGTCCGCTGTCTTTGGCCCGGCTTATCATCGCCAGCACGGCCTGCGGATTGACGCGCTTTTCATCATATTGCAGGGCTTTGAGCACGTCCTTCATCACCCGCTTCTGATCGTCGGTGTCATAGATGGTAAACCCGCTCTTATACCCCAGCACCGTGATCTCGCGCCGCAGGATGCGCAGGCAGGCGGCGTGGAACGTCATGGCCCACGGCGCCCCGCCGCCGCGCGTGTCCGGACCGGCCGCCCCCGGTAAAGCGCCGCGGTTTTTTTCATCCCGTTCCAGAATACGCGCCAGCCGCTCTTTGATTTCCTTCGCGGCCTTGTTGGTAAAGGTGATGGCGAGCACGGCCCAGGGAGGCGTGCCGTTCCGGATGATCTGGGCGCAGCGCTCGGTCAGCACCGCCGTCTTGCCGCTGCCAGCGCCCGCCAGCACCAGCAGAGGCCCTTCCGTCGTCATCACCGCCTCGCGCTGGCGTTCGTTCAGATGGGATAAATCCGTCATATGCGTCCCTTTCCCGCCCCTTTTTACAGCAGGCTCAAAGCCTTTTTATAGAGCCAGTAGCGCCGCCTGCCCAGCAGGATGGGTTCGCGTTTTTCCAGAATCTCCACATAGCTCCGCAGTGTTCCGCTCTCTTCGGCCGTCATAAGCCCGTCCGCGTAACAGGATTTGCCGTAGGCTTCCGCCAGGCGGCGCGTGGCGTAGAGTTTTGTGGGCCAGGCGGTGTCAACGCGGTCGGCGAACTCGCCCAGCGTCTCATGCGGCGCGGGCCTGACATGCGCGTGCCCGATCAGCCAGAGCGTGTGACTGTAAATCCGCCTGGCCTGCTTCTGACCGTACGGGAGGGAGCGCAGCATCTTTTCAAAGCGCCTGCGGCGGAGCCTCAGTGCGAGCCACAGCAAATACAGCGTCAGCGGCGGCAGGACGACGATGAAAATGACCGTCCGGAGGAATGACGGGCCGCGTCCGCCCGTACCGCCCGGAGTACCGGGCGAAACGCTCAGCGGCGGGGGGGCGCTCGGCTCCTGCGCGGGCGGCGGGTACGTCACGGGCCTTTTCGGATTCTGCTGGGGCGGCGGGAACCAGACCGGGCCTTCCTCGCGGTTGTAAGCGGGCGTCGGCTCAAACCGCACCCAGCCCCGTCCGCTGATCCAGACCTCCGTCCACGCGTGGGCGTACTCGTCGGTGTAAAGGAACCGGCGGTATTGGTCCTGCTCGCCGCTGGGCGCGAAACCGTCCACATACCGCGCCGGCAGCCCGGCGGCGCGGCACAGTACCGCCATCGCCGAGGCGAAATAGGTACAGTAACCCTCTTGCTGCCTGAAAAGGAAATAATCCACAAAATCCTCCCCGTCGGGCGTCCCCGGCATATCGGGATTATAGGCGAAATTTTCAACCAGGTACCGCTCTACCGAAAGGGCGTCGTAAAAGTCGTCGCCGTACACGGTCAGCCTGTACGCCAGATCGCGGACGCGGTACGGCAGGTTGGCCGGGAGCTGCAGGAAATCCTGCGGGGACTCCTCAGGGATAGCGGGATTTTCCGTAGGAACGCCTTCCTGGGTAAATACCCAGTAAGAAAGGGCCTCATCGGGGGTCTCCGCCAGGCGCAGGATATTGCCCGTGTACCAAACCAGATCGTCTCTGGGCGGGAACATAGGGAGGCGCAGGATAGCCTGCCGGCGCACGGTACCGCCCTCAACCGGAGACAGGGAGTATCCTTTCGTTATAGTACCCTCCCGCGGAAGCCAGGTAACGCTCTTATCCGTAATTGGTAAGATAACATCATCAAAATCGGGGTCCGTCTCGGACAGGCCGGGCGGCAGCGTGACGTCGAACGTGTCGTAGGGCAGATAGAGCCGCGTCCCGCGCAGGCCTTCATATTGAATCATAAACCCGTCACTGAACACTGCCGGGGCGGAAGCGTCGCCGCCGTTCAGGCCCTGCGGCCCGAGCGCCAGCCCCTCAAGGCCGTCCCCGTACCAGCGCCGCCCGTCGTAGACCGCGCCGATCCCGCCGCGCAGATACGGCCCCTCGGGCGAATAGGGCCCGGTTTGCCGCAGCGTCAGCATCAGCTGCCCGGTGGGGAAAAAAGGACCGCCCATATCCCGCCCGATGCCGGTGACGTCGGTCGCGGGGCGGTTCCCGCCGCCTCCGCCGCCCGGGAAGATACCGCCGATGTCGCCGATATTGCGGAAAAATCCCAGAGGGTCGGCTTCCGTCGCGGTGAACAGGCCGGCGGCAAGCACCGCCAGCAGGCAGGCGGGCAATGCCGCCAGCAATCGCAGTTTCAGAGAGGAGACGGCGCGGCGTTCCTCCGCGCCTTCCGGCTCCCGCTCATTCTTCGGTAAAACGGAACGCCAGGCGGTGTGGGACATCTGGAGCAGGATGACCAGAAGAAAGACCCAGTAGAGCCAAAACGGGAAATCCGGTTCGGCGTTCTCCAGCCCGAAAAACAGGGCCCCGCCCGCGAGCATCAGGACAAACGCCGGGGAGCCGCAGCGGATGAGGATGAAGACGGGCGTTGTGATGGCAAAGGTGAGCAGGATGAGACTCAGCCGTTCGAACCCGGGATTGGGCCGGACCGCGAAAATCCAGCCGGCATAGGCCTCAAAGAAAGAGAACAGCGGCTCATACGCCTTTGTAAGCCAAAACAGCGGCACAAGGAGAATCAAAAACGGCAAGACCCGCACCAGGGCTTTGCGGAACGCCGCCGCCAGCGAGAGCAGGAGGCAGACCGCCAGAGACGTCCAGAAGACATCCCGCGCGGGAAGGCGGATGATAAACATAAACGACGCGCCGTAGGACAGCGTAAACGCGGCCGCGGCCGACAGCGGCACGTCCCAGGCAAACACTCTCTTCATGGATTGAGTTCCGTGACGCGCATCATTTCCAGCGAATCCGGCAGCGGCGTCTTTCCCTTTCCCGTCCGTACGACGGCCAGTTCCACCGGCTTGTCCTGCGGCAGCGCCGACAGTGTTTCCCCGTCGGGAACCTTTGCGCAGAAAAGGTATACCATCTGCGCCCGTTTTGCCTCGTCAAGCAGATGTAAAAGCGGAATGTCCGCGGTAAACGTAACCTTTGCCATTTCACTGTGGATCTCGCTGAAAACGCGCGCGCCGCGCCCGGCGTGGCTCCGCAGGGACTTGCCCTGCGCGTAGACAAAGGTGGTGTCTATCTGCCGTTCGTGCGCATACCGCACGACCGACAGGCAGGCCTCTATCAGCGCGTCCTCGCACGCCTCCGGGTCGTCCGCCGTGAACGGGGACAGATCAAGCGCGACCAGCAGGCGGCGGCTCTCGGTGCTCCCGTATTGGCGCACCACCAATTCGCGGCGGCCGGCCGTCA
>JAIRUE010000071.1 GCA_031254575.1 Oscillospiraceae bacterium | reverse complement strand
TTCCACATACTTGCGGTATTCCTCCACCGTCGTCGCGCCAATCACCTGAATGTCCCCGCGGGACAGGGCCGGCTTGAGAATATTGGCCGCGTCGATGGCCCCTTCCGCCGCGCCCGCGCCTACAAGCGTATGCATTTCGTCAATAAAGAGAATTACATCCCCCGAATTGCGCACTTCCTCCATCGCCGCCTTGAGCCGCTCTTCAAACTCACCGCGGTATTTTGTCCCGGCCACCATCGCCGACAGGTCGAGCGAGACGAGCTGTTTATCCAGCAGGTTGTCCGGCGCGTCGCCGTCGGCGATGCGCTGCGCCAGGCCCTCGGCGACCGCCGTCTTGCCCACGCCCGGCTCTCCGATCAGTACGGGATTGTTCTTGGTGCGGCGGGACAGGATCTGGATCACCCTCGTGATCTCGGCGCTCCGCCCGATAACCGGGTCGAGCTTATCCTCGCGGGCCGCGTCGGTCAGGCTTCTGGAAAACTGCGACAGGACGCGCAGCTCCGCGTTGCCGCGCCGCGCGGCGGGTTCTCCTTTTCCCGCGTGGGAGCCGGCCCCGGCGCCGACGGCCCGGATGATCTCGTTATACAGCTTGCGAATGTCCACGCCCAGCGCCGACAGCATGTGCGAGGCGATGGAATCGCTCTCGTGCAGTACGCCCATCAGCAGGTGTTCGGTGCCGATAAAGTTGTGGCCCAGCCGGGCGGCCTCCTCGCCCGCGAGGTCCACAACCCGCTTGGCGCGCGGCGTCAGCCCCTGAAGAGGCTGTTCGCCCGGTTCCCCCCGTCCCACGATCTCAACGGCTTTTTGCATCAGCGCGGCGCTTGTGACGCCGGCCTTTTCCAGTTCATGCGCCGCCACGCCGCCGGGTTCGCGGGCGAGCCCCAGAAGCAGATGCTCCGTGCCCACATAGCCGTGCCCCAGTTCGGCGGCGGCCTCGTGGGCGAGGCGGATGACGGCGTTGGCACGCTGTGTAAATTTATTATTCATGGAAAATTCCCCTCTCTGTAAATCTCTCTGTGTACTGTGTCACGCTCCGCTCACATCTGGCACACGCCCGGCGCCGTCTCCATCAGCGCTTCCCTGAGCATAGCGGCCCGCACCTCATCCCGTTCCGCCTGGCTCGAAAACGGGCCCTTCGCCTCGCTCAGCAGACCCGGCCATATCTCCTGTGAGAGGCGGTCGGCCAGCGGGGTGTCGTATCCGGGCAGCAAATCGAGCGAGATCCCCATCCGGACGGCCGCGAGGCAGTCCATCGCCTCCTGCGTCGTGATGCGGCGGGCGTTCCGCAGGATGCCCACGGCGCGCCATACACGGTCGGCCAGGCCGACGGGGTCGTTTTTATACTGCGCCTGCCGCGCCCGCTGCTCAAAGTCCGCGATCTGGGAGGTCACTTCGGCCAGCGCGGTAATGATCTCCTGCTCGGTCAGCCCCAGCGTCACGGCGTTGGAAATCTGGTAATACCCCCACGCGGCCTGCGTTCCCTCGCCGTAGAACCCCCGCACCGCGAGCCCAGACGCCCCCGCCTGCTGGATAAGGCGGCGCATCGACTGCGTTTCAGTCAGGGCGGGCAGGTGCATCAGCGCGGAAGCGCGCAGACCGGTGCCGAGATTTGTGGGACAGGCGGTGAGAAACCCGAGTGTTTCATCAAAGGCCAGCGGGTGCGTCTCGTCGATCAGCGTTTCGACGTTCTGCGCCGTTTGCAGGCACCGGGCGAGGTCGGAACCGAAAGCCTGTATGCGTAAATGATCCTCCTCACACAGCATGACCGAGACGCGCGGATCATCCTCCGCGCCGGGGCCCGCCCCGGACAGAACCGCGCCGTGCGGCGCGTCCTCGGCGGAGAATTCCGGGCTGATGAGGCGCCGCTCCCGCAGAGCCGCCGCCGCGCCCCTGTTGGTCTTATCCAGCGGCAGGTATGTGAACGATCCGCCGGCCGCCGACGTGAGTGTTTGCGCCAGCGCGCCGACCAACTCCTGCCGGGCGCGGGGTTCCATGCGGTCGGGAAAGGCGCGGCCGCGTATGTTGCGCGCCAGCCGCACGCGAAAGGATACGATGCTGTTATTGGTCATGACGGCTCACCCTTTCCGCTCAATTCGTTGATCTCATCCCTCAGTTCGGCGCATTTTTCATATTCCTGCTTTTCAACGGCGTCCCGCAGGGCGTTTTGCAGCTCCGTCAGCCGCCGTTTCTGATATAAATGCTCCCCCGCGCTCTTGGGAATGCGCCCCGTGTGCGCCGCGGGGCCGTGGACGCGCCGGATATACGGGGCCAGCCGCCCGTAAAAGTGCCGGTAGCAATCCGGACAGCCCACGCGCCCCGTCTGGGATATGTCCGAAAGCGTGATGCCGCAAACGGGACAGGGCGGAACTTCCTGTGCCGGCACGGAATGAATGAAAACCATAATGCTCCCTCCTTCATCTTCCTACAGCGCCCGCAACAGGCACTGCTTCAAAATTTCGGCGCGGACCCCGTCGCGCTCCGGCGGCTCCACCCCGCGCAGCGCCCGGTCGGAACAGGCGGCGGCTATGACGGCCGTCAGCCGCTCGCCCAGCGCGTCACGCAGGTTTTGCAGCAGCGCGGAAGCGCTCGCGGAGTCTATGCCGTCCCCGACAGCGTTGACGGTGTGCATGATCAGGTCGCGCGGCGACAGCCGAACGCGGATGACGCGGATGTATCCCCCGCCGCCCCGCTTTGTCTCGATGATGTAGCCGTGCTCCGGCGTGAAGCGGGTGGTCAGCACATAGTTTATCTGGCTGGGTACGCACCCGAACCGCTCCGCGAGGCTCCCCCGCGACAGCTCGACCGCCCCGTCGGACTGCTCCAGCCCCGCGAGGATGAATTGCGCGATCATATCGGACAGTCCCATATGCGCCATTCCCCTTTGACCTTTACTGACCATAGTATACGTCAGATATGGTCAGAACACAACATTCGTTTCTGACCATATCTGACCATTGCGGTGTAAGAGACGGGATCAGCTCCCGTTTTCTCCGTTTTTCTCTGCCGGAGACGTTTTTTTAGTGTTTTTGCCCGGTACGTCCTGTTTCGCGGCGGGACGGGCGAAACGGTTGAGGTGCGCGCTGCTGCCCGGCGTTTCGTCGGTGTGGGGGCGCAACTCCCACGCGGCCTCCATGTCCGATAAAAAACGGCGCCTGTTGATGGCGATCATCCCCTTTACGGGAAGTATCCCATCATAAGAGGGTTTTCATACAAAACAGGCCCCGCGGTTTCCCGCGGGGCCTGCCGAAAATTCTGTCAGGGCCTCTGCTTTGAAACGGTTTTTATGAACATCGCCATGATAGACGCCACCATGGCGCGGGTGCTGCCGCTGTCGGGGCCGTATATGCCGTTGCCGAGTCCCGAGATAACGCCGCCCTCCGCCAGCGTCTGGATGGCGTTGCGCTTGGCAACCGGCAGATGCCCGATGTCGGTAAAGGAAAGATCCCGTACTTTTGCCAGCGTGATACCCTTATAGTTCATGAAGTTATAGAGCATATAGGCCATGTCGGCGCGGCTGATGGGATCGTCGGGATAGAAGTAGACGTCCGCGTAGTCGCCGAGGATCCCGTTCCGCTCCGCCCACGAGATCGGCCCGGTCCACCAGTTGTTCTGCGCGTCGGGGAAGCGCGTGCTTGTATACTGGGTCAGGTCCGCGCCGTCGAAGTTGCGCAGCATCGCCACAAACTCGGAGCGTTTCATGTTGCTGTTGGGCATGAAATTCCCAAATTGGTCGCCGCTGAACAGCTTGCGCGCCCCGGTGAACGCGATGTGCTGACTCATGCCGCCGGTGGCCGCGACCGCGGCGGCGTCGGTGTAAGTGACCTGATTATACCCGATGACAAATTTGGAAAAATGGTTTGTTGAGAAGAAGACGCTCCCGCTCTCGTAGCAGTCCAGTTTAAGCTCCTCCAGCTTTCCGGTGTCCGTAAGATGGTAAACCAGCACCGAGTTGGCGTCCTCCAGGCCGAGGACATAGGGAATCGTCACCGACGCCCTGCCGCCGGAAAAGGTCGTCACATACCGGTTGGCGGCCCTGACGCTGATCTCGTAGACCGGCCTGCTGCCCACAGCGGACTGCTGAACAAAGGGCAGGCTGGCGTAACTCACCTTTTCCGCGGTGAAGATGATGTCGCCCGTACCCGCCGACCTGCCGATCTCAGAGGCGGCGGCGGCGTCAAAGGTGACGGTGCAGATGTTGCCCAGCCGCACCTCGACGGCTTTGGTTCCGTTTTCAGACAGGCGGCCGAAATCGTCCCCCCATATCCGCCCCTCCGCGCCGCCGTTCGGCGTCGTGGTGACGTCTATGACGGGCTGGCCTACATACAGGCTGATCGATTTCGTGTCGCTGGAGTTGTTCTTCCGGATGGTCGCGGTCAGCGTCACGGCGGAACTGCCGGACAGGGGGATGGTCACGGCGCCGGCGGTGGAAACGACGGAGGGATTGCTCGACGCCCATGTGACCACCGTGCCGGCTTCCCCCACCGTGGAGAGGGTGAGGTTGGACGACACCGCGTTTTGGCTTATGTTCCGGTTTTTGATGGCGTCCCACGTCAGCGCCTCTTTGGCTATCCGCACCGACTCGGCGTCGGTCGGCATTCTGACGGTCAGGTTAAACTTCTTTATGTTGGGATTGTTTGTGGAGGTAGTGCTTGTGATGGCGCCATAGGTGAACACCGCCGTCACCGTGACCTCCTGGCTGCCGGAGGACGGGGGGCGCACGACGCCGGCCGCGGTGACGCAAGTCGTGTTAGACGTCTCCCAGCGGATATTCACGGTTTTATTGTCGGTGGTGGTGTGGGATGTGGGCAGGGTGAGGTCGGCGAGCGTCAGATAGGGCCCGGTCGACGAGGAACTGGTGTCGTTGTATTTCCTGATCTGATTCCACGTCAGCCAGTTGATCGCCTCGTTGACCACCGCCTGATCGGTTGAGGGCTGGACGTTCAGATAGAAATATACGGTGGCGGTGGCGTTATTCCTCCGGACGGTGGCCCGCAGCGCCCCATTCACGCTGCCGGAGGGCGGGAAGGCCACAATGCCGGTGTTGGTGTTGACTAAGGATGAACCGCCCTCGTAAACCGACCATTCAAGGGTCACCCCCGTGGTTGAGACGTTATTGTTGTTTCTGTCCCGGGTAAGGCTTTCGATGGTCGGCTGAAGGGCGAGGTTGGCGGTCACGGTATAGCGGTCGTTGGCTGAGCCGTTATAGTAGGTATGGGAGGTGCTGTTCACATCGGAGGTTAACGTCCGGTTTTGCGAGGTGTTGCCGCCCCTGATCCTGTCCCACGTCAGCCAGTACGCCACGGCGTTCACCGCCGCCTGGTCGTTGCCGGCTCTGACGAGTATTTGGAATGACACTTGCTTATTGGTAAGGGCGTTATTTTCCGCGGTTGTGGCGGCGGTTACCGTAAGTGTCGCCGTCAATGTCAGATACGCGTCGCTTGTCGGGAAAGTCACCCGCCCGCGATTGCTGCCGGTTGTTTCTATAATAGACGTACCGGAACCGGAAACGTCAGAGCCGGGTTTCATTCCGTTGATCGTATAACTGGGATTCGTCCAAGCCGTCGTCCAGGCGATCGTTATATCGTTGTTTCCGCTTCCGGAACTCGCCATGGCCGCCGGCAGATTAAGGTCGCCCACATTCACAACATAATCATAGGAAGGTGTGCTGGAACCGTTATAGGGATTTCTCTCATT
>JAIRUE010000113.1 GCA_031254575.1 Oscillospiraceae bacterium | reverse complement strand
CTCAATTTTTCCCAAAACGAAGCGGGCGTTTCGCACCTGGAAGCCTATCGCACGTCGGTCAACGCCTATGACTACTACCGGTATGTCACAGTTGACCGGGGCAACCGCGTCATAGCGGGGGAGCACCGGCACTTTCCGTCCGCGACCGGATTGGGCGGAGATTTTGATTTGCCGGGGAGCGGCGCGCCGGTACTGGGTCTGATGGCGGTCTACGAATATATTATAATCCTTCCGACCGCGCTTTACTCGCGCACGGAGATCAATAAAGTACCGGGTATCGGCCGGGCGCTCTCCTTTATCGATAAGTGCCGGGCCATGCCGTGCTTTCAGCGCAGCGATAACCTGAAAAACGCTTACCAGATACGCGCCATCAACGAAAACCACGAATCCTCCGACGCGTCCAAGGTCATGCGCAACTGCTATATCGCCACCGCCGTATACGGGGATATTGACGCGCGCGAAGTGCGCCGCCTGCGCCGTTTCCGCGACGAATCGCTCAATAAAAGCCGCTTTGGGCGGCGTCTGTGCGCTCTGTATTACAGGATAAGCCCGGCTCTCGCAAGACGGCTCGGCCCAAATGGCCCGGTCAGCCGCGTTATCCGGTGTGTTCTGAACGCCTTTGTCCGGCGATTGGGGGACTGAGCGCCGTCCGGCTTAACACAGTTAGCGCCGTACCGGACATTCCCGCGTTTGTGAGGATGGGCGGATACGGCGTATCCTTTTATACGCGTGACGGGGGACGTGAGGGATATGGTGAAGGTTCTTATTGTGGAGGACGATATTCACATAAGCGAAATGCTGTGCGAACTGTTGCGGCAAAACAATTATGCGCCTTCCGCCGCCTATTCCGGCACGGAGGCGCTGCTGCTTTTATCGCGGGACAGCTTTTCGGTCGTTTTGCTTGACCTGATGCTTCCGGGCAAGACCGGCGAGCAGGTTTTGGAGGAACTGCGGACGAGCTCCGCCGTTCCGGTCATTGTACTGACCGCCCGGACAGATAAAGAGACCACTGTCAGGTTACTGCGGCTGGGAGCGGACGATTATATCGCAAAACCTTTTGACAACGGCGAACTGCTTGCCAGGATCGCCGTTCAGCTGCGCCGCGCCGTGCCGCAAAAACGAAAAAACGCGCAAATCCGTTTCAAAGACATTATCCTCGACCTCGACCGTTATGACGCGCTGGCCGGCGGGCAAAAAGCGGGACTGTCCAAACGTGAGTTTGAGATTCTGCGGTTGATGATGACATATCCCGGTAAGGTGTTTACCAAGAATAACCTGTACGAGAGCGTATGGGGCGGCGAATTTTTGGGTGACGACAACACCGTCAACGTGCATATCAGCAAGCTGAGGGCTAAGCTGAACGCCATATCGCCCGGTGTGGAATACGTACAGACCGTGTGGGGGATCGGGTTTAAGATGAAAGAATGAGTTTAAGACTTTTTTAAGGCTTTGCTTAGGCTTAATAAAGACTTCCCTGTTAAGATGAAACCATAAAAGGAGGGAAAGTCAATGACTGTACTGAAAACGCGGGAACTGACCAAACGCTACGGCAATACCGCCGCCGTGGATAACGTAAGCCTGACGGTGGAAAAGAGCGACATCTTCGGCCTGATCGGGCAAAACGGCGCGGGCAAGACAACGCTGATGCGCCTTATCACCTCGCTGGCCCGTCCCGACAGCGGCAGTATCGAGCTGTTCGGACAGGCGGATGAGGCGGGACTGAACGCCGCGAGGGCACGGGTGGGCTGCGTCATAGAAACGCCCGCGCTGTACCCGAACCTGACGGCGGCGCAAAATCTGGAGTATTACCGTATTCAGCGCGGCATACCGGACAAGTCTGTGGTGGGAAAATCACTGGAGATGGTCAGCCTGACCGGCACCGGCAAAAAGAAATTCAAAAATTTTTCACTGGGCATGAAACAGCGGCTGGGGCTGGCGCTGGCCATTCTGAACAGCCCGGATCTCATCATCCTCGACGAACCGGTCAACGGGCTTGACCCTATGGGTATTATTGAAATGCGGGATTTGATGAAGCGGCTGAACGAACAGGGCATCACCATCCTGATTTCCAGCCATATCTTATCGGAACTGTCGCAGGTCGCCACAAAGTACGCCATCATCCACCAGGGGCGGCTGATCAAATCGCTGACGCAGGAGCAGCTTCGTGAGGAGTGCAAGCGCGCCCTCTCGGTCACGGCGGACGACGCGGCGAAAGCCGCCGTCATCCTCGAAACGGAACTGAACATACGAAACTATAAGCAGATCAGCGCGAATGAACTGCGCCTGTACGAATACCTGGACAACCCCGCCGAGGTGACGTTCCAACTCAATAAAGGCGGCGTCCGCGTGGCGTCCATACATGAGGTCGGGGACAGTCTGGAGGATTATTTCACAAAGACGATCGGGGGCGAATCCAAATGAGGAATATTCTCAGGGCGGATATATACCGCCTCGTGCGGGGGAAGAGCCTGTATATCACATTTGCTGTCCTGCTGGGGGTCGTCCTTTTGCAGATCCTGAGCGGCGCGAACATGAACGCCGGGGTCAGTACCGGAAGTTTTGTCGAGATGGATAATATGGAAAATATGATGGAAGCGGAGATCAATTTGGATGATCTGTTCCATTCGCCCACAGGCGCGGAGGCGCCGTTCCAGGCGATGGATGTGACGTCGAACATCCTGTATTTTATGCTGCCCTTGTTCGTCATAATAGGAACGGCCGACTTTTCTTCCGGCGGCGCGAAAAACACGCTCTCCGGCGGCGTCTCCCGCGCGAAATACTACGCCTCCAAGTTGATCCTGTCCTGTATAGGCTGTACCCTGCTGCTGCTGGTCTATGTCTTGTTTTCCACCCTTTTGGCCACGGCGGTCAACGGCTTCGGCGGGGCGTTTGACGGGGCGTTTATGTCCGATGTTTTGAAAATCTTCCTGCCCCAGCTCTTTCTGTGCCTTGCCGGCGTCTGCGTCGGACATTTCTTTGTGTTCCTTTTTCAGCGGTCGGGCGCGTTTACCGGGGTGTATATCGCCTTCCTCCTCCTGCCCGGAATCGTCATTATGCTGCTGACGCTCGTGTCCGATGGGTTTGTGAGATTATACGATTACGAACTGACCATGAACATCTCTTCCCTGACGCAGATCAGCGCCATGTCCGCCGGGGAGATAGCGAGGACCGTCGCGGTGGGGACGGGATACATCATCGCGGCGGCCATAGGCGGGTACGCATTGTTCAAAAGAGCGGAGATCAAGTGATGTTTTTTCTCAAACGGGAACTGCGCCGTCTGCGCCGCCGGCTTGACGAAATCATAAAAACCGACACCAACGCGCGGCTGACCACCGTCACATCCGATAAGGATGTGGCGGCGCTTGCCGCCGGTATCAACGCCATGCTGGAGCGCAACAGGCGCGGCCTGTTTGAAAAGGCGCGCGCCGAAGCCGCGCTCAAACGGGCCGTCACGAACATATCGCACGATTTGAGGACGCCGCTCACCTCGGCGCTGGGCTATCTGCAAATGCTGGAGGCGCCCGGCCTCGACGGCGAAACGCGGGCGCGCTATCTGCAAACCGTCAGGGGGCGGCTTGAGGCTTTGTCGGCGCTGATGAACAGCCTGTTTGAATTCGCGCGCGTGATAGAGGACAACACGGCGTTTGACGTCAGAAAAATCAATATCTGCAATATTCTGCGCGACGCGTTTTCGGAGAGTTACGCGGAGCTTGAGAAAAAAGGGTTCACGGTTGACGCGGACATCCCGGACGCGCCGGTGCTGTGCCTGTGCGACGAGGACGCGCTGCGGCGCGTCCTGCAAAACCTTATTAAGAATGTTACCGTCCACGGCAGAGAGTATCTGCGCGTCCGGGTGAACGGCGGTGTGATCGAAATCGCCAACAAAGCGGACGGGCTGGACGAGTTGGATACCGGGCGCATTTTCGAGCGGTTTTACACCGCCGACGCGTCACGCACAAGCAAAAACACAGGCTTGGGGCTCGCGATCGCCAAGGAACTCACCGAGCGCACGGGCGGGCACATCGCCGCGGACGTGGAGGGGGATATGCTGGTTATACGAATCGGGTTCGCGGTGTAAAGCCTCCGCCGATCCTTACTCCGCTCTGTCCAGCAGTACTTTGTCGGCGTAGGCGTCGGCGAGGGCGCGCACACCCGCGAAATCCACGTGCGGGTTATACAGCTCCTCCAGTTGGACGTGCTTTTCAGAAGCCCGCGCTAAAATCTCGCGGGCATCCTGCGTCAGCGCGGCTTCCGTCTTGCGCAGGAAACGCAGCCGCAGCCGGTTCTGGTGGGCGGTTTCGCGCGGTATGGCGGCGTCCAGCCGGACGCGGCGGTATATCTCGCCGGGATACGGCTCTTTTGCCGTCGCCGAGACAAAGGCCAGCCGCAGGCCCGGCAGAATGAGGTGGGCGAGCCGTGTAAACGGGGCGCAGGGGTCGTAGCAGGCGATAACTTCCTGCCCCGCTTCCAGCGCCGCTTCCAGCACGGGGGCAAGCAGTTCGTGCGCCTGGCCGTAACTGTCCTGCAACTCATAAACCTTGTCTGCCAGCGTTTGTACGGTGTCCCACAATACGACGCCGCCTTCCGGGGCCGGCGCGCTCAAAAACCGTTTGCGCAGCACGCCGCCCGTCCCTTTTCTGACTTCGCGCCGAAGCACGCCGCGGGCGCGGCGGCGTATCGTATCCAGCGCCGCGCCGCCCGAAACGATAGCCCGCTGCTCGTCCCGCAAACTTCTGACCGCCGTCAGAACGCGCGACAGGCGGGCGTAGTCCCCCTGCAAGCCGTCCCGCAGGAGGATGACCGCGCCGCGCTCGCGGGCCAGCGCCGCGTCGTTGACAAACTGCGTCAGCGGCAGGTAACATTCGACCGCGAGCGGATACCTCGGTTCCATCACATGCGGCGCGGTACCGTCGGCAAAGGCGACGCCCAGTTCCGGAAAATATACGCCGTCAAGTGACTTGGGGTCCGACGAGCACAGGATAAGCTCGTTGCCGTACCCCTTTTCCGCGAGCCGCCCGGCAACGCGGCGCATAAAGCCGGATTTGCCGTTGCCCGGCGTCCCTTTGATGATATACAGGCGGTTGAGCCGCCTGAGATCAAGCCATTGATCGTAATATGACGCAAACCCCTGCGGCGTGTTCGCGCCGAGGAAAAATGCCGTGTTCATTCCAATCCCCTCCACAGTTACCCGTACTACGGCATACTATGCGGGGGACGCCGCGTTGGCGAATGAGGGGCCCCCGTTCATGAAAATCTCCTCCGCGTCACATTGGGCCTTTTAAGGGCCTTGATGGCGTCGGTCATGCCGTTGAAGAGGGTATAATACATCTGCTTATACTCCGCGTTCTCGCCGTCCGGCCCGGCGTTGTAGGGAGCCATAATGGGTTTTGTTATCCACCAGTTTGTTTCGTCAGCGGTTAGGTCTTTTTCATCTGTTGTCATCAGGTTCATTCCTTTTTCTCAAATTTGGTATTATGAAATATTTTTATTATAATTGGTATTACCAAAATAATCAACCCCTTTGCTGTATATACTGACTCGCAAAGGGGTGTGTAACTTGAAAACGCGTAAGTTGCCTCTGGGAAACCGCAATATAGTAGGCGCGAGAGTTACGGAAGCACGTAAGAAACTGGGAATAAAACAGACTGAACTGCTCGGCAAATTACAGCTGGAAAATATTGAAATAAGCGCTCCGGCGCTGTCTCTTTTAGAGGGGCAAAAGCGGCCGGTTTTGGATTTTGAGCTGAACGCGTTAGCGGATATATTAGGTGTTTCTGTCAATTGGTTGTTGGGCAGGGAGGAACAGACGATGAATTAAGGGTTGCGGGAGCTTGCACGAATTTGCGATGCTCGATTATGTACCTCATCGGCAGTGAATTTATTTCTTACACAGTCGGTCATACAGCGGCGGCTTCCTATTGAGGATATAATCGCGGAACCTCTTGGAGAACCGCCAGCCGATGATGAATACAACTCCTTTGAAACTTGGGAACAGGCAAAGGAGTGGCTAAATGCTTAAACCCGAACTATCCAACCAGTTTAAGCGGGATTATGATTTGCTGATACGCAGGGGTTATGACACAACAAGGCTCGACGCGGTTGTTTTGCTGCTGTTACGGCAAGCCCCGCTTGAACCACGGCATCGTGACCACCCGCTCAAAGGGCAATGGAGCGGGTGCCGAGGCTGTCATATCGCCGATGATTGGGTGTTGGTATACAAGGTTGACGGTGGCAGGCTGAGACTTATGCTTTCCCGCACGGGAACACGCGTTGACGTATACGGGCAATAAAAAGCAGTAAAATGCGCAGATTGCGGTGCTGATTTAGAGGTTAATTCAAGAGCGATACGGCAGATTGCAATTATTGTAAGGCATTGTAAAGGGATTGTTTCTGCGGTATACTGGATAGGGAAGAGGTGATTGTATGTCCATTCTCCGCGCGTACGCCCTCCCGCATCCTCCGCTGGCCGTGCCCGGCGTCGGGGACGGCGATAAACCGCAAGTGTCAAAGACCCTCGCCGCTTTTGACGAAGCCGCGCGGGAGATCGCCGCCCTCGCCCCCGAGACGGTTATCTTTGTCACGCCGCACAGCGTACTCTATTCCGACTACTTCCACATCTCCCCGGGCGGCGGCGCGAGGGGCAGCTTTTCCCGTTTCGGCGCCCGCGAGGCGTGCCTTGAGGCGGTGTACGACACCGAAATGGCAGAGGAGATCATCCGCCTCGCCGGACAGAGCAATATCCGGGCCGGGACGCGGGGCGAGCGGGACGCGGCTCTCGACCACGGGGTCATGGTGCCCATGTGGTTTATCAACCGGCATTATCAGGACTATAAAACGGTGCGCGTCTCACAGTCCGGCTTTGACCCGTCGGAGCATTACCGCCTCGGGCAATGCGTCGCGCGGGCGGCGGAGCGGACGAAAGCCGTCCTGATCGCCAGCGGCGACCTCTCCCACAAACACGGCGGGTCGTACGGCTACGCGCCCGAGAGCGAAGTGTTTGACGGCGAGATAACGCGCATTTTTGCCACCGGGGACTTCCTTGCGCTCTTTGCCGTCACCGAAAGCCTGCGGGAGCGCGCCGCCGAGTGCGGGTACAACTCCTTCATGGTGCTGGCGGGCTGTTTTGACCGCCTCGCCGTCGCCGCCCGGCGCCTGTCCTACGAAGCCCCTTTCGGCGTGGGATATGCCGCCGCGTCCTTTTCGCCGGGCGGGCCGGATGAAAAGCGCGATTTTCTTGAGCAGTATGAGGAGACGGCTTTGGCCGGGGCGCGGGAGCGGCAAAGCTCCGAGGACGCCTACCGCGCTCTGGCCCGCCGGTCTTTGGAATACACCGTGCAAACGGGCAAGACGCTGCCCCTGCCGGACGGTTTGCCGGAGGAACTGATGAACGTCCGCGCCGGGGCTTTCGTTTCCCTGCACAAATACGGGCGTCTGCGCGGCTGTGTGGGTACCATCGCCCCGACGGCCGGCTGTGTGGCGGCTGAAATCATTCAAAACGCCGTTTCGGCCGGGTTGCATGACAACCGTTTCGACCCGGTGACAGCCTCCGAATTGCCTCACCTCACCTACAAAGTGGACGTCCTCTCCCCTCCTGAGACCGTCGCAAGCCCCGCCGGGCTGGACGTGAAGCGTTACGGCGTCATTGTTTCGAGCGGTCACAGGCGCGGCTTGCTGCTGCCGGATCTGGAAGGGGTCGATACGGTGGAGGAACAGCTTGCCATCGCGCGGAACAAAGGAGGTATCCCCGACGGCGCCCCTGTCAAAATCGAGCGGTTCGAGGTCGTGCGGCATGAGTGACCAGACGGCTCCGGCTGTACCGGGGCGCGGCGGAGACCCCGCCGTCCGCTGCGGCCTCTGCCCGCACCGCTGCGTCATCCCGGAGGGAGGGACGGGCTTTTGCGGCGTGCGCGAAAACCGCGCCGGCAAGGTGGCGTATACCGCTTACGGGAAGGTGTCGTCGGTCGCGCTGGACCCTATTGAGAAAAAGCCGCTGCGGCTGTTCCACCCGGGCAAACGGATACTCTCTGTCGGCGGCGTCGGGTGCAATCTGCGCTGCCCTTTCTGTCAGAATTTTGAACTCTCGGCGGAGTTCGGGCACCGGCGGACAAAGACGCTCTCGCCGGAACAGGTGGCGGCTCTCGCCGTAGAGGCCGTTCCCGACGGGAATATCGGCGTCGCCTACACCTATAACGAACCGTTGATCGGGGTTGAGTTTGTCCTTGACTGCGCAAAGCTGATCCGCGGCGCGGGGCTTTGCAACGTCCTGGTAACCAACGGCATGATAAACAAAGGACCGTTGGAAGAGCTGCTGCCCTTAATAGACGCCATGAATATCGACCTCAAAGGCTTCACCGGGGATTTCTACCGCGGTCTGGGCGGGGATCTGGAGACGGTCAAACAGACGATCACTCTCAGCCGCGGGCGCTGCCATGTGGAGGTCACCACGCTTGTCATTCCGGGGGAGAATGAGGATGATATAGAGCCTCTCTCGGCGTGGCTCGCCTCACTCGACCCGGAGATACCCCTTCATTTGAGCCGCTTTTTCCCGCGCTACCGGTACGCGGACAGACAGCCCACGCCGGTGGAGACGCTTTTCCGCCTCCGGGATGTCGCGGGCCGGTTTTTGAAAAACGTGTTTGTGGGAAATGTGTGAGCCGGGACAGGCCCGTTTTTTCAGGATGCCCTAATCCGGCAGCGTACGCGTGCAAACCTCGCGCATTTTGTTTTCCAGCGACTTCATATCGGCGAACGTATCGGGCTTATGGCGCGGGTCGCGCAGCAAAAACGCCGGATGATACAGCGCCGTCATCAAAAACCCGCCCTTTTCAAACCAAAGGCCGTGCTCCGACGTAATTTTGAAATCGGGCTTGATGATCTTCATCGCGGCGACACGCCCCAGGCATACGATGATCTTGGGCCGTATCAGTTTGGTCTGTTCCCGCAGCCAGCCGATACAAGCGTCCTGCTCGATGTTGAGAGGGTCCCGGTTGCCCGGCGGGCGGCATTTGACGATATTGGCGATGTAAACGCCGTTCCGGTTCAGTCCGACCGAGGCCAGCATCACATCCAAAAGCCGCCCCGCGCGGCCCACAAACGGCTCGCCGCGCAAGTCCTCCTCCTGTCCCGGCCCCTCGCCGATAAACAGGACTTCGCTCAAAGGGTCTCCCACGCCAAAAACAACCTGTGTGCGCGTCTCGCTCAGGGCGCACCGGTCGCATACAAGGCAGGCCGCCTTCAGTTCGTCCCAGCGGCGGCGCGCGGAGGCTTCCATTTCTCCGGCTTTAACCGGGGGAACGGTGTCAGGTGTCTCTGTCAACATCATGAAATACCTTCTTGTTCCCGATTTTCGCGGCGCGCCTCTCCAGTTCATCCCGCACCTCGGCCCACGCGACGCCGCACTCCGCCAGCAATACTAACAAATGATAGAGAACGTCCGCGACCTCGCCGGCCAGTGGCGCGGGGTCGCCGTTTTTAGCCGCGACAATCGTTTCGGCGCACTCCTCCCCCACCTTTTTGCAAATTTTATCAAGTCCCTGTGAAAGGAGATAATTGGTGTAGGAGTTCTCCACAGGTTCCGTTTTGCGGGATTCTATCGTTTGATAGAGTGCTTCCATCACATCGTTCACCGGATCAGCCTCCCAAAAAAATCTCGTTGTAGAAGCAGCTCGTATGCCCCGTATGGCAGGCCGGGCCGCGCGGGCGGCAGCGGATCAGCAGGGAATTGTCCTCACAGTCGGCGGCAATGCTCACGACGTCCAGAAAATTGCCGGACGTCTCGCCCTTGACCCAGAGTTTTTGACGGCTGCGGCTGAAAAACGTCACCAGCCTCGTTTGAAGTGTCAGCCGCAGAGCCTCGGGTGACATATAGCCCAGTATCAGCACCTCTTTGGTCTCCTCGTCCTGCGTGATTGCCGGGATGAGGGGCGCGTTGTCAAACAGATGGCCGTATCGCGCCTCAAACAGCGCGTCCTTAAGCGGCAGATCGCCCGTATACAGCGCCTTTCCCGCGACGGCGGCGTCAATCCCCATCCGGCGCAGCGCGCGCACGTCTTCCACCGACGATACGCCGCCGCTGGCGACCAGGAACAGTTCCGGCAGCGCGGCGCGCAGCGCGGCAAGCCGTTTCAGCGACGGGCCCGCCAGCGTGCCGTCGACCTCGATGTCGGTGTATATGAGCGTTCCGACGCCGTACGAGGCCACTTCGCGGGCAAACTCCATTTCATCCCGCCCCGTCTCTCCGGTCCAGCCGCGAACACGTACGCGCCCGTCCCGCGCGTCGATCCCGACGGCTACGCGGCTGCCGTACCGCCTGACCGCTTCCCTGACAAAGCCGGGGTCGGAGAGCGCCGCTGAGCCGATGATAAAGCGCCAGACACCCAGTCTGTCCGCTTCCTCCAGATCCGCCATCCGGCGCAGCCCGCCGCCCAGTTCCACAGCAGCGGGCTTTGCGGCGCGGACGATCGCCTCCGCCGGCGCGGCGTTTTTACGGATGCCGTCTTTGGCGCCGTCGAGGTCAACAACGTGGATGACATTCGCGCCCGCGTCGCGGTATGAGACCGCCACCTCCGCGGTGTCGGGCGCGACGGTGTGTACGGTGTCAAAATCGCCCCGGAGCAGACGGACGCATTGGCCGTCTTTAATGTCTATCGACGGATAGATTTCCATCTTCAGAAAACTCCCTTGGTCGAAACCGCGCCGGCGCCGGCTTGAGGGGAACAGGCCCGGCGCAGCGCGGCGCCGGCGGCCTTGAACAGGGCCTCGGTCATATGATGCGCATCTTCCCCCTCAACGCGCAGGTGCAGCGTCAGCATGGCGTTGTGGCACAGAGCGCGGAAAAACTCTTTGGTCAGCGCGGTATCATAACCTCCCAGCAACCTGTTTGGAAACGCCGCGTCGAAACGCAAAAACGCCCGCCCGCCCGCGTCGGCGGCGGCAAAGCCCAGCGCCTCGTCCATCGGGACAAACGCGTGGCCGAAGCGCGCGCGGTTTTCGGGCAGCGCTTCCCGCAAAACCTGCCCCAGAACGATCCCCACGTCTTCCACGGTATGGTGCGCGTCCACCCCCAAATCACCGTCGGCCCTGACCGCAAGACCCCATCCGGCGTGAAACGCCATCGTGGTCAGCATGTGGTCAAAAAAACCGACTCCGGTGTCGGCGCCGATACCGCCGCCGTTAAGCGACAGCTCGACGGTAATGTCCGTCTCTTTGGTTTTACGGGTCATATAAACAGCCTCCCAATATGCAAGCGTTGGGGCGTTATAATTTATTTCCGCCCTCTTCTTTCGGGGGAAAAGAGATGCCCTATCGGTTGTTAAGAGCTTCCATCAGCGCATCGGTTTCTCTCTCCGTACCCGCCGTGACGCGCAGAGAGCTGCCAATCAGCCGCACGCCAATACTCCGCGATTGCAAGTATTTGAACCACCCTTCGGCGTCCGGCAGGGCCAGCAGCACGAAATTCGTGTCGGTGTCGGTAACCAGCGCCCCGGAGTTCCGCGCCCATCCGCTCAGACGCTCATACAGCCTGTTCTTGGCCTCGCAAAGGCGCCGCGTGTTTTCGCGTATCCATTCGGGACGGCGCAGTACGGCCGCGCCGGCTGCCTGTGCCAGAACGCTCACATTATACGGCGACTTGACTGTGAGCAGGACGTTCCGCAATTCCTCCCCGGCAAAGGCAAAGCCCAGGCGTATCCCCGCCAGCGCGAGATTTTTGGAGCAGGTTTTGAAGATGATAAGGTTTGTATAACGATTGATATACGGCAGCGCCGAGTGCCGCCCTCCCTCCCAGAAATCCATGTACGCCTCGTCCAGCAGAACAGGGCAGGGCAGCGTTTCGGCAATGCGCAATATGTCTTTGAGCGGCAGGGCCTGTCCTGTCGGATTGCAGGGATTGGAGAGGATCACGGCGTGGGCGTACTGCCCCTTCTGGATAATCTCGTTTACGTCCGGAACGCCGTTAAACCGCTCCAGACCGACGCATTCCAGCTCGTACAGCGACGCGTAGAAGCGATACATCGAAAAATCGGGGTCGCAGACAAGCAGCCTGCCGCCGCGCGGCAGCAGAGCGCTCAGGGAAATGGAGATAAACTCGTCGGAACCGTTTCCGGCGACGGCGCTGCCCTCCGGCGCGCCCCAAAACCGTTCGGCGAGCGAGCAGACCTCCGCCGCGTACGGGTCGGGATAACGGTGCAGGTCAAGGCTTCGGACGGCCTCCGCGATCTCATCCGCGAGGCCGGTTGGATAACAGCTCTCGTTGCCGTCCAGCCGGGCGGATAAGGTCCCTGTCATCGCGGGATAGGGCGTAAACTGTTTCAGTTTTTCCGGCAGAGTCAACCCATATCCCCCCTTATCTCGGCGCTTTTCGCGTGCGCTTCCAGCCCTTCGGAGCGGGCAAGCCGCGCTATGCCGTCCGCTATGGGCAGAAAGGCGTCCTTACCGTATGACAGCAGACTGGCGCGCCTGAGAAACGTCTCGGCCGATACGGGGGAGAAAAACCGCGCGTGGCCTTCTGTCGGCAGCACATGGCTGGGCCCCGCCCAGTAATCGCCCAGCGGTTCCGGGCTGTACGGTCCCAGGAAAACGGCGCCCGCGTTCCGAATCCCGTCCAGCCAGCTTTCCGCGTCGTCCGCCATGATCTCCAAATGCTCCGGCGCTATGCGGTTGACGACCGTCAGCGCTTCCTCCCGGCAGGAAACGACGACCGCCGTGCCATAGTCCCGCAAAGACGCCTCCGCCTCCCCGCGGCGCGGGAGAGATTGGATCTGAGCCTCCAATTCGGAGCATACCCCGCGCGCGAAACTTTCGTCCGCCGTCACCAGCACGGCGCGGGAACGGGCCCCGTGTTCCGCCTGGCCGAGCAAGTCGGCGGCGGCCCACGCGGGGTTTGCGGAACCGTCGCACAGGACGAGAATATCACTTGGCCCCGCCGTCGATTCAATGCCGCAAAAACCGTACAACTGCCGCTTGGCCTCGGTGACATAGGCGTTGCCCGGACCGGCTACGACGTCGCACCGCGGGACGATGCCCAATCCCAGCGCCATAGAGGCTATGGCGGGGACGCCGCCTATGGCGAATACGCGGTCTACCCCGGCAATCGACGCGGCGGCTAAAACCTCCGGTTTCAGATGCTCACCCGGCGGCGTGCACAGAAGGATCTCCCTCACCCCCGCGACGCGGGCCGGTATCGCCGTCATCAGCACCGTCGAAGGGTACGCCGACGTGCCGCCGGGCACATACAGTCCCGCGCGTTCCACCGGCCTTATCAACACCCCCGCCGACCCGCCGTCGGGAGTCCACCATCTGCCGCTTTCCGGCAGCAGGTGTTTTTGATAGTCCTCTATGTTGCGCGCCGCGCGGCGCAGGTCACCGAGCAGAACGGGGTCGCAGGCGGACACGGCCGCGTCCAGTTCGGCGCGCGGAATCTCGCGCGGCGGCGCGTTGTCCCGCTCCAGCGCGATGATATTGACGGCGGCTGTCCGGCGCGTGAAGATGTTGTCCAGCATCACGCGCACTTCATTGCGCACCCTCTCCGCGTCGATAGCGGCGCGGCTCTCCGTGGCGGCAAAGCGTTCCTCAAAATCTTCCGTTCCCGCTTTTACAATCGTCAGCATCCTCTTAATCCCTCTCAGGCTTTATTTTCTCCCGTCAAAGACGGGGGAAGGCTCTCCCTCAGTCTCTCGGTCAGGCGGTCGATTTCAGCCCGCCGCAGTTTATACGCCGCCACGTTGACGATCAGCCGCGCCGACAGCGGAAACAGTTCCCGCAGGACGGCAAGCCCGTTTTCCCGCAGCGTAGCCCCGGTTTCCACAATATCGACGATGGCGTCGGCAAGCCCCAGCAGCGGCGCAAGCTCGCATGAGCCCTCAATGCGGATGATCTCCGCGTCCACACCCAGTTCCGACAGAAAACGGCGCGTTATATTGGGAAATTTGGTGGCGACACGCTTGTGTCCCGCGCCCCCGAAAAATACCGTTCCCTCCGGAGCGGCCAGCGCAAAGCGGCACGCGCCCAGTTTGAGATCGAGCGTTTCATAAAAGGGACCGCCCTGTTCCATGACCGTGTCCTTGCCCGCCACGCCGAGGCCGCAGACCCCGCGCGAAACATAGGTGACGACATCGGGTGCTTTGGCAAGCACCGCCTCCAGCGGCGCAAGCCCCGCTCCGTTGGGCAGGGTGTGAATCAGCCGCCGCCCGGGATTTTCAAGGGCCGAACAGTCATACCCGGCACGGGCGAAGAGCGCGCGGCACTGCTTTTCAAGCCGGCCCTTGGCAAGGGCTATGCGGATGGGGGTATCCAAAGGACAAGCCTCCTAAAAGAACAGGTAGGAAACGGTATAAAACACGGCATGCGCCCGCCTCATTCCCATTGGACGGCGAAGCCGACAGCCGGCAGGTCGCGCCCCAGAAGGCCCAGAAGACGGTCATACCGCCCGCCGGTCAGCACGGCTCCGGCCGCGCCGCCGACATACCCGCGGAAAAATACGCCTGTGTAGTAGGAAAGCGACGGCACAAGCCCGAAATCGACGGTGACGGCGCCGTCCGGCAAGGCGGAGAGCAGCCCGCGCAGTTCACCCAGCGGCTTGTCAATCGGGACGCCGGCGCACCCCGCCGCCTCGTCCAGCGTCTCCGCCCCGCCCGACAGCGACACCAGGCTGAGAAGACCCTGCGCGCCGCCGGGGAGTTCATCGCCCAGCGCCGCGAAGTTTTTACGCTCTATAAGCGATAAAACATGCTCGGTCTGCCCGCCGTCAAGCTCCATCCGCTCGAGCAGCGTCTGTAAAACGCCCGCGTGGCTGATTTCGATGTGCGGCGTCTGCCCGTAAAAAAACGCCGCCGTCTCCCGCGCCAGCAGTAAAAGCTCCGCGTCGTCGCCTCCGCCGATGACCTCGGCCCCCGCCTGCGGCACCTCAAAACACCCGCCGTCCCGCGCGCGGTAAACCGGCTGGGCGTACCACAGCTTCAGCGGCAGCGGCTCGTTTTGCAGGCGTGTGGCGGCCAGACGGGCGATCGGCGCGGTGTTGTCGGGCCGCAGGACGCAAATGCGCCCCGATCGGGAGAGCACTTTGACCATTGTCTCCTCCGAAAGGGGGGAGCCGGTGCGGGTAAACAGTTCATAATGCTCCAGGACAGGCGTGGAAACCTCGCGAAAGCCCCGGTTTTGAAACAGCTCAAAAAGCCCGGCTTCGCGCTCCCGCCGCAGGACGCATTCGTCAAACAGACGGTCGCGCGTCCCCTCCGGCGCGCGGATGATGGATTCGCGCATAGTTGTCCCTCCCGGAATTGACGTGTAAGTATTGTACATGGTAAAATAGCGTTTGTCAAACCGTTTGCCAACGGAAGGAGGCGCCTCTATGGTCGTCACCGTCACCCTCAACCCCGCGCTCGACGTCACGGCGCGGACCGGCAGGCTCCGTTTGGGTGAAACGAACCGCCTGTCGGAGAGCGTCGTCAACGCGGGCGGCAAGGGCGTCAACGCGGCGCGGGCGGCGCGGGTTTTGGGCGGGGAGGCGCTGGCCGTGGGATTCGCGGGAGGCCCGGCCGGGGAACTGCTTCTGCGCCTGCTGGCCGAGGAGGGATTGCCGCATACGTTTATCCGCGTGCCGGGCGGGACGCGGGTCAATATGAAGCTGCTGGACGCGGAGGGGAATATGACGGAACTCAACGGCCCCGGCGGCGCGGCGGGAGAGGATGCGTACCGCGAGGCGCGGACGGCGCTTGTCCGGCTGTGCCAGCCGGGAACGGTGTTCGTGCTGTCGGGCAGTCTGCCGCCGGACGCGGAGCCGGGGCTGTACGGCGGGCTTATCCGCCTGCTGCGCGGCGGCGGCGCGAAGGTCGTGCTGGACACGGACGGCGAGGCTCTGCGGCTGGGCGTGCTGGCGGGTCCGGAGATTGCCAAGCCCAACCGCGAGGAGATGCGATATGTCTGCCGTGACGCCTTTGACGGATTGCTGGTTCATTCGCTGGACGCGGAAGGCGTGCGGTTTTACGGCAGGGAAGGGGCGTGGTTCATCCCCGCGCTGACGGTCGGAAACCCGTCCCCCGCCGGGGCGGGAGACTGTATGACGGGCGCGCTGGCCTACGCGCTGGACAAAGAACTGCCCTTTGAGGAGGCCGCGCTGCTGTCCGCGGCGGCGGCGGCGGCGGCCGTGATGACGCCGGGCACAAACTGCCCGCCGCGCGAATTGGTGGAGGATTGCCGCAAACGTTTGACATTGACGCGCGTTTGAGGTAAACTGTAAAAGAGGCCTGCTCAGGCCCACGTCATGATTCTGCGGTATAAGAAGGCTTTTGCATGGTATCATTCCGTCCGCTTGAACAGGCGGATATTTCAACGGTCAGGCCGTTTTTTGAGCAATCCGCGTCGCGCCTGTGCGACTGCTCCTCCGTTCTCGTCATGTGGCGTAAGTTTCTCTCCGCCGAGATCGCCTTCGGCGGCGACGCGCTGTACGTCAAACTGCGCAACGGCGGGGTCCCGGCCTTTATGACGCCGCTCGGCGGGGATTTTTATGTGGGTATGGAAACACTGCTGGCCTATTGCCGCATACACCGCTGCCGGCCGCTCTTCTCGGCTGTCGCCGGGGACGAACTGGAGCGGTTGCGGGCACGGTACCGCATCATCCGCGCGGAGCCCATGCGCGACTGGTTCGACTACCTCTACGAAAGCCGGGACCTCATGGAGCTCAAAGGGCGGCGTTTCCACGGCCAGCGCAACCATATCAGCCGCTTTGACCGCGAGTACCCAAACCACGCCTACGGCCCGCTGACCGACACAAAGGCGGCGCTGGCGTTCATAGAGCGGTATTTCTCAATGAATCCGCCGGCGGACGGCCTCGGGAGCGCCGAGCGGGAAATCGTCTGTGAGGTTTTGGAGAAGTATCACGAATACGGGCAATTGGGCGGCGTCCTCACTGTGGACGGAGAGATCGTTTCGGTTTCTGTCGGGGAGGTGGTGGGCGACACGCTCTTTGTACACATTGAGAAAGCCGACACATCCTACGCCGGGGCGTATCAGAAGACCGTCAGCCTGTTTGCCCGCGAATACGGCGGCGGCGCGCGCTACATAAACCGCGAGGAGGACATGGGGATCGAGGGGCTGCGCCGGTCGAAGCTGTCGTACCACCCGGCGGCGCTGCTGGAAAAGTATCTGGTCGAGCTTGCGATATAAAGAGGGAGGCCCCGTCGGAAAGGACGGGGCCTCCGGTCCGTAAACCGCGCGTCAGCCTTTTTTGCTCACGGGGATATATATGTCGCATACTTTGCCCGTCTCACCCACGCAGCGCTCGTCGTACAGCTCGAAGTCCGCGCCGCCCTCGGCGTACTCGTAGCCGGACTTGGGGAACCATTCGTTGAAGATGTATCCCCACGTACCCTGGATACTGGCGGTAAACCCGGCTCCGTCCGCCGGCGGCGAGGAGAATACGGCATAGGTGGCGGCGGGGATTTCAAATACCTCATACCCTTCCGGGATGGCGGCGCCGTCCTTCGGTTCGCAGCCAATCGCGTAGAGGAAGCTGCCGTCGGCTTCCATGGCGAAACAGGAAGCGCCGTATTCGGTGTGGCTTTTCAAAAAGTTCTCCTTGTGCATCTTATCGCAGCGCCCGTCTTGGATATACCGCCCCCAAAAGGCGGGGATATCGGTGCTGTTCTGTCCGTCCGTGTTTTTGGTGCGGATGGAGTATCCGGCAATTTTGAAGGCCGGGCGGGTGACAAATTTAGGTTCCATGACAATGCCTCCTGTGTTATATTTTTTTATATGGGACAGCGAGGGTAATTCGGGGGTTCCCGTGTGGGCGTGGGTGCGGTAAGTCTCCGGGGAACAGCCGTAGTGGCGGCGGAACGCCCTGGAAAAGCCGGAGTGCGTCTCAAAGCCGTATTCCAGCGCGATGTCGAGAATACGCCGGTCCGACGACAGTTCCGCCGCCGCGAACGCCAGCCTGCGCCTCCTCACATAGTCCATCACGGTGTAACCAACGCCGAAGCGGAAGACGTGTATAAAGTGATAAGGCGAAAACCCGGCGCGCGCCGCCAAAAGGCCGAGGTCAAGTTCTTCGCCCAGGTGGGCGTCGATGTATTCCAGCGTGTCCTGTAAAATATCCGCGTAGGACAAAGGCACTCCTCCCTTTGAGAGCCGCTCCGCCCCGTGGGGAGCGTGATACGCCGCGCAGCATGATCAGTATACCACAAAAAAAGCGTACTGCTGTTCCAAAATTGCGGAATGCCGCAGGGTATCGTTTGCCCGCCCGCCGTATGCGCCGGGAAAGACGGGGCCGGGGCTTGCGGAGACAGCCGTAAGCCTGTATAATACGGTTATCTGAGTATAAGGGGGAAGCATGATGAAAACACTGGCCGTATGCTATTCAAAGACCGGGAACACCAAAACGGTCGCCGGCGCCGTTGTGAAGAAGCTGGGCTGCGACCTCGACGTCCTGCAATACGATGAAAAGACCAAAATGGTCACGCCGTCCCGCGACCCGGCGGAGTATGACCGGGTTGTCCTCCTCTCGCCGGTATGGGCGTTTTCGCTGTCCGAGCCGATGAAGCTGTATCTGGACGCGCATAGCCGGGGTATAAAGGCGTATTCGCTCATCGTCACTTGCGGCCTGTTCGGGCTGGGGGGATGCGTGGGCCACTGCAAGAAAGTAATAGGCAGGCCGCCGGAAAAGGCGCTGAAAATCAAGGCAAAGGCTGTTAAGCAGGGCAGTTTTTCTCTTTCAGACATTTTTGCTCAATAATTTGTGCGGAACAATGTACAGCAAAAGGATCAGACACAGCAGTACGATAAACAGCGCGATATACAGCGGTATCGCGGATGACGGGTCGATGATGATTTCAAATACTTTTTCCGCCAACCCGTAAAACCATTTGACCGGCGCAGGCGCGTTCAGCCCGGCGAGAAACGCCCGTACCTCCTCAAACTGTTCGGTCAGGTTGCGGATCGCAAACGTAAACGTCCCCGCCGTCTCGTTTCCGACCGCGTACTCGCCCACCGCGAGATTGCCCGCAGCCGCGTATCCCAGCGCCAGATTCCCCAACGACAGGAGCCCCGCCGCCAGATTCCCCATGGCAAACAACAGGGCGAGGGCGACATTTCCTATGGAAAACAGTCCGGCCGATATATTGCCGACCGACAGTATGCCCGCGGAGATATTGCCGATCGCGATAAACCCCGACGCAAAATTTCCAAAGGCGAACACACCCGTAGCCTTTGGCCCGAACGCGAAAACGCCGCGCGCGGCCGGCAGTCCCGCTCCCTGATAGCTGTGTCTTCCTCCCGTGTTCAGCGCCCTCGCGCTCGCCGTCCGCACATGCGGCACGGACGGCGTGAAATCGGGGCGGATGATATGGACGAGGGGAAGGCCGAACAGGGTTTTCTCTGACTTGTATTCCCGGAACGGCCTTGCCGCTGTATCCGTATGGTTTGCGTATAGTTCGGCGGCTATGCAGTCCGGGTCGCCCATGCGTTTTATGATCCGTTCCATACTCTCCCCGCGCTCCAGCGCCGTGTCAATCTCATGATTCAAATCGCCTTTCAGGCGTTTGCGTTCCGCCGCCGGAAGGCAGGAACGCTGGACGATTTCCTTGACATATTGTTTCCGGTTCATATCGCGTCCTCCATGATTCTTGTAATGTCTTCGGCAAGGGCTTTCCATTGGGCATAGGATTCCCGCATGAACTGCCCGCCCTTATCGGTAACGGAATAATACTTTTTCGGCTGTACGCGGGAAGCCGGTTGTTCCCACCGCGTTTTCATCAGGCCGTCGTCCTCCAGTCTGTATAGAATAGGGTACAGCGTGCCTTCCTTTATATGGAACGCATTGCTTTGCCGGTTTAGCTCCGCTACAAGTTCATAGCCGTACATCTCCTTTTTTGAAAGTAATTTTAGAATGATAAGCTCGAGAACGCCTTTTTTGAACTGCCGTATAATGTTTTCATTCAAGCGATCACCTCTTTCATCGTACAATATACTTTGTATTACAAAGCACATTGTACGGTATAATACTGTGTTTGTCAAGGGGTAATTTCGGGAGGGATGTTTGACGCGCGCTTTGCGCTTGTGGTATTATAATAAAAAAGCGCGCGGCGCTTGAAAGGATATACGGAACGGAGACGGAAAAGCCGTGAAAAGGTTCTTTCCCATCATCCGGGGGGACCGCCCCCTGCGGGATAATTTTCTGCGCGCCGCGCTCACGGCGGGTATCCTCGCGGCGACCTCCGCCCTCGGCCTCTTTCTCGACGGCGCGGACTTCCCCCAGACCGACATCGCGCTGACCTATTGCCTGGCGGTGATCGTGATCGCGTGGCTGACGCATAATTTTATCTTCAGCCTTATCGCCACCGGTCTTGCCACCGTCGCCTTTAATTTCTTCTTTACCGACCCGTTTTTTACCTTCAGCGTATATGACAAGAGCTATATCATGACCTTTATCACCCTGGCCATCGCGGCCCTGCTCGCCAGTTCCCTCACCCTGCACGCCCGGCGCAGCGCGCAGATCGCGCGGCAAAAGGAGGAGGAGACGGAACAGGAGCGCTACCGGGCAAACCTTCTCCGCTCCATATCGCACGACATCCGGACGCCCCTCTCCGCCATCATCGGCACGGCGGAAATGCTGGAGGGGGAAACGGAATCCAGTGACCCGCGGCGCGGACTGATAAACGGTATACGGGACGAGGCGGACTGGCTTCGTTCCCTGGTCGAAAACGTTCTGAGCCTGACCCGCCTGCAGGACGGTTCGCGGGCGCTCCCCAAACAGCCGGAAGCGGTGGAGGAGATCGTCGGCGGCGCCGTCCGCCACATCGCGAAGCGCTCGCCGGAACGCGGGATCGAGGTCCGTATACCGGATGAGCTGCTGATGATCCCGATGGACGCGAAACTGATCGAGCAGGTGCTGATAAACCTGCTGGACAACGCCGTCCGCTGTACGGCGCCGGGAGACGGCATCAGCGTCGCCGTGGAGAAGGGGGACGGAGAGGTGCGGTTTTCGGTGCTGGACGAGGGGACGGGGATCGGCGAGGAGCATTTGCCGAACCTTTTCAAGACCTTTTACACCACGCGCGCCCGCCATGCCGACGCGGGGCACGGGATCGGGCTGGGGCTCTCGATATGCGAAACGATCGTGAAAGCGCACGGCGGAAGTATCACCGCGCGCAACCGCCCCGACAGGAGCGGGGCCGAGTTTGTTTTCACGCTGCCGACGGAGGACGGGAAACATGGGACAGTTCAGTGAGCGCGTCCTTGTCGTCGAGGACGACAGGCAAATATCCAGTTTTATCTGCTACGCCCTGAAAAACGAGGGGTTTTCCTGCTCCGCCGCGTATACGGGGCAGGAAGCCCTCAGCCGGCTCGTTTCGGCTTCCGCCGACATATTGCTGCTGGACCTCGGACTGCCGGATATGGACGGGCTTGACATTATAACGAATGTGCGCGAATGGTCGGAGATGCCGATCATTATCGTGTCGGCGCGGGACCGGGACATGGAAAAGGCAAAGGCGCTGGACTGCGGGGCGGACGATTATCTGACAAAACCGTTTTCCGCCACCGAGCTTACGGCGCGGGTGCGGGTCGCCGCAAGGCATCTGAGCAAACTGGGCGGCGGCGCCCCGCAGGCGTCCAGATCCGTGGGAGGGCTGCAGATCCATTTCGACAGGCGGCTGGTCTATCTGGACGGGGAGGTATTGCATACGACCCCGATGGAATACAGCCTGCTCAGCCTTCTCTTTAAGAATATCGGAAAGGTGCTCACGAGCGGACACATCATCAGGGAGGTGTGGGGCGCCGGGTACGGCACCGATACGCAGGCGCTGCGGGCGCTGATGGCGGGGCTGCGGCGAAAGATCGAAAAAGTTCCGGCCACGCCCCGCTATATCATCACCGAAACGGGCATCGGGTACAGGCTTGTGGATGAATAGCGCTTTTCTCACAGTATCCTCACAGCGGCCTGCCGGTTTTTCACACCGGTCTCACAAAAACCGTGCTACACTACAGATGGATACGC
Organism: Oscillospiraceae bacterium; assembly: GCA_031254575.1. Lineage (GTDB taxonomy): Bacteria > Bacillota > Clostridia > Oscillospirales > UBA929 > UBA929. The sequence continues at coordinate 15,212 of JAIRUE010000113.1, read as the reverse complement.
AATCCTCCTTGCCATGACCCCACGTCTGTCATCTAAGATTCATCGGCGGCGCGCAAAAAGACACAGCGGCAAATCTGTATTCCATACAGGAAAGAAGGGTGTTGGATCATGTGAACAGCTCAGCGTGACAGAGGTGGGAATGGCGTCTTTTTCAAACTGCCGGGCGGCTGTGCCCGTGATGATAAGCATATATTCCGGGGAAGAGGGACTGACCTATGAAAAAGCGCATATCCGCGGCCGCCCTCGCGGCGGCCCTGATATTTTGTCTTGCCGTCACCGCTCTGGCGGTGAACGGCAAGGTTTTGTTTGGCGACGAGGGCAACCGGGAGAATGTCAGCTTTTCCGGTTTCTCAACGCTGCTTGACGTTTCCCGTCAGGCGCCGGGCGCCGCGAAAGGAGACGCCGGCGGCGAAGCCGTTCAATACTTCCGGTCATACGCGTTTGTGGAACAGGGTAAAGACACGCTGCGATGGAAGGAGATCAAATCCGGCGACCTCACCATAGAACTCCGGTGGGATATATCCAAAATCGTCCGCAAACCCGGAAAACTGATCCTTTCATCCGCGTCCGCCGGGGATAACCCGGCAAAAACCGTCGCGGACTGCGAGAACGCCGCCGCGGAGAGCAAAACCGGATACGCCGTGTTTACGGTGACCGGCGCCGCGCCCGATCCCGCGCCGGTCGGTAAGGAGAGGATAACCTACGCGGACGGCTCGGCTTATATCGACATAGGCGCCGGAAACGAGTGGTCGAAAGACGGCTATAACTGGCGTTCCGCCGGCGGAAACGGGCCGGGCGGCGAGGACGCGGCGGAGAGATGGTGCAGCGTGGCTCTGTCCGCGGGAAGGCAGACCGTCTATGTGCGCGGCAGGGCCGAAACGGACGACCCGGACGGGATAACCATACCGTCGCTGAAATCCGTCAAAGTGTCCGTTCCGGCGATTCCCAAAGCGCCGAAAGTGTATGTCTATCTTTCGCAGGGGCTCCTTTCGGCGAGAGCCGGCATGGAAATATCAAACGACGGAAAAACATGGGCAAAAATGACCGGGAATACGCTTCCCCTGGGCGCTGTCACCGAGCTTCCGGCTTCCGGCGCCGGCGGCAGGGTGAATATCGATCTGAACGACGGGCAGGACGTCTGTATCCGCAACCCGGCGGGCGGCGGCAAGCCGCCTTCGGACACGTTTGAAACCAGGATCAAACTGAGGGACGCCGGCAAAGTCGGCGCGGAGCATTTTGCCGCCGCCCCCAACAGGGTGCTGTTGGTTGACAGCTCCGTTGTGATAGAGGCTTTTATCGAAAACAAGTGGAAAAAAGTGAAAAAGATCTCCGAGGCGAGCATTCCGGCGTCCGGGCTGAGGGTCCGCAGGGCCGGCGCGAAAGACCGGCTGCCCGGTCCGGAGGGGCTTCTCACGCTGGTTTTCCGCGGCGAGGTCAGAGCGATTGCCGTGACCGGCGGGGAGTCATGAGTAATATGGAAACGCGGCTGTGATAATTCCCCTTGCATTATGCTGAAAAAGGGTATATAATCAAAATCGTCAGAGGGGACCGCGATATGGCGGGACAAGGCCGGCGTTGCGATCGCTCTCATTTGGTGAAGAAGGGGATGACCTAATGAGTACGGAACTGACGGCAGGCGCGCAGACGCAGATAAGCGGCAAAAAGAAAAAAATCAAAAAGACCTCCGTTACCCTGCCGTTTTTGGCGATGCTGACTCCGGGGCTTGTGATTCTGCTGGTCAATAACTACCTGCCGATGCTGGGAACCATTATGGCTTTCCAGCAATACCGTTTTCAGAACAATTTTATCTACAGTATCCTGAACAGCCAGTGGGTGGGCCTGAAAAACGTCGAGTTTCTCTTCCGCAACTCCACTCTTTGGGAGAACATGCGCAATACCATCGCCTATAATCTGGCGTTCATCGCACTGGGGATGGTCATTCCGGTGGCGTTCGCCATCGCCCTGAACGAACTGTGGCGCCCGAGGCTCGCTAAATTCTACCAGACAATGTACTTCCTGCCCTATTTCCTCTCGTGGGTGGTGGTAAGTTATCTGGTTTTTGCTCTCTTTCAGACAAACGGCGCCGTCAATACCATGATTCTCAAGCCGCTGGGCATTGACGTGAAATGGTATAACACGCGCAACGCGTGGCCGCCTATACTGATTATCCTGCAGTCGTGGAAGTACACAGGCTATAACGCGGTCATCTATCTGGCCGCCCTCAGCGGCATCAGTACCGAATACTATGAGGCCGCCATGATCGACGGGGTTTCCAAACGCCAGCAGATATGGTACATAACCCTGCCCCTGCTCCGCCCGGTCATCATCATGCTCAGCCTGCTCGCCGTGGGGCGCATCTTCAACTCGGATTTCGGCCTTTTCTACAATGTGCCGATGGGGCGCAGCGCCCTCTATCCGGTCACCGAGGTGCTCGACACCTTTATCTACCGGGCCATGCGCAGGGCCAACGAGTTCGGTATGGCGACGGCGTCCAGCCTGTTCCAGTCCGTCATTGGCTTTATAACGGTCGTTTCCGCTAATCTGGCTGTCCGGAAGATCGATCCGGAATCGGCGCTGTTTTAGGAGGTGCGTAAGGTATGAAAATGATAAAGAGGAAAAGGGAATTCAATATCCACCGTATAGCGGCTCCAACCAATGTTATTCTCAACGTTATCTTCACCTTTGTTGTCCTTTCCTGCGTCCTGCCGCTCCTTTTGGTCATCATTGTCTCGATCACCGATGAAACGACCCTGCTGCAAAACGGCTACACTTTCTTCCCGAAGAAGTTGGGATTTACCAGCTACGAGTATATATTCAGGCGCGGCAAAGCCATCATCAACGCCTACGGGATTTCGATACTGGTTTCCCTGGTCGGCACCGTCTGCTCCACCCTTGTCATGGCCCTCTACGCCTATCCTCTTTCCCGGCCGAATTTTAAGTTCCGCAACGGCTTTACCATGCTGGTTTTTATCACGATGCTTTTTTCGGGCGGCCTTGTGCCCTGGTATATCATCTACACACAGATGCTGAAAATAGGCGACACCCTCCCCGTCCTCATCATGCCATACCTGATGAACGCGTGGTATGTGCTGATTATGCGCACCTTCTACCGGTCGGCGGTGCCGGAGGAGCTTTTGGAGTCGGCCAGGATGGACGGCGCGGGGGAGTTCCGCATCTTCTTCCGGATCGCTTTCCCGCTGAGTACGGCGGGGCTTGCGACGGTGGGCCTCTTTTCAATGGTCACCTATTGGAACGACTGGTACCTGCCCCTGATTTTTATAAGGAGCCAGTCCCTCTACAGTATCCAGTATCTGCTTAAAAAGATGCTGGACGACGTGCAGTTTTTTGCGCAGATGTCCAATACGGTTGCGGGCGCGGCGGGCATTTCGGCAAAAGAATTGCCGTCGGAAACCATCCGCATGGCGGTCGCCATTGTTGCCGTCGGGCCGATCGTACTCGCCTATCCGTTCTTCCAGAGGTATTTCGTCAAAGGTCTGACTGTCGGCGCGATCAAAGGCTGATTGTATAAAATGAAGGCGGGTCCGGGATTTTCCCGGACCCGCCTCTTTATGCATTATCCCTTTACTTTGAAGACGCCGTACCATCCCGGCATCAGCGGCACCTCAAAGACGCTCTCGCCTTCGCCGGAACGCGCCGGCTCCGCCTTGGCCATTGTCAGCGGTTCAAGCGTGACGCCGGATCGCCCCACGCGGACGCGCACCCGTTCGGGACGTTCCAAAAACGACTGTATGATGAACGTGTCGTTGTCGTAGAGGAACAGCCCCACGCGCGCCCCGCTCTCCAGCGTGACGGGCAGGTCCATTTCCCCGCGCAGCAGTGTGAGCACCCCGGCGGGGAGCTTATACAGGTCCGCCGGAAGATCGGGGATGTTCAGTACGTACAGCCAGCTCTTGCCGTACGCGCCCCGCAGCAGCAGCGGGTGGCTCTCGTAGGGCGTCAGGGCGGACGCCAGCACCCACAGGTCGTTGGTGCCGTAAGCGATATGCGGCAGCGTCACCGGTCCGGCGGCCTTAACAAACGCGTTCGCGCCCTGCGCGTACCCGTTATAGGAAAAATCGTCGGAGACGGCTTTCTTTTCGGTGACTTCCATCGGCAGGATGTCCCGGATGCCCCTGTCCCTGAGCATGTCATACAGCCCGCTTGTGACAAAGACGCGGCTGCCGGCCAGAAGGCTCCCCTTTATCTTATCGACAATACCGCCGTCCCACGCGGCGGACGCCGTGAGAAGCACCGTCTTCGCGGCGGAGGGGTATTCGGGGTAGGGGTCGAGCGGAATGCCCAGCATCCCCAGCAAGTCGTACAGATGGCGCTCGCCGTGGGAGTGATACGGTTTATAGCAGGCCACGCCGGTCGGTTCGCCGAGCTCTCCCATAAACAGATCCGCCTCGTCGTAGAACGCGCCGGCCGCCGCCATATACGCGGCGGGGAAACGCAGCATCAGCGGGAAACAAAAGAGCATGTTTTCACGGCATTTGGCGAACAGCGTCAGATAAGCCTGCTGCACATAATCGTCCAGATCACATTCAAACAGGTCATACCAGCCGCCGCCGTTCAGGCCGGGCTTGATACGCTCCGCCAGACGGGGCAGGAAATAGCTCAGATACCGCTGCAGATTCTGGTGGGTGTAATGGGGGTCGCGCGTCTCGGTGCCGGTGTAGATGCTGGCGAACATTTTCGGCTCGTCCTCAAGGTTATACCCGCAGGCCGGAAAGCTCTCATACCAGTTGGGATATTTGATAATGACGTGTGCGTTGGGGTTGGCCTCTTTGGCGCTCTTGATGATGACGTTTTCCGAGATGTCGTTCATCAGCGCCAGACGGAAAGCGGCCCAGTCCCTGTCCCCTTTGGCTTTGATACAGCTCTCGCAGCGGCAGTTGGTGAAATAGAAATCGTCCAGAATGATCGTGTCGAACAGCTCCGCCGTATACGCCGCTATCTCCCCCAGCTTTTTCCGCGTTTCCGGGTTGGTATAGCACATACTGCCCATCAGCGGGCCGTTCTCGGTGGTGGTTATGCCGCCCGCGATGACGTAGCCGTTCTCAGAGAAAAGTTTTTTGGCCGCTTCCATCTTGTCCCGCTCCACCAGCACGTCGGAACGGTACGTCTCCAGATAGATCTTGTCCAGCTTTATATACCGCGCCGCCTTTTTGATGTCGGCCGCCATCTGCTCAAGCGAGGTTTCCTTCAGGTAGGCCGCCGGGGCGTAGGTGGCGTTGATGAAATTTTTATAGTGCATAAAGTCCCTCCGTTTATGTTTTGGGGACGCCGAAAGGCGTCCCCAAAGTGTATTTCTGTAAGGTTTACTTGCTGGCGCGCCACGCGTCGAACTGCGTCTGATATTTCGCGATCAGGTCGTCCATGCCCGCGGCCTTGTATTGCTCCTGAAGTTTGGCGAACTCGCCGTCCACATCGTCCACATAGCCTCTGAAGAGGTCGGCAAAGTTTTCACGGGCGGCTCTCATGCCGGCGATCGCGGTCTGCATGTCCATATCGGAGGTATCGGGCACGAAGCCGAGAGCCGGAAGCGGATGGCCGGCCGCGTTGAAGTCCAGGAATTTCTGCCACTTGTCGGGGTCTTCGTTGCTCAGCAGGTAGTTGTTGAACTGGTTGCCCATCGTCCAGCCCTGGCTCCAGGCGTAACCGGAATCGGCTACCTTCTCGATGATGCCCTTGCCTTGATCGGTAAAGTTCCAGTCTACGCCTTCCTCGCCCCATACAAGGATATTGATCAGGTTCTTGTCGGTATAGAGGAGGTTGAGGAAGTCCATAGCCTCGTCTTTGTTATCGGAAGCGGCGGGGATGGCCACCATGGCGCCGGAGGTTTCGGAGTTGGCGATCTCGGGGGTGTTCATCTCTACCTGAACGAGGTCGTAACCGATGGTGCCGACCAATTCATCAGCCTTGCCGGGTTTGAGCTGATAGGTGATGCCGAAGTATTTGCCGGTCTTGAATTCGGAATCGCCGGAGGACTCGCTTGTCAGGTCGGGGTTGATCCAGCCTTTTTTGTACCACTCGTTGTATTTCTTGATAGCGCCGATGAATTCGGGCTGGAGATCGGGGGCGATAATCTCTGTGGCGTTGGATTCGCTGCGGGTGCCGATGATCGGCTCCTCGATGCGGTCGAACATATAGTCCGCGGGGACGAAGTTCGGCCATATCCAGAGACCATGGTCGGTGTAAGCTTTCTCAAACCAGGGCTCGAGGTCGGCCAGGGACTTGATTTTGCTGATGTCCATGCCCATCGCGTCTACGATGTCCTTGCGGAGGACCCAGCCGAGCTGGCGGGCTTTCTCTTTGTTGCAGGGGAGGGCAAAGTTTTTGCCGTCGATCAGTGTGGCGTTCATAAAGTCGGCGCTCAGGGTCTTTTCAATGTCGGGGTATTTGGCCAGATACGGGGTGAGGTTTGTAAAGTAGCCTTTGGGGGCGTTTTCATAGAAGGAAGCCGCCCAGTTGGCCGTGAAGCAAAGGTCAAATTTTTCGCCGGTGCCGAGCATGAGGTTGACCACGTCGCTATAGCCGCTCGGCCAGCCTTCCATATTCATTTCGATCGAATAGGGCTTGCCGATGCTGTGGAGGTAATCACTGGCGGCTTTGTTGATACGGTCGATGGCAGGCTGGGCGTCGCCGACCGTGTACATCTTGAGGGTGACCGCCTTAAAAGCGCTGTCGTCAGGGGGATTTTCGCTGCCGCCGCCGCCGCCGGGGGTTACAGTGCCGCCGCCACCGGAGGAGGGCGAGGGGGACGAACAGGCCGCGAGGACGAGAGTGAGCGCCAGAAGCAGCGCCGCGATGCGGAGGATTTTTTTCATCAATGGGACACTCCTTTCAAAATAAACGGAATTCGCTGAGATGATTCTACTCCCCTTCGCCGCCTTTGTCAATACAAATTTCATTAAAATTTAATATTTGTACAATAATTTTTTGCACGGCGCGTAAACCGGCGGTCCGCCCGGATTCCGGAACAGGGGCTTGACAAACCCGTCCGGCGGGCGTATACTGAGCGCATCTTCGGGGCGGGGTGAGAGTCCCCACCGGTAGTGATGGGGCGCGACGCCCTTAGCCTACGGGCGGAGCTTTCTCCGCAGAGCCGGTGCGATCCCGGCGCCGACGGTCATAGTCCGGATGGAAGAAGACGGCATTTTTTCGCCGCTGCGCCCCCAAACTGTTTGTTTGGGGGCTTTTCCATACCAATTGTTATATAGGAGCTGGTTAAATATGAAAACGCGGTCCCAAAAACTGGCGGTGCTCGCCATGCTCAGCGCGCTGGCCTATGTGCTGATGTTTTTCCTCCGCATACCGGTCATGCCGGTGCCGCCCTACCTCAAATATGACCCGAAAGACACCGTTATCGTTATCGCGGGTTTTCTGTTCGGACCGCTGTCCTCGTTTGCGGTGTCGGCGGTGGTTTCCGTCATCGAGATGTTCACAGTCAGCGATACCGGGTATTGGGGCTGCCTGATGAATATTGTGTCGACCTGTTCCTTTGCCTGCGCGGCGGCCGCCATATACAGGCAAAAGCGCACCCTCGCGGGAGCGGCGGTTGGGCTTGCGGCGGGGGCGCTGCTCTCGACCGGCGTCATGCTGCTGTGGAATTACCTTGTCCTGCCCCTCTATATGGGCGTGCCCCGCGAGTTTATCACAGGGCTGCTGATCCCGTACTTCCTGCCGTTCAACCTGCTCAAAAACGGGCTGAACGCGGGGTTTGCCGTGATGCTGTACAGACCGGTGCGGCTGGCTCTGGGAAGGACCAGCCTGCTGCCAGTCTCCGCCGGACGCAAAGGGAGAGGGATCAGTATCCCGGCGCTGGCCGCGGCGGCGTTCGTGGTCGTCACCTGTATCCTGCTGGCTATGGCGTGGAACGGGGTCATCTGAGGGCAAACGCCGGATGTGATAATGTCCCTTTCCCGGACATACATTGGAACCATAACGGCCCTGTCCGGCGGGCGGGGCGGAGGGGGGATCCGTATGACGGGAAGACGTCCGGCGTTTTATGTCCTGCCGGCGGCGGCGGCCGGGCTGCTGGCGGGCCTGTTCGCCCTGCGCATGGGAGCGGACTTCGCGGAGCTGAAGCTGCCGCTTCTGTTTCCGCCGGTCTGGCTGCTGCCGTTCGGGTGGACGGCGGCGCTCATTTTGCTGGTATGGGGTTATTCCTCAATCGGGGACGGGCGCCCGGGTTGGGCTCTGAAGGAAGGCAGAGTTTCGGCGGGCACGACCCGCGCGGAACATCCGGATCAGGTTCCGGCGGGCGGCGAATTCTCAGCCCGCTCTCCCAGGGGGACGCAGATGGCTTTGGCGTATTATGTGTCGCTTGGGCTGGCGGTCTGCTGGGCCGCCGTGTTTTTCCGGCTGGACGCGAAATTCGCCGCCGCGCTCACCGGCCTGCTGCTGACCGGGGTCTGGCTGCGCCTCCGGCGGCTGGCGGACGCTTTTTCGCCCCGCGCGGGAAAGCTGATAACGCCCTGCTGCGTGTGGGCGGGGTATCTGGCGTACCTGAATCTGGGGATCTGGCTGATCAACAGGGGCTGAGAGAACGCCGCGATAACGGGGCTGGTTTTTTCGCGCGGGCTGTGGTATGATTGGAAAAGCGCCGCCGCCCGGCAAGCCGGGACATTCACTTTTCCGGCTGTCCGCCGGGGGCGCATGGCGCTTGACACAGGTATACTGTCTGCGGAGGGGATTATATGGTCAGGGAGCTTGCGGAGCGCTGCGGCGCGGCGGCGGCGCAGCTGCGCATGGCGGGAACGGACGCCAAAAACCGTGCGCTGGAAGCGCTGGCGGTTCTTTTGGAGCAAAATGAGCAAACAATCGTTGAGGAAAACCGGTTCGATCTGGAAGCCGCGCGGAAAGCCGGCAGGACGGAGGCGTTTATCGACCGTCTTGCCCTGACGCCGGGCAGGATTGCCGGTATGGCGGCCGGGGTGCGCAAGGTCGTCATGCTGCCGGATCCGGTTGGCGGCGCGGACTATGCCGTCCGGCATCCGAACGGGATGCTGATCACCAAACGGCGCGTCCCGCTGGGCGTCGTCGGCGTCATTTACGAGTCGCGCCCCAACGTCACGGTTGACATAGCGGCCTTATGTGTCAAATCGGGCAACGCCTGCCTGCTGCGCGGCGGGCGCGAGGCGCTGCGCTCCAACACGCTGCTCGCCGGCCTTGCGCGGCGGGCGCTGGAGAGCGCCGGACTGCCGCCCGACGGCGTCTGCCTCATCACGGAAACGGACCGTTCGTCCGCCGTGGAGATGATGGGACTGACCGGCCTGCTGGATGTGCTGGTCCCGCGCGGCGGCGCGGGGCTTATCCGATCGGTCGCCGAAAACGCCAAAGTACCCGTCATTGAAACGGGTGTGGGCAACTGTCACGTCTACGTGGACGGGGAAGCCGACCTTGCGATGGCCGCCAATATACTGCTCAACGCCAAATGCTCGCGCCCGTCGGTCTGCAACGCCGCCGAGACGCTGCTGACAGCCCGGCCCGTGGCGGAAGCGTTCCTTCCCCAAGCGGCCGCCGCGCTCGCCGCGTATAACGTGCGGCTGCACTGCTGCCCGGAGGCGCTGGCCGTTCTACAAAAGGCGGATGTGGCGGGGATCACGCTCAGCCCGGCCACGGAAAGCGACTGGGAAACCGAATATAACGACTATGACCTCGCCGTCCGCGTCGTCGGCGGGCCGGACGAGGCTATGGCGCATATCGCGCGGTACGGCTCAAAACACTCCGAGGCCATCGTCACCAATAACTATTTCACGGCAAGGCGGTTCGCCGGTTGTGTGGACGCCGCCGCCGTCTATATCAACGCCTCGACACGCTTTACCGACGGCGAGGAATTCGGACTGGGCGCCGAGATCGGCATATCGACGCAAAAGATGCATGTCCGGGGGCCGATGGGCCTTGCCGCGCTGACCACCTCGCAGTTTGTCGTTGAGGGCGAGGGCCAGATCCGGGCGTAAATACCAAAGAGGATAGAAAGAGGGCCGCCTTATGCCCCGTGAAAAGAGCGCGGGTCTCACCGACATGACGGTGGGCAATCCGCTCAGACATATTATCAGGTTTTCCATTCCCCTGCTGATCGGGAATCTTTTCCAGCAGTTCTACAATATGGCCGACAGCATCATTGTCGGCCAGTTTATGGGGGAGGAGCGCGTTCAGGCGCAGGCCGCGGTCAACAACGGCATGCCGGTCATTATGCTCATCACCGCCGTGTTCATGGGTCTGGGCATGGGCGCGACGATCATCCTTTCGCAAAACTACGGCGCCAAAGAGATGGACGCGGTGCGCAAAACCATCCGCACCATTTACACCGTTGTTATGACGGTCAGCGTCCCGCTGACCGTCGTCGGCGTTGCGGCCACGCCCGCCCTCATGCGGCTGCTCGGCGTGCCGGACGCCTCCGGGACGGGCGGCGCGACCACGATGGACATGGCGGTCGGCTATGTGCGGATCATTTTCATAGGACTGATCGGCTCGCTGGGCTACAATATCAACGCCGGGATATTGCAGGGTCTGGGCGACAGCAGGACGCCGCTGCGCTTTTTGATCGTCTCCACACTCATTAACGTCGTCCTCGACCTGCTGTTTGTGGCCGTTTTCGGCTGGGGCGTGACGGGCGTCGCCGTGGCGACAATCATCGCGCAGGCGTTTTCATGGCTGTACGGCGCGTGGTATATACGGAAAAAATACCCGGAACTGGAGCTCCGTCTGCTCAAACTCGGGGCGGACAGGCCCATCCTACAAAAAATATTACGTCTGGGACTGCCCTCGGCGGTGCAGCAGTCTCTGTTTTCTGTCGGGTCGCTGATGATGCAGAAGCTGGTCAACGAGGGCGGCGACGCGTTCATCGCCGGTTTCGGCAACGCCGTGCGCATCGATTCCTTTGTCTTCCTGCCCGTATTCAGCTTTTTCGCAGCCCTGACCACGTTCGCCGGGCAGAACATGGGCATGCGGCAGATCGCGCGCGTAAAACACGGCCTGCGTGTCACGCTTTGCGTCGCGCAGGCCGTGTATGCCGTCATGGCTGTCCTGACGGTCGTTTTCGGGCGGTTTCTGCTGGGGCTGTTTAACCCGGACCAGGCTGTTATCGACAACGGGATGATCTATATTTACTCTGTCATCCCTTTCTGTTTCATTGTCATCTTCCAGTTTATGATGGTGGCGGTCATGCGCGGCGCCGGGCAGGTGATGGTGCCGCTGTTCACCACCGTCGTCGGTTTCATCATCGTGCGCATCCCGTCCGCTTACCTGCTGGCGCGTTTCGCGGGCCATGACAAAATGTTCTATTCCTACCCCATCGGCTGGTGTTTCAGCCTGGCCGCCGCCGGCGTCATGTACGCGACAGGGCGCTGGCAGCACAAGTCCCTGGTCATGAACTGGGAACCGGAGGGATAGCCCCTTTGACCGCCCAAAGCCCCAGCGCCGGATTGTCGATGACATAGCCGCCCGTGACCCTCTCGGCCTCATCGGGCGGCATGTACCGGAATCCGGCTTTTTCCACTTCCTCCCGCGTCAGCCCGCCCGCCGCGTAAGTCACGGTAAACCGGCCGTCGGCGGACCCGTGGATCAGGTGGGCGGCGGCGGCGAGGTTATTGCGGAGATCGGCGTTCTCGCGGACCGCTTGCAATATGCGCTCACGGCCGGCATACCCGTATTTGCGGATCAGCCGGTCGGTTTCCCCGTCCTCGCCGAAACGCCTGACGCCGGGCGCGAGTACGACAAGTTCCCCGCCGTCGGCCATCGCCATGCGTGTCCGGTAAATCGCCTTGTTGCCAAGCCATGTGCTCTTGAATTCGTGTTCATTCAGATGGACGACGCACTTTCGCAGGGGTTCGTCCAGCCAGGTGATGTTTCTCTCCCGGCTGAGCGCCGCCGCCCTCTCAAACAGTTCGCGTCCCCGGCCGATGAACAGGCCGGTCAGCGCGTCCCGCTCCACCACCGTCAGAACATACAGCAGCGGCAAGTGCGCGATAAAATGTTCCTCCGCGTAGTCAAAGACGCGCCTGACCGGCGTGTCGGTCCTGCCGAGGATACGCTCTATGCCGTAGACCGCGCCGAGCATATGGGAGCTGTTAATCATACCGGCGCCCCCGCAGCCGACGAAGATGTTTTTGCTGTAATTCGCCATGCCGGCGACCTCGTGCGGCACCACCTGGCCGATCGAGACAATCAGGTCATAGGAGGGGTCGAGCAGGCGCTTGCTCACCTCGACGCCGACCGGTTCCTCCGCCAGCCCCTCCGAGACCTCCGCCACGAACCCGCCGGGGACCTCGCCCAGTTTGACCAGGTCTCCGCGCCAGTCATGGCGGATGATATGGGAATAGGGGATTCCCAGAAACGCCGCGCACTCGGCTTCGCTCATCGGCTCATGCGTTCCCAGCGCCGGCATGACGTCAATCCGGCAGCCGGGAAGCAGATCAAACAGCGCGCGTACGAGTTCGCCCGCGTGTGAATGCGCCCTCGTCGCGTCCGGCGGCAGGAGCAAGACCTTTTTCAGCCGCTTCCCCGCCAGCGCCCGCGTCAGCCTTTCTTTCACCTCCCGCATACCGATCGCGGGAGAGGCGGATTGCCCGTACATATCAGTATAGCGCCGGGAGCTTATCCAGTGTCACGGCATAGGGGTGACGGTAGGCGGCGGCCAGTTCCCCGCGGCCGGTCACTCCTTCGCGGCAGACGTCGTTACTCCATGTCATGAACCACGTCCACGGGACGCGCGACTCCGCCAGCGCCGCAAGGCTTGGAACCGGCCCCGTCTCGCCCAGCGCGGCAATTTTGGCCGCGGGTGTGATCTCCGTCAATTCCGCATACTGCTCCGCGTAATCGGTGTGGGTGTGCGCCGGCAGATAGACGTCCCGCGAAATAACGTCGCAGACGTCATCCCCGGCATACCCCTCTTTCAGCGGCGAGTTCCACACCCAAATCAGATTGTGCAGCCCGTGGGTATGTACATACCGTTCAAACATGGCCCGGTACAGCTCCTTGGCGGTTCCGGCGCCCTTGCTGCCCCACCAGAACCACGCGCCATCGGATTCATGAAAGGGCCGCCACAGGATCGGCACGCCTTTTTCGGCGAAGGGCCGTAAGTGTTCCGCCATCGCGTCCATATCGGACAAAAACGCTTCCCGTTCCGGTGCGCCCTCCACAAGCGCCAAACGCGCGTCAAAGGAGGTGTTCTTTTGGTAAAATGACTTGTCACTGCCGTACAGCGGCGAGAACCAATGCCATGTGAAGGTAATCAGTCCTTTGCGTTTCGCCCATTCCCACGCTTTATCCAGAGTGTTTTTGTTTTCATCCACCTCGGTCAGGCACTCCGCTCCGCTCATGGAGCGGTTGATATTGGGCGAATACCCCAGCAGCTCAAATCCGCAGAGAGCCGGCTCCTTGCCGGTGACCTCGCGGATATAGGCCAATTCTTTCTGCGCCACTGTCTGTGTATGCTGTCCCAGAAGGATACCGTTTCCGCGCAACCCGGAAAGGTATGTCAATACCTTTGCGGCTTCCGGTGAGGCATTGGGATCGCATGGCTGATACGTCGTCATAATACCCTGCCTTTCATCGCGCATATACGTCACTGTTTTGTCCGGCTGCGCGTGTTTTTTCTTAAAAACGCCGGACCCTGTACCAAGGTACGTTGGGTCCGGCGCCGCGCTGGTGCACCCAAGAGGACTTGAACCTCCACCGGCGTATTGCCGACTAGAACCTGAATCTAGCGCGTCTGCCAGTTCCGCCATGGGTGCCCGCGGAAAAAACCGCGCTTTGGGCAGAACCCAGTATACTAAGAACCCCGCGTTTTGTCAAGCTCGAAAATAAAGATTTTTACAGATACGGAGGCCGGGCCGCATACCTGTAAAAAGAAAATTGATTATCAGGAAAAAAGACTTGACAGGTGATTGGGAAGCTGGTATCCTTTAGAAAAGAATTTATGAAAGAAAGGGGGCTGCGCACGGTGACAGACAGAAAAAGGGAAACGGTTTTTATCTTCCACGGAAGGAATGTTATCCATATATAGGCAGTCAGCGTTTTGCGGTTCGTGGCATGACCGGCGCTGTTGCCGGAGACTTGCCGCGATTTTTATATTTGCGGGGTTCCGTACCCCGCGGATCGTCGGGCGGCCGGTCGCTATGGGCCGGTTTTTTGTTGTATATAACGCAATTTCAGGAGGTTTCTATGAAGTCAGCCGTCCCGCGATATATGGCCCCGGCGTTTACGCGTCAGGGGCTGGACGTTTCAACGCTTCTCTACGCCATACATACCGACATGACGCCCGAGGGCGGCGGCGCGGACGTATACTGCGCCCTCAGTTCCGACACGCTGTATATCCTCTACGGGCGGGAGAAAGTCGTCAGGGTCGAGGGCGCGCGCCGCGTCGTGGCGCTGTACGAATCCGACAGGCTGGAGGCTTACCCGCTCGCGGAACTGGGCGAGCTGGGCTGCGAGCGCCTGCTGACGACCGGCCGCCTGTTCTCCGAAAAGGATGGGGACGCCCGCGTCCTTCTGCTGTTTTCGCTGGGCTTCCTCGCCCACGCCGAACGGCTTGTAAAGGTCGTGAAAAACATCCGCGAGGGGATAGACCCGCTGCGGGAGGTCGTGATCGAGGACGAGCCGTTCTGCCCCAAATGCGGGGAGAGATACCCCGAGCCGGAGCGGAGGATATGCCCAAGGTGCCTCGACAAGCGCGGCATTACCCGCCGCCTGATGGGGTTTTTCGGTAATTATAGGCGCAGGGTGCTGATCATTCTGCTGGTTATGCTGGCGGGGACCGCTTTCTCCATCCTGTCGCCCTATCTGGGCTCGAAGCTGCTCATCGACGAGGTCCTGACGGAGGGCGGGCGGTATTACGGCGCGGTCACGGCCACGGTACTGCTGATTTTTGCCGTCCGGGTCATCAACGTCGCGCTCAACGTCCTCTACCAGTTTGTGCTGGCCAAGACCGTGCCGTGGATCGTTTTCGACCTCAAGCTCAAGATTTTTGAGGCCATGCAGCGTCTGTCCGTCGGGTTTTACACCAGCAAGCGCACCGGCGCGCTGATGAGCCGCGTCATCCAGGACGCCAACAATATCTACTGGTTTTTTGTGGACGGCCTGCCGTACCTTGTCGTCAATGTGCTGTCGCTGGCCGGGGTCATTACGCTGATTTGTATGCTCAACCTCAGGCTCGCGCTGGCGGTCGTCGTCGTTATGCCTGTCGCCATCGTCCTCTTCCGTAT
>JAIRUE010000019.1 GCA_031254575.1 Oscillospiraceae bacterium | reverse complement strand
CTGCCGGATATAAACGCCGCCGCGGCCTGCGCGGAAAAACTCGGTTTTCCGCTGATGCTCAAGGCGGCGGCGGGCGGCGGCGGGCGCGGCATCCGCCTCCTGAGCGGCATGGACGGGCTTGCGGCGGCTTTCCGCACGGCGGAGGCGGAGGCGCGGTCTTTCTTCGGGGACGGGCGGCTGTATATGGAGAAAGCTATCGAACACCCCCGGCACATCGAGTTTCAGATCGTAGGCGACCGGCACGGCTCTGTCGTTCACCTGTTCGAGCGCGAATGCTCCCTCCAGCGGCGGCACCAAAAGCTGCTGGAGGAAGCGCCCAGCCCGTTTCTGAACGCCGAAAAACGCGCCGAAATGGGCGCGGCGGCGGTGCGGATCGCCAGGGCGGCGGGGTATTACGGAGCCGGAACGGTCGAGTTTCTGGCCGGGGAAGACGGCCGCTTCTACTTTATGGAGATGAACCCGCGCATCCAGGTGGAGCACCCCGTCACGGAGTTTGTCACCGGCATCGATCTGGTATCCGAGCAGATACGGGTCGCGCTGGGCGAACCGCTGGGGTATACGCAGGGGGACATTGTCCTCAAAGGCCACGCGATGGAGTGCCGCGTCAACGCAGAGGACCCGGAGAACGGGTTCGCGCCGTGTCCGGGCGTCATCAACGGCCTGCATGTGCCGGGCGGGCCGGGCGTACGGGTGGATTCGGCCATCTATCAGGGGTACACCGTGCCGCCTTACTACGACAGCCTTTTGGCGAAACTCTCCGTGCACGGCCGCGACCGCGCGGAGGCGCTGGCGCGGATGAAGCGCGCGATGGCGGAATTTCTGGTCGACGGCATCGTCACCAATTGCGATTTTCATTTGAAACTGCTGGGGCACGAGGGGTTCCGCCACGGAAATTATTCGGTCGACACGCTGGGCGAAATGCTCGGGAAAGGAACTGACCTATGATCGTAGACCTTTTCAAAAAGGCCCGGTATATTTCCGTCAGCGCCGCGGAGAACGGCGAGGCGGGAGGGGAACGCCGCGAACAGCGCCCTGCCGCCGGCGCGCAGAAGCCCAGGCCGGACGCCCGCGGCGGGACTTTGCCGCGCGTGTCCGCGCCCGACCGGCTCCGTTCGGTGTGCGACGGCGGCAGTTTTCATGAGCTGGACGCCTCCGTCCGCTCTGTCAACCCGCTCGGCTTTGACGGGTATTCCGAGAAAACGGCGTCGCTGAGGGCAAAGCACGGCCTCAGCGACGCCGTTCTGACCGGAGAATGCGCCGTCGGCGGCTTCCCCTGCCTGATCGGCGCGATGGACACGCGCTTTATGATGGGTTCGATGGGCAGCGCCGCCGGCGAACGGCTCACCCGCCTCTTTGAAACGGCGGCCGAACGCCGCCTGCCCGTTATTCTGTTCGCGGCTTCGGGCGGGGCCCGGATGCAGGAGGGCATCCTGTCGCTGATGCAGATGGCGAAAGTGAGCGCCGCCGTGGGCCGCCACAGCGCGGAGGGATTGCTCTATATCTCGGTGCTGACCGACCCGACGACCGGCGGCGTGACGGCCTCGTTTGCCATGCTGGGCGACATCATCCTGGCCGAACCGGGCGCTTTGGTCGGCTTCGCGGGCCCGCGCGTCATCGAGAGCACCATCCGCTCAAAACTGCCCGAGGGGTTCCAGCGGGCCGAGTTTGTGCTGGAGCACGGCTTTATCGACGCGATCGTCCCCCGGGAAGAGATGCGGGAGACGCTGGTAAAACTGCTGGCGATCCACCGGCCCGCCCCGCCCGCCGGGAGCGGGCAGGCCGCCGCCTCCCCTGTATGGGCGAAACCGGACGGGCGGGGCGGGGCCCAAACGCCGAACAAACAGATCCTCTACCATAAAAACCGCCCCTGCGTGCTGGACTGGCTCGGCCTGGTATTCGACAGCTTTCTTGAACTGCACGGCGACCGGCTCTACGGCGACGACGCCGCGGTCGTCGGCGGCCTGGCCGTGCTGAACGGGCGGGCCGTCACGGTGATCGGGCAGGCCAAGGGGAAGAATACCAAAGAGAACATCGCCCGCAACTTCGGTATGCCGCACCCGGAGGGATACCGCAAGGCGCTGCGGCTGATGAAACAGGCGGAAAAATTCCGCCGCCCCGTCGTCTGCTTTGTCGACACGGCGGGCGCGTTTTGCGGTATCGGCGCGGAGGAGCGCGGCCAGGGCGAGGCGATCGCCCGCAACCTGATGGAAATGGCGGCGCTGGATACGCCGGTCATATCGGTATTCACCGGCGAGGGCGGCAGCGGCGGCGCGCTGGCGCTGGCCGTCGCGGACAGGTGCTTTATGCTGGAAAACGCGGTCTATTCGGTCATCTCCCCGCGCGGCTGCGCGTCGATTTTATGGAAAGACCCCTCCCGCGAGGACGAGGCGGCGCAAAAGCTGAAGATAACGGCGCGCGAGCTCTGGGAGATGGGGATCATCGACGGGGTCATCCCCGAGTATTCCGGCGCGCACCTCGATACGCCGCGAATCGCCAAAACGATCCGCGGCACGCTGATCCAAACGCTGGAAAACCCGCGGTCCCTCAATCCGGCCACACGGTACGAGCGGTTCCGCCGGTTCGGGGAGTATGAGGAGTGACGCGGCCCGCTATATTCACCGCATTTTCACGCCAGTATGCCTGAAGTTCTGCAATGGCACTTAGTTTTCATAGATTCCCATAACATACCCGCGGGCGACAATATTATTCTCACCGTTTCCCGACCGGTTGAGATAGCGCGCTATATCGGAATAGGAATGTTTCGCGTCTAATTTCAAAATCAAATGATCCGTTGCCTGTTTAAGCGCGAACACCTCAATTCTGTAGTGATGCTGTCCTGAATTTTGGGGAGGATAAGGCCCGACATATTCATTGCGCGAGGTATATTCTCCCTGTGCCAGCTCTGTTTTTTCTGTGTCCAAAACAAGCCAGTGAAGCCAGTTGGCGCTCTCGTCAAACATACAGACAGCGTAATATGCCGCGCCGTCCACCGCGTCCCAGGCAAGATGCGGGCTTTGATTACTTCCCAACGGATTATTGGGCTTCCTGTCCGCCGCCGTTTCGGTCAGCAACTTGCCTGTTTCGTCAACGGAGTCGGACGACACCGCGATTTGCGGAACGTTCAACGCCGCGTCCTCGAATTTCGGGCGGGTACAGCCGGAAACGCCTGTGATGATAAATAGTACAAGCATCAGCTTTATTGCAGTGTTAGATTTCATATTTTTCGCCCTCCTTAAAATACAAATGGGATGAACATCCGCAATCTCATTGTACCGTCGCGGTCTTAAATCCAGCCTGTTTTTATCTTAAATGTACCTTAAACCGCGGGGATGCGGATTTCAAACGCGCAGCCCTCATGGCGCTCCGTTTTTAGAGATATGTCTCCGTCATGCTTGTGAACGATCATTTTGACAATGGACAGCCCTAAGCCTGTTCCTCCCGTCTTGGGATTTCTCGAAGCATCCGACCTGATAAAAGGCGAAAAAATATTTCCGGCGCTGTCGGCGGGAATCCCGACGCCGTTATCCGCAAAAAGAATTAAAGCCTGTGAGGCGTCCCGCCGGACCCCCACGGATATTTCCGTTCCCTTCCCGTTAAATTTGAGGGCGTTATCCAACAGGTTCGCAAAGACCCGGTTCATCTGCTCTCTGTCAAGCATCACGAATATTTCCTGTTCAGGAATATCGAAGCGGTACGTAAATCCCGCGTCGTCTAAAACAGGCAGATAGGCGCTCATGGTTTCCCGGACATATTCGCATAGTTCCTCGCGGTTTTTGTGTAAGGCAAACGCGGCGCTCTCTAATTTTGACAGTTCAAAAAGATTGTTCAGGAGCCTGTTTGCCCGCAGGCTGTTTTCGTGAATGATATGAAAATAGGTTTTCATGTCATCATCAATGAAATCCTGTTTTTTCATACACAATTCGCTGTAACCCAAAACGGCCGCCAGCGGATTTTTCAGGTCATGGGAAATGTCCAGTATCAGCTTTTTCCGGGTTTCCTCGGATTGTTGTCTAAGAGATATTTCATGCCCGATCTGTTCCGCC
>JAIRUE010000078.1 GCA_031254575.1 Oscillospiraceae bacterium | reverse complement strand
AAAAAGCAACTCGCAACCCATCGCAGATGGTATAACAACTTCCCTATGAGACCGTTACGCTGGTTGTCCCCCAGACACACTATCTTAAATTTTGTAACACATCATTGACAACCCTACATAATCGAAAATATTTTTTTCATGCCCGCCGCAAGAAACCGTATCGTATGTTTGAAGCCAACCTTTAACCGGTTTTTTACGGGACTGCCCGTTATATCCGGCCCATCCCCATCAGCACATACCGCACGAGGAACAGCAGAGAGAACACAAGCAGCACGGGGTGGACTTCCTTGAACTTGCCGGTGAACAGCTTGACGAGCGTATAGAAGATGAACCCCAGCCCGATGCCGTCGGAGATCGAGTAGGCGAACGGCATCATGATCACGGTGACAAAGCAGGGCAGCGCCTCGTCGAAGTCGCCCCAGCGGATGTCTTTGAGCGACGACACCATCATCACGCCCACGATGACGAGTATGGGCGCGGTCGCCGCGCCGGGAATAAGCCCCATGACGGGCGCGAATATCAGTGACAGGATAAACAGCACGCCGGTGACCATCGACGTCAAGCCCGTACGCCCGCCCTCGCTGACGCCGGCGGTCGATTCGACGTAGGTGGTGACCGTTGAGGTGCCCAAAACAGCGCCTGTGGAGGTGGCGATGGCGTCGGCCAGCATGGCTCCGCCGGCGCGGGGCAGATTGCCCTTCTCGTCCAGAAAGCCACCTTTTTCCGCCGCGCCGACCAGCGTCCCGACGGTATCAAACATATCGGTCAGGGTCAGCGCGATCAGGACGGCAAATACGCTCGCCAGCATCACGCCCGCGCCCTCCCCGGCGGAAAACAGTTCCCCGAAGCCGGTGAAGCATTGCCCGATCGTGCTGCCGAAGGCTTTGAATGAGTCTCCGAAGGCGCTGGTCAGGCCCGGTTTGGACAGGCCCAGCTCCACGTCGAAGCCAAACTGCAGCAGCACGCCGACAGCGGAGGTTGCGATGATACCGATAAAAAGGCTGCCCTTGATCTTCAGGCAAAGCAGGGCAATGACCACCACTAAGCCGAAGACCGCGAGCAGGGTGGAGGGGACGCTGAGGTCGCCGATGCCAATAATGGGAGCCTTATCCACGATGATCCCGGCGTTGGAAAGCCCGATCAGGGCGATAAACAGGCCGATGCCCGCGCTGATCGCGCGCTTGAGCGGCATCGGGATGGCGTTGACAATCATCTGGCGCAGTTTGGTGACGGTGATGATAATGAAGAAGAGGCCGGAAATGAAGACGGCGGCCAGCGCGGCCTGCCAGCTATACCCCATCGTGCCGCAGACGGTATACGCAAAGAAAGCGTTGAGTCCCATACCCGGCGCCTGCGCAAAGGGATAGTTGGACAGCAGGGCGGTGAGGATGGTACCAAGAGCGGCGGCAAGGCATGTAGCAACGAACACCGCGCCGTAATCCATGCCCGCGGCGCTTAAAACGCCCGGATTGACAAAGATGATATACGCCATAGTGAAGAACGTGGTGATACCCGCGATGACTTCGGTTCTGACAGTGGTTTTGTTTTCCTTCAGCTTAAAGAAATTTTCCATAATTATCCACCTTTCCCCATAAAATCAAGGTCATTATATCAAAGGCCAAAAAAAAGGCAATAGGGACTGAAAAAAAATTTCTCAGCCGGTTCCTCCCCCCATAACGTCCGCCTCGGTAAACAGCGGCAGCGGGGCGAGAAATACGATGTCCCCGCGTTTGGCGGCGTCCCCCTCGGCCAGCACCGCGGCGCGCCCCGTCACGCTTCCTCCCGCCATGCCGACCAGCCGCTCCAGCGCTGCGATGGACTCGCCGGTGGAAATGACGTCGTCCACGATGAGAATCCGCTTGCCGCTTATTTTTGTCACGTCGGAGCCGTCGATATAGAGCGTCTGGCGGGCCGCCGTGGTGATCGAACGCACCTCCACCGAAAGGGTGTCGCTCATATACAGCTTTTGCTGTTTACGGGCGACAAAATAAGCCGCGTCGCCGCGTTGTCTCGCCATTTCATGGGCCAGCGGGACGCTCTTGGCCTCGGCGGTGATCAGGTGGTCGTACGGCGGGCAGATCTTCAGCAGTTCCTCCGCGCACCGCACCGTCAGCTCGGCGTCGCCGAGCATCACCAGCCCCGCTATGTACAGGCCGTTGCCCAGCGGGAAATACCGCAATCGGCGCGTCAGCCCCGCGACGCGCAGGGTATACATGTTTTGCATCTGTGCGGGCCTCCTTTTATATGTCCTTGGGAACCGCCGCCATTATAGCGGATTTTATCCCCGTTTGCAACGGCTTTTTACATATGCCCGCGTTTTTGCCGGCTTTGTCCCGCCGCAAATTTTGTTGCGCGGCCCGCTCGCCCGTGATATACTGGACGGGGTGTGGCGTCAGGCCCGAAGAGATCATGAGCGGTATGCGGAGGATCATCCGCGGCAATTCAGGGAACTGTGAGGACTGGATACATTGTACAAGGTTGTGACGCGCGGCAATACGGTGCGTATTTATATCGGGGACAGGCTGGTGGCGAGCCACTCGCCCGACGCCCCGTTTGTGGAAGCGGGCAAAGGACGGTGGGACGCGGCGGGCAATGTCGTCCGCGACACGCGGGAGGGCCTGACCGGCCTGACGCACGCGCAGTATGAGCAGGGGCGCAGCCTGCTGCGCCTGTTCGGCGGCAATTACTCGGTCACGTTCCACATCACCGAGCAGAACGGGATGCTGCGCCTGTCGCCGCAACGAGCGTCCACCGGGCTCAACCGCTTCCGCTTCCGTTTCCCGGCCACGCCGGGTACGGCGGTTTACGGCGGCGGCGCGCAAACCGGAGGCTGCAACCTGCGCGGCAAGCGCGTCCAGCTCTGGGTCGGGGAGCGCGGCGTGTATCAGGCCCACGCGCCCGCGCCCGCCGTCCGCATGAAAGGGGCAAAGCCCGTCCTGCCCGCGTGCCCGCTTCCGGTATTCATCACCGAGGGCGCGATCGGATACATATTCGAGAGCTACGGACGCGCCGCGTTTGACTTCACCTCGGCGCGGACCCATTTTGTTTCGCTGTGGGAATTGCCGTCGGCCATTCTTATAGGGGCGGCGGACACCCCGCTGGAGCTGTTGGGCGTCGTCACCAAAACCACGGGCCGGCAGCCGGTGCCGCCGCAGTGGTTTTTGGAGGGTTCCGTCGTCGAGGCGCGCGGCGGCAGCTACCGCGCGGCGGAGCTTCTGGAAAAGGCGCTCACCTCCGGCGCGTCCATCTCCTGCATCTACATCCCCGACTGGACGGGCGGCTTCGACACCCCGGCCGGGCGGCGCCCGTTCTACGACTGGGTATGGAATCAGGAGACGTATCCAAAGCTGGACAGCCTGATCCGCGAGCTTTCCAACCGCAACATCCGCACAATGGCGTATATCAACCCGCACCTGTCGATCGAGGGGCGTCTCTATGCCGAGGCGTCGGCGGCGGGCTATCTGCTCAAAAAGCCGCAGGGCGGCGCCTATATCAGCGATATGGGCGGGTTCATGGCGGGCCACCTTGACCTGACCAATCCCGCCGCCTGCTCGTGGTTTAAGGATGTTGTCAAATCCCATGTGCTGGGGCTGGGTTTCTGCGGGTATTTTGCCGACCGCGGCGAATATCTGCCGCAGGACGCCGTATTTCACACCGGCGAAAGCGGCGTGCGCCTGCACAACCGCTGGCCGGTTATGTGGGCCGCGCTCAACCGCGAGATCATCCGCGAGGCGGGGCGTACCGCGGATTCGGTCTTTTTCTCCCGTTACGGCTGGATCGGCATCGGCACGCAGAGCATGATGGCGTCGACCGGGACGCACCACACCTCCTGGCATAAAAATCAGGGACTGCCGTCGGCGCTCAGCGCCGCCCTCTCCCTCTCCTGCTCCGGTATCGGCCTCAGCGTCACCGAATGCGGAGGCACCGTCAGCTATGTCTTTAAGCGCACCCCCGAACTGTATATGCGCTGGATGGAATACGCCGCGTTTTCTCCCTGCTTCCTTCTGCTCAACGGCGACGCCCAGGGGGCGTATATCGACCACGACGAAAAGATGGTGGCGTTTTTCGCGCGTATGAGCCGCGTCCACGCCGCGCTGGGGACCTATATGCGTGCCTGCGCGCGCGAAAACGCCAACGACGGGGCTCCCGTTATGCGCCCGTTATTTATGAATTATCCCGCCGAACCGCGCGTCCGCTCCACAAGCGACGTCTACATGCTGGGAAGCGAGCTGCTGATCTGCCCCGTTTTGAAAAAGGGTGTGAAAACCCTGACCGTCCGCCTGCCGGAGGGCAACTGGCATCATCTGTGGAGCGCCAAATCATACGGCGCCGGCGAGCACAGTATATCCGTCCCGCTCGGCAAGCCGGCCGTGTTTTACAGGCCCGACGGCAAGCACGCGGCGCTGTTTGAGGAACTGCCGATGAAAGTAAAGGGGTAAACAGATCCGCGCGGTCACGGCGTTGCCGTCAAGGCCCCGATGGGGACGCCCTGCGCCCTGAATTTTGCCTCATATTCCGTCATCACCGCCTCCGGCGGGCTGTTTTGGTCACAATCCGTGACTGTCCAGCCCCCGGCGGCGAGTTCTTTTCGCGCGAACGCGAACAGCGCCGCGTTATCGGTCTTGAATCGCAGAATCCCGCTTTGGGCCAACAGGGGGCGGTAAATTTGCAGGAAATTCCGCGCCACAAGGCGGCGCGGGGCGTGTTTCCGGTGCGGCCACGGGTCGCAGAAGTGGATATAAAGGCCGCCGATCTCGCCCGGCGCGAATATCTTCCCTATATTCTGTACGTCTCCGAGGATAAACCGCAGATTTCGGATATTTTCCCGCCGCGCCCGTTCCATGCCGACGACAACGGCGCCGGGAACGCGCTCCAGCGCGACGATGGTTTTGTCAGGGTTCGCACGGGCTGTGTCACAGGCGAAGCGGCCCATGCCGCAGCCCAGCTCGACCAACAGCCGCGGTCCCGTTTCCGCCGTTTCCGCCAGACCGGCAGGGATTATGCTCCGCCACCGCCCAGCATATTCCTCCGGCGCCCGGACCAGCCAATCCGCCGTCCGTTCCATGCGGGCGGCCAGATTTTTGCGCCTGCGCATCCTCATACGGGAAGTTTCCTCCCTATGTACATCAGATGTTCCGCCCAGCTCAGATACTCCTCTTTCTCACACAGCTTTTCCGCAAGGTCGGTCCACGCCGCGACCACTTCCGGCGGCTGCGCCATGACAGTCTTTTCGTTCGGCGCGAGAACGCCCTCCTGTCCGAATAAGTGCAGCTTTTCGACAGAAAAGCGCTCCATAAACGGTAAAACTTCGTTCTGGTTGATGAAAAACGCCTGTGTAAAGGCCGCGCCGCCGTAACTTCTGCCTTCTGTTAAGGGTATAAGAAAGCGCTCCTCATCCGGGTCGATGATCTGCCCGGGCAGCTCGCGCAGTAAAAAGACGAGCCCGCCGCCCATGCTGATAAACGACGCGAACAGCAGCCCGCCCGGTTTCAGCAGGCGCAGCGCGGCATGGACCGCCTGAACGCGGCCGGCTTCTTCTAACAGGTGATAGAGCGGTCCCATCAGCAGGACATGGTCAAACGGGCCCTCCGCCAGTGTATCCGCCTCCCGCGCGTCGCCTTGCAGGGCGCGGAGCGCGAGGTTCTGTTCCCGCGCCCTTTCCGCCGCGAAGGAGACGTTTTCTCCGGACAGATCCAGCAGCGTAACGGCGCATCCCTTTCGGGCAAGGTAGAGCGCGTACCGTCCCGGCCCGCCGCCGATGTCCAGCACGGTATCGCCCGGTTTAATATATCGGTCGATATACCGGCAGGTCAGGAAAAACTCCGGGCGGCCCGCGATGCGGTTATATTCGGCTTCCACGCTCCGGTCGTAGAAGTCGCGGACGGTTTGAACGGCGTCTTGCATGATTGTCCAGTCCTTTCATAAAAACATACGGCCAAAGGTTTTATCCTTCAGCCGTTCGTCGGTTGGTATCCGAAACAGTCTATGCCGACCCGTTCAACCCGACAACGGCCAAAGCCCGAACGCCAAATTTCGGCGCTGGCATAGCGGTAGCGGTTGTCATACGGTTCACGGGAGCATCTCCTTTTTCAAGGTTTGCGGTCAGTGTAACAGAGTGAAGGGAAAAATGCAAGCGTTTTTTTACAGAACATATTTTTTCAGCACCCCCGCGTAATAGCGGTGCGGGTAGTGGTCGCGGGCGACGTACAGGCCCGCGAGGCGAGGCGCGCCCACATGCAGCCTCGCGCCCACATGGCGGTAGCCCCACAGGGCGGGCGGCACTTTCGTCACGATGTCGTTGCCGTTTTCCACGCGCACCGTCTTATCCACACGCTTATTGTAGGACAGCGCAAACGCCCTGTTGCCCACCCTCGGGCAGCCGAACAGGAAAACCTCGATGTCGCGGCCGGGAAAGTTGTACTGCACGTCGACGGCGCACAGAACCGCCAGCGCCGCGCCCAGAGAATGGCCCGAAATTTTTATGTAATGCGTGTCCGGCGTGATCTCCGCCAATATCAGGCTGCGGACGCAGGTGGATTTATACGCGTTGAGAAAGCCCGTGTGGACGCGGATTTTCGTTTCCGTGTTGTCGTAGGGTATCCCTTTTTTGCAAACAGAAAGATTGGTTTTCCAGTCTCTGGGAGAATCGGACCCCCGGAACGTGATCCACAGGGTATCCCCGTCCCTGCGGAGAAAATACTGCACACCCGATTGCGGGTTGTCAATCATGGCGGTGCAGGTATGCGGCGTATACGGCTGGACGTCGCGGTAGGCCGACGTCGAAAATTCCAGCGTACGGAGGATCTCCCCGCTGTTCATGCTACCGCCTCCCTTACGCCACTATATGGCGGAAAGGGGGGCGGTATGCTTACGTCACCCGCCCGCGCACCACCGCAAAGCGTTTTCCAATGCCCGCTGATACTGCGGATTGCGCCAGACCGCTAAATGGTGCCCCGGCGTGAGGACGCAAACGCGCCCCTCGCCCTGCGTCCGGGCGTATCCCGCCGGGCAGACCCAAGCCTCCGAGTTGTGGTATGGATCTTCCCCATATTGGGCCTCGTCCCCCTGCGGCGGGGAATATGACGCCATAAAGACGTCTATATCAGATGATAAAATCTCCAGCCGGTAATGCTCGTCCACCTCACGGAACATTCCCACACCCTCTGTCACGGGGTGCGGCTTGACCGGCTGCACCGTGACCGGGCAATCGTGCGGGTGATAGGAAAAGCGGCAGCCCAGCAGGGCGTCGAGCGTCTGGGTGCGCTCCCCGCCGACGGTGGCGTTGTGGACGGCCAGTAAGCCGCCGCCGTTTTCCACGTAATCGACAAACGCCTGCTGTACTTCCTGGGTCTTCCAGCTGTCCTTTTCGGTGCGTGAGATTTCGCCGCTCTTGCTCAGCAGGACGACGGGGTAATTTTTGAGGATGTCCGGTGAGAAATCGTTCGCGTCTGTGATAATGTCAAAGTCAAATCCTTTT
This sequence comes from Oscillospiraceae bacterium, assembly GCA_031254575.1. Lineage (GTDB taxonomy): Bacteria > Bacillota > Clostridia > Oscillospirales > UBA929 > UBA929. Next base: position 10,323 of record JAIRUE010000078.1, on the reverse strand, counting down.
TCCCTAAGCGGCGCAACGCCGTCAATGGGAACTTGCTCCGGGTGCCAGTAGTCGCCGCAAAACAGAAAAACACGCATTGAGGTTCCCTTCCCTTCTAAAATATATGGATCACTGACTGCCGTGGGGACGCCCGCCGCCCGCGCCGGTTCAGCCGATCGTAAACTCCATGCCGCCGCCGTCAAACTCCGCCGTGTAACGGCCCCGGAAGCCGGTTATCTCGGCATATCCGTTCTCGTCCGTCATGACGCGCAGGTCCGGTGTGCGCCATTCGTTCTTTATCAACTGATAGAGCGCGTCGTACGCAGGCTTTACCCGCGCGTCCTTTGTCATCAGCCCGGCCGGGGCGTTGAGCCAGCCGCCGTCTGAAAAGTCCCAGTAAGTAATGGCCTCGACCAGCGGGCAGCGGAACAACAGTTTGTAAAACTCAGCGGCTTCCTCCGCCTGCCGCGCCTCCCCCTCCGGGGTGGAGGGCCAAACATCCGGCTCATAATCGTTGAGGTCAACGACATGCTCCGGCATCAGCTCGCCCGACACCAGATTGACCTCGGTGAAGTGCAGCGGCAGCCCGAAACGCTCAAACCGCGATAAAGCCTGTTCCGTCCTTTCCCGGCTCCAGCAGCCCTGGTGCATATGCGACTGCAACCCGATGGCGCCGATCGGTACGCCGGCCTCCAGCAATTCCCCGATCAGCGCGGCGTAGTCCTCGCTCATGTCGAAATCATTGATGAGCAGGAGCGCGCCGGGGTTGGCCCGCTTCGCCTCGGCAAAGACCTGTTTGACAAGCCCGGCGCGGCCCTCCTGTTTGCAGATCCGCGTGATGCCGTTGTCGTAACGGTCAAAGACGGGCATGATGACGGCCTCGTTGATCACGTCCCATATGTCGATAACGCCGGCAAACCCCGTCACGTCGCGCCGGATGCGTTCAAGCTGGGCCTCCAGGATCTCCCCGTCGGACAGCTCCAGCAGCCACGGGGCCGTGACCGTGTGCCAGCATAAAGGATGGCCCTTGACGGCGCATCCCCGTTCTCGCAGCCATTTCGCGGTTTTCAGCAGGCGCGCCGTGTCCGGCTTGCCGCGCTCCGGCTCAAACCTGCCCCAGTAAAACGGCAGTGTGACGAAATTGAACAGGTCTAGCATCTTTCTGACCCGCGCCTCCGCGTATACGTTTTCCTCGCCCTCCAGCTCGCCGTTGACGAGCGGCACCGCCTCAAATCCGGCGCAGCCGAACAAAACGCTGCCCGCAAGCTGCCGGACCATGACCGGACGGCGGACGGCGGGCTTCCCGTCCCGGCCTATGATTTGGATGGCTTCAGACCCAATCCTGTTGGAATACGCGCTGTTCATACGTAAAAACCCTCCCCTTGTTTACCGGCGTGACGCCGCGGTACACAGAATGACGTTCCCCGCCCCGGCGGAGCGTAAAATCCCCCGGCATTCCTCCATTGTCGCGCCTGTGGTATGGATGTCGTCAATCAACAGGATACTCCTTCCGGGCGGGTTTTGCAAGAGGCGGAACGCGCCGCGTACATTTTCCCGCCGCGCCGCGCCGTCCGGCATTTTGGTCTGCGGCTTTGTATGGCGCGCCTTTTTCAGCAGTTTTTCCGCCGGGAGGTTCAGCCGTTTTGCGACAGCGCGGGCCAGTTTTTCGCTCTGGTCATACCCGCGCGTCCATTTTCTGAGGAAACTGCACGGCACCCATGTTACGACGTCCGCCCGGACGCGCGCGCCGCTCACCGCCTGTGACATCAGCAGCCCGAAAACTTCCGCGTACCCGGAAAATCCCCGGAACTTATACCGGTGCAGCGCGGACCGTACCGGTTCCCGGTAAAGCAGCGGTGAGACAACGCCGTTTTTATCCGGCGGGTCCCGCCATGGCAAGCCCTCCCGGCACTCCCCGCACAGCCCGTCCGGGTGCGGCTTGCGGCAAAAGACGCAGCGTTTCGGGAGAAGGATCGAAAACGGGTCAGGCATCTTTTGCCTCCGGGATGATGACGCCGTTTTCATAAGACAGGACTTTCCCCTCGTTTATGACTTCCCTGTTGGATTGCCATCCGTCACGGTTGAAGTCGGTCAGATTTTTAACAGGCAGTTCTCCGAAAAGCCCCGTATACCCCGCGCTCGCAATGACCTTTTGCCCCTCGGCGGTCAGGAGCCAGCCGGTGTGTGTTTCGCATAGCTTATCCGGGCGCGGACATCATTTACCCGTCCGCTTCCAGCAAGCCCCTCAGCCCGCTGTAACGCCGCAGGCGCTTGTCGTTCTGCACCATCCCGGCGACGATCTCATCCTGACCCACCATAATCAGCCATTCCCGCGCCCTTGTGACGGCGGTGTACAGCACGCGCCGCGTCATCAGCTTCCGCGGCCCCGGCATGACCGCCAGCACGACGGCCTTATACTCGCTTCCCTGCGCCTTATGGACGGTCAGCGCGTAAGCCGGCTCCAGCTCACCCAAGGCGTCAAACGGATACTCGGCCAGACGGTCGTCAAAACGGACGGTGAGCAACGACGCCTTGAGGTCGATTTCAACGATAACACCGATTTCGCCGTTGAAAATACCCATGCCCGCCTGCGGCGGACGCGACCCTCCAAGGATGTCCGGGCCGGACTGTGACGGGGCAAAGCTCCCGCCGTCCTGCCGCCATGTGAGGTCGTAATTGTTGCGCACCTGCATCACGCGGTCGCCCTCGCGGTATAGAAATTCGCCGAACCGCTTCTCCAATTTATGCTCCGCCGCCGGGTTGAGGGTTTCCTGCAACGCTTTATTCAGGCTGACCGTGCCGCAAGGCCCGCGCCGCGTAGGCGTGAGCACCTGTATCTGCTCCGGTTCCACACCGAGATTGCCGGGCAGGCGGGTCGCGCACAGCTCCTTGATGGTCTCCACCGCCGACTGCATGTCGCGGCGGCGCAGGAAAAAGAGGTCCTTCTGGTTATCGTTCCGCAGTTCCGGAAGTTCCCCCCGGTTGACACTGTGCGCCCCGGTGACGATACGGCTTTCGGCGGCCTGCCGGAAAATCTCCGTCAGGCACACGGCGGGCGTCCCGCCGCCGCCCAGAATATCCTCCAAAACCGTCCCCGGCCCCACCGCCGGGAGCTGATCGGGATCGCCGACCAACACCAGCCGCGCGTCCTCCGGCACGGCGCGGGCGACGCAATCCATCAGCAGGATGTCCACCATCGAGACCTCGTCCAGCACCAGAACGTCGGCGTTGAGCGGGTTTTCCTCATCCCGCTGGAAACGCATCACGCCGCGGGCCGGGTCGTACCCGAACTCCAGCAGGCGGTGGATGGTCGAGGCCTCGCGTCCGCACAGCTCGCTCATGCGCTTGGCGGCGCGGCCCGTCGGCGCGGCCAGCAGTACCTTGAGCCCCATCCAGTCAAACAGCCGCAGCAGGCCGCGCACCGCCGTCGTCTTGCCGGTGCCCGGCCCCCCGGTCAGCACCATCAGACTGTGCTCCGCCGCCATGACAATGGCGTTTTTCTGCGAATCGGCGTACTGTATGTGTAGTTCTTTCTCGATACGCCCGATGATGCCGCCGATGTCGCGCGGGAGAGGGAAGGAGCGGGCCGAGCGACGCCGGATGAACGCGGCGACATTGCGCTCCGCGTTATACAAATGCGTCAGGTAAACGGAGCCGCTGCCGCAGGCCACAATTTTATCCTCACAGAACAGCTCCTGAAGCGCGTCCTCCAGCGGCTCCTCCTCCGTCTCCAGCAGCCCGGCGGCGGCTGCGATCAGTTTGTCCCGGGGAATGTAGACATGGCCCTGGTCAAGATTATAATACAACTCGTACAGTATACCGGCTTTTAGTCTGACCGTATCCCTGTCTCCGACGCCCAGCGCCCCGGCAAACCTGTCCACCTGCGCGAAAGGCGCGGAAAACGGCTCATAGAGCAGGACATAAGGGTCGTCGCTCAGGCGGTCTGTCGCGTCGGTGCCGTACCGCTTGGTCAACTCCGCCGCGTACGCGGGCGACAGCTCATACCGGATCAGGCGCTCCATCAGGCGGCGGAACGCCGTCTGCCGCGCGAACAGCGCGCCGATCGATTCGGCGCGCTTAGGCGTAATGCCGCGCACCTCGCTCAGGCGGCGAGGCTCACGTTCCATAATATCCAGCGTCTCCGCCCCGAAACGCTCCACCAGCAGGCTGGCCGTGGCCCGCCCGATCCCCTGGATGATACCCGAGGCAAGATATTCCAAAATGGCGGAGGCGTCCGAGGGAAGGCGGCGCTCCGCCTTCTCCACGGCGAACTGCGTCCCGTGCGCCGGGTGCTGCGTCCAGCGTCCCAGCGCCGAAACGGCCTCGCCCGGCGCCGGGCCGGGGATATGCCCCACGGCGGTGTGCAGGGAACCGTCCCCGCACGCCACGCGCAGCACCGCCCAGCCCGTCTCCTCGTTAGTGTAGACGACCGCCTGTATGACGCCCTCCAGCGTTTCGTCCGTCATGCGGAACCTCCGAGCCGCCCCACCGGCCCGCGGGGATGAAATCCATCAATCCCGGCCGCGGGCTTCGCATGGAGCGCGACACTCTCTCTGGTATACCGTGCGTATCCAGTCCGCCGTACCGGCGGTCAGCGGGACGCCCAGCCACCGCCCCAGCAGTGTCCATACGGCCATCACCGCGCCGTAGGCGCACAGGACCGCCGCAATACAAATGAACAACACAGCCAACACCCCCGGGGTATGCTATGCGGAAAATTCCCCGGAGGTTACGCTCCCAGCCCGAACAGGCCGTAAGACAGCGCGGCCATGATAAATCCGGCGGCAATCACGCCCAGCAGGACGGGCAGGAACGCCGTCTTGATCCGCATATTCATCATCGCCGCGATCGTCGCGCCCGTCCACGCGCCGGTACCGGGCAGGGGAATGGCGACAAATATCAGCAGGCCGAAAAACTGGTATTTCTTCACCGTGTCGATCCTCCTGACGGCGCGCGCCTCCAGCCGGTCGGCAAACCTGCCGAACGGCGTGTGCCTGCGCAGCCAGATAAACACGCGGCGGGCAAACAGGATGATAAACGGAACGGGCAGCATATTGCCGGCGACCGCCGCCGGCAAGGCCGCGTACCACGGCAGGCCCGCGTGAGCCGCCACCGGGACGGCCCCGCGCAGCTCGACGACGGGAACGATCGAGATCAGAAAGGTCATCAGCGCCTGATAACCGGCGCTGAGTCCCTGAAGGAAATCCGTCAGCCTGTCCAGAAACGCGCCCAACGCCATGCCCCTTCCGCTGTGTTATGTCAACGGGTATTATAACATGCCGTTCGGCGCGGGGCAAGCCCTGTTCAATATAATTTATATAATCCTTACGCCTATCTGTGATAGCTTACGGCTCTTGTTTTTCATCGCCGCCGCCTTTATTCATCCATCTGATGTAAACCATCATTTCGTCCAAAGATTTGACGCCGAGTTTTTCCCTTATTGCCGCGTTGTGTTTGCGCACCGTGTTGACGGATATGGTCAGAATATCCGCGATTTCGTTGGTCGAATAGCCCTTAGCCAACTGGTCGAATACATCGCGCTGCGTCCTTGTCAGCGTGGAGATGGCCTGCCGGAAGGTTTCGAGTTTCTCCGCGACAAAAACAGGCGTATCCGTCGCGCCGTTTCCGTTTTCTTTTATCATTCCCGCACCGCTGTCAGCCGCTGTATCTTCCGCCGGCAAAGCGGCGGCCTTACGTCTTCTGACAAAAAGATATACGACCCCAGCAACGCACAGCAGAAACGCGGCGGGAATGATCAGTATCAGCGGGTTAAAACCGCCGTGTTCCTCCGGCGCTTCCAGCCGCCTGGGTTCCGGCGATACGAGCGGCTCAGACGGGTCCGGCGACGAAGCCGGTTCCGCTCCGACGGCAAGCCCCTGCCACCCGATTTTCCTGCCGTATTCAATAGCCGCATACGCGCCCTGTGCCCACAGCTTCATGGCTTCGGCGGGAACAGTCACGTCCGCCTCACCGCCCGGAGTGGGGCGCAGACCGATATACAGCGGCTGATTGACCTGCTCTCTCGGCGCCGCGCTGCGCCTGACGGCGTCTTCGGCGGAAGTGATATAACTATAATCAGGCGTTTTCGCAAGCTGTCCGGGCAGGGAATCGTCTACGATGAAGCAGCCGAAAAAGTGATGCTCCCCTCGCGTCCCGTTTACCGTCATAGTGTCGTCAAACATAAAACGGCTTCCGTCGTCCGCTTCGTTACAGCCGATGGTGGAGAAGGATACCTCAAGCAAACCCGCGGGACGTACTCGCTCCCGCAGGTCAGCCAGCGTCACAAAAAACGCCCCGCCGCGCGCCGCGCGGTTTACCGCTATAAGCGTATTGGTTATATATACGGGACAAGTTTCCAGGGAATAAATAAATAGCCCGCCGCCGTCCATGTCCGCCTGGTTTGCCGCAATCCGGCAATCGTCTATCCACGCGGCGCTGTTGTTTATAAACAGCCCGCCGCCCCAATCCGCGCGGTTGTTTTCGATTCTCGTTCTAATAAGCCGCAATTCAGAGTTGCTCACAAACAAGCCGCCTCCGTAAAAAGCGGAATTGCTTATATTTTCCTGCGCGTCGGAATTAAATATATAATGGCGGTTGTCATAGATCATGCAGTCGATGATTTCAACCTCGTCACAGCGCTGTAAAAACAGTCCGGCGGCTGAACGGGCGGTGTTCTCATAAAACCGGCTGTTAGTGACGCGGACAGAGGTGTTCGCGCCGTTTACGCTGACCGTACCTTTTTCGGAGATGTTGCCATATACTTTACAGCTGTCCATGCGAAGCGCGGCGCGTTTTTGGTCATCATCCGAAGCGCTCCTCCATTCCACATACGCCACAGGAGCCGTAAACGCGACATAACGGGTAAAATCACAGCCCAAAAAGGACATATCCGTGTAGCCGTCATTATAAACAGCCCCATACTCCTCATAATGCCTTTCGCCGAATAATTCACGGAAACCCAGGCCCTCCGGCGGCAATACGACGGACGCCGTATCATATCCGCCGTCGAAGATGATGTTCTCAAAGCGCACGGTGATAGTATCTTCGGGCAAACTGCCGCCGATGATGTCGAAATGAGCCTCGGTAAATGTGGAACCGCCCTCCCTGCCGATAATAGTCACGTCATTTTCAATGATTATCCGCCCGCCGTTTTCACCGAAGTCCACGTCATCCACGTAGATAACGCTCTGCTTGTCGCCCAGCGCGCGGGTGAAATCGCGGCGCGTGAAAACAACGCCCGCTTGAATCTGCCCCGAGGCGAAAGCGGACGGCTGGACTGTCACTGCGGCCAGCAACAGAGCAATCAGCGAAAGTGTTGCTATTGCCCGTTTTTTCATTGCCTATCCTCCGGGTAGTACCGGCTTATCGCCATCCTTTTCTGAAAAGATGGTCAGCTTGATACCATAAAAATGGTCACATTGGTCATATGCATCCGCCCGCAAAATCCCTATAATTATAGCTAAGGGCAGATGAACATGTCAGTCGGTTGTAACAAGAGAATTATTCCCGCGCCGTACGCGGCTATAGTAAGCCAGCGGAGTGAAACGGAGTTATCCCCGGCACGGCGGACGGAAACAGTGTTAACCTATACACATTATAGCTAATAGGGGTAACTAAGTCAACATTGAATTGACGGAAGGCGGCGCGGATGAAAATAAAGCCGAAGAAACAACCCTTTACAGCTAACCGTGTTATGACAAAGACCGATGAAGTATACCGTTTTTATTTTCATTGCGCCTTATGCGAACGCGGTCACACAACGGGTATGATCGTCGCAAAGGGCGAGGACGAGGCGCGTATTATCGCGGAGAATGAGGCGCGGTATTTCTTCAACCGGTGTCTCCGGTGCGGGCGATGGGTGTGTGACGAGCATTACAGCATAGACGAGTCGATGTGTGTTGAATGTGCCAACAATATGAAAAAAAAGGAGGAATTCAGTCATGGCAAATGATTTATTCGGAGGATTGGGAAATCTCGGCGGGCTGCTCGGCGGCCTCGCCAAGAGCGTCGTGCCGAAGGACACGCCGGAGGGCAGGCTGCTGGCGGCGCAGTCGGAGCTTTCCGACCTGCAAAAGCAGGAGAGCGACATTCTGCTGGAAATCGGGAAACAGGCGTATGAACAGAACCCGTCCGCCTGGCCGCAGGACGGCAAACTGAAGTTGATCCGAGAGAACATGGCCGCGGCGCAGGCCACGCTGGGCGAGGCGAAAGAGGCGCAGGAACAGGCGGACGCGGCTAAAAAAGCCGAGGACGCGAAAGGCCGCTGCTCTGAGTGCGGGCATAAAAACCCCGAGGGCGTGAAGTTCTGTCAGGAGTGCGGCACGCCGCTGGCGGCGGAGGGCCCGAAGCATTGCACCTCCTGCGGCGCGGAACTCACGGCGGGTACGCGTTTCTGCGGAGCCTGCGGCGCAAGGCAGGGGGAGTGACATGGCCACATATAAACAACCCTGCATCCATTGCGGCGAAATGATCGAGCGGGACAGCCGCCTTTGCGCCAGGTGCGGGAGCCGCAGCCCGTTCGGGTACCGCTGCCCGCATTGTCTGAAAGAGATTGAACGCGGCAACATCGTATGCTCCGGCTGCGGGCGCGGCTTAATGACGGTTTGCCCCTTCTGCGGCGGTCAGACCTTCGCGGGCAGCGAAAAATGCGACGCCTGCGGAAAGGCGCTTCTGATACGGTGTGAAAATAAGCGGTGCGGGGAGCTTCAATTCTTTGAGAATACGAAGTGTACCGTCTGCGGCAAAGCCATCAAAAAAGCAAATAAGCAAATCGAGGCTATGAGAGGAGGAAAATAACCAGTGTTACAGGCATTTACACGCAACTATCAGGATAACAGCACCGACGCCGGATTTCAGTTCACATTTTACTGCGACATCTGCAACGACGGTTACAAGTCCAGCTTTATACAGAGCGACACCTATAAGAAAAAGACAGGCAGCCGTATATTAGGTCAGGGCGCGGGCCTCGTCGGGAGCCTGCTGGGCGGCAGAGCCTCAAATCTCGGCCACGCCGCCGAGCGCGGGACAAATATCCTTTCGCAGACTTTCGACGGCAAATCCCCCGAATGGCAGAAAGAGCACGAAAAGGCGTTTGAACGGGCGCAGAACGAGGCAAAACAGCACTTCCACCGCTGTCCCAACGACAACAAATACGTCTGCGACCACTGCTGGAACGAGGACGAGGGCTTGTGCGTGTCCTGCGCTCCGCGGCAGGAGGTCTACGTGGCGCAGGCGCGCGCGCAGGCCATGAAGCGCAACATCGATCAGGCCGGGCAGAGCGCCACCGTATGGCAGGGCAAGATCGAGAGTAAAACCACGATATGCCCGAGCTGCGGCAAGCCCGCCGGTACGGGCGCGTTCTGCAACAGCTGCGGGGCGAGCATGGCGCTGAAAGAATGCCCCAAGTGCGGCGCGAAGAACGCGCAGACCGTCCGCTTCTGCAACAACTGCGGCGAAAACCTCGCGCAGACGGCCGCGCCCAGCGGCAAATGCTCCGCTTGCGGCTTGGATAACCCGCCCGGTACAAAGTTCTGCGGCGGCTGCGGAAGCAAATTAGGATAATCCCCCTGTGACCCGGCGGCTTCCTTATCGAAAAATGCCGCGTTTAAGCACCGGAGCCAGCAAACATAAGGAGGATTCCGCATGAACATTAACAAAATTGTAGACAAAGCCTATGAAAAGATGTCCCTCAAGGAGCTTGCGAACGCTCCGGCGGACGCGATTTCCGGCATCAGCGAAAACGACGGCAAACTGCTTAAAGAGGCGTTTAACGTAAAAACCGTCTCCGATCTGGCGAAACTCAAATACGTCAAGTGGGCGCAAGCTATTTGTACGCTTGCGGACGGCGAAGAATAAACACAGGGGTTCCGGCGCTTAAACGCGGCATTTTTAACGCGGAAATGCCCGGCAGGGCTAGGGGGGCGCTCACGCTGGCTCCGGCGCTTTTCCCGCCGCCCGAGGCATACCGGCGAATGTGACAGAGGAGGTCCGTTATGGCGTTTTGTACCGAGTGCGGGGCAACCATCCCCGGCCATATGAAATTCTGTACCGAGTGCGGAAAACCGACGGGCGAGGCGGGAAAACCCGCCTCCGCGACGGCTCCGGCGCACGCGGCGGAGGCGCGCACAGCGACGCAAGCGCCGCCGGAACAGGCTGCCTATCCGGTAAACACGGCGGGCATGGGAAACGCGCCGCCCGGCGATCCCTATGGCGTGATCGGCGTAGGCGGGTACATAGGCATGATAATCCTGTTTATGATCCCTGTCGCCGGCTGGATTGCCTGTCTTATCATGTCCTTTGCGGCCAGGAACCGCAACCGCCGCAATTTTGCCCGCGCGATGCTGG
>JAIRUE010000066.1 GCA_031254575.1 Oscillospiraceae bacterium | reverse complement strand
GGGGAAAGTCCATACGGGGGCCGGCGCAAGGCGGTTCTGGACTTTTTCCATTACCAGAAGTGCGGCGTTGACCTTGAGGCCGGCGTGTGGTCGCACCCCGCCTGCCATACGTCGGCCGCCGCCGTTATCGACGCGAGCGGCGCTGAGACCGGGGAGGAAAAGGACGTCTCCGGCGGCTGGCACGACGCGGGTGATTACGGGCGTTATATCGTCCCCGCGGCGCAGGCCGTAGCCCAGCTGCTGCTGGGGTATGAGTTCTCATCCGGGCTGGACCCGGAGGTTCTGGATGTCGTATGGTTCGAGATCGAATGGATGCTCAAGATGCAGGACGAAGCCACCGGCGGCGTCTACCACAAAGTGAGCTGCCGGAATTTTGACGGCCTTGACGAGATGCCGCAGAACGAGACCGGCCAATTGGTGATTTGCCCGGTTTCCGCCACCGCGACGGCGGACTTTGCCGCGTCGATGGCGCTGGCGTCCCGCTTCTACCCCGCGCAAAAAGACGCCCTGATGGCGGCGGCCGTCAGAGCGTGGGAATGGTGCGAACAAAACCCCGACGCGCCGGGGTTCCGTAATCCCAGCCGTGTCGGTACCGGCGAATACGGCGACGGCAGCAGCAAGGACGAGCGTTTTTGGGCCGCCTGCGAGCTGTTTGCCGCCACGGGAGAGGAAAAATACCATGACTACATCAAATCCGCTGATCTTTTTTCGGGCTTGGGCTGGAACAACATGGGCACCTACGGCCTTACGGCGTATCTTTTCCATGCGGGGGACAGGGCGGACGGCGATCTGACCTCGCGGATGGAGGATAAGCTGAGGAGCGCCTGTAAGGGTATTATGGAAAAATATCAGGACGATCCTTACGGGGTGTCGCTCGGGGCCAATTACGGCTGGGGCAGCAATATGGAAGTTGGCAACAACGCCATGACGCTGCTTTTGGGAAGTCTGCTCTTTGACGACGCGCCGGGGTATGCGCAGGCCGCGCTGGAACACATGCACTACCTGCTTGGCAAGAACGCCCTGTCAAAGAGCTATATTTCAGGGTTCGGCTCCGATCCGATGGAAAACCCGCATCACCGTCCGTCGGTTTCGATGAAGCAGGCCGTGCCGGGCATGGTGTCCGGCGGGCCCAATATGAGCCTTCAGGACAACGCGGTAAAAAAAGCCTGCGAGGGACAGCCGCCCGCCATGTGCTATATCGACCACATAGACAGTTACTCCTCCAATGAGATCACGATCTATTGGAACTCGCCGGTGTATTTTGTACTGGCGGTATTGGGACTGTAAGGCTTGCGGGCGCTCCCGCAATGAACTTATAAACATGGCGCCGCCGTTAAAAACGCCCGGCTGACCATTCGGTCAGCCGGGCGCGTATTTTCAGATCACTGCTGTTGCCGCTGTTCCGCTTTGAGCTGCAATTGCAGCCTGTCGGCGATCATGGCGATGAACTCTGAGTTTGTGGGTTTGCCCTTGGCGTTGCTGACGGTGTAGCCAAAGATGCTCTGCAGGGTTTCGAGGTCGCCGCGGTCCCACGCCACCTCGATGGCGTGGCGGATGGCGCGCTCAACGCGGGAAGGGGTGGTGCCGAACGTCTCGGCGACGCCCGGATAGAGGATCTTGGTCACCGCGCCGATGGCGGCCGGATTTTCCACGGCGACGGCAATGGCTTTGCGGACATATTGATACCCCTTGATATGCGCCGGTATTCCGATCTCATGGATGATGTCGGTGATACGGTTCTCGAGACTGACCGCCGCCGGCGTAATGACAGGCGAAACAGGCCGTTCGGCCGGGTCGCCGCCAAACAGTTGGATACGGTCGAGAAGAGCTGTCATGTCGCACGGTTTGACCATGACGAACTGCGCGCCTAAGGCGATGGCCTCCCGGGTTACGCCGTCGGTTGCGAGGCTCGACAGCACCAGCACGCGCGGGCGTGACATGGGATGCTTCCGGTTGAGATGCTTAAGCACTTCGATGCCGTCCATGCGGGGCAGCATCATTTCCAGCAGCAGAACATCCGGCTTAAGTGATTCGACCATTTTACAGGCCTCAACCCCGTCCCGGGCAAATCCCGCGATTTCAAGCCGGGAGTCGTCTTCTATGCTTTCCGCGAGAAGTGCCGTAAAATCCGCATTGCTGTCGGCGACGAGGAGCCTGATGGTTTTTTCCATTGTACTTCATCCTTTATACTGTTTTTTTCACGGCACAGGTCTATCGCAATATGTAAACTTATGCCGTTGATTGACATACAATACCATAACACATAAAAATTGAAAATGCAATATCAAAAAATGAAAATATCTGAAAATAGTCAGACAAGAAATGCGTTAAAACAACAAATTCCACTTTTTTTGAGTTGCGGATTATGAACTTATGTTAATTATGTCGAATCAAAAACGGCTTCCCGCCGTTCGGAGGGAAGCCGTTTGCGTTACCGTTCAGTTCAGGTATTCCCGCATCCTGTCCAAGAGGAGCGGGCCGTTAAGGGGCTTGCGCAGATAGTCGTTGCCGCCGATTTTCTTGGCGGCGCGGAAATGCTCCTCCGATTCCGCGCTCGATATGAATAAAATGGGGGTTTTCCTGAATCTGTCCATTTTCCGTATCTTTTCCGCCAGTTTGTATCCGCTCATACCGGGCATTATGATGTCCAGCAGAAAAATGTCGGGCGTTTGCGACGCCAGCGCTTTCAGGGCGGCATTCCCGCTGTCGAGGGCAATAACGCGGTAACGGCCGGCAAGGATCTCCATGATCGCATTCAAGATTTCCGGCATATCGTCAACGGCCATGACAATGGGCTGGCCGACCTGCTTGACGCTTACCTCGTCCTGAGGGATCAGGGCGCTCTCCATGCAGTTTTTTATGATGTCCATTTCGGCGTAAAACACGCGCAGGCCGTCGGTGAGAGAGCCGTTGTCCATACGCTGGACGGCCTCGGCAAGATTGTCCAGCATAGCCGGGGCGCGTTTGACGCGCAATGACTCCAGAAGGGAGCGCGTCTGTTCCAGTTCCTTCAGGAAATCATCCCGGGTTTCCCTGTCAAACAGCACGACGGAGGCGGTATAGTCGCGCAGGTAACGGTCCGCTTCCATATATACTTTTGTGAGCGTCACCCAAAAATCGTCCTCCGTGGGAAACCATTTGACCGCGCCGGCCGCGTCCAGTGTTTCGCATTTGGCTAAAATAGACATATCAAATCTGGCCACCAATACCCTCCAGCGCTACCGAACAGTCGGTAAATTCATACAGTGCTCATTTTATCATGCTTTGATTCCGCATGCAAGCGAAAAAACACGGTAAAAATATAGAAAAGAAAGTCCGTAAGGTTGACACGCGCCTTTATTTATGATATATTGCTTTGCATGACTGCGTTCCTCTGCGGCGCTGAGACCGCAAGAACGCAAAGGAGGAAACGGAAATGGACTTACTCAAAGCTGCCGTTCAGGACCAGCTCAAGGCGGAACCTCCCGTCGTCGAGATCGGCGACATGGTGCGCGTCCACGTACGCATCAAGGAAGGTTCGCGCGAGCGCGTACAGGTCTTTGAGGGGCTTGTCATCGCCAAGAAACACGGGGGCATATCGGAGACGTTTACCGTACGCCGCGTCTCTTACGGCATCGGCGTCGAAAAGGTTTTCCCCGTCCACGCGCCCAATATCGCCAAAGTTGAGATCATGCGCCACGGAAGGATACGCCGCGCCAAGCTGTACTATCTGCGCGGCCGAGTGGGCAAGAGGGCGAAGGTCAGGATCCGCATCTAACCGCGAGGAGGGCCGGTCCCATGGACGAAAATACGGGGCGCGCCGAACAGCCCGAAACCGGCGGGGAACCGGAAAAGAAGAAATTCGATCCGGCAAGAGAGCTCTTTGACTGGGCACAGTCACTGGTTTTGGCTTTCGTGGCCATTGTGCTGATCTTCACATATGCCGCCGGTGTCTTCAAGGTTGACCAGTCGTCTATGACCAATACGCTCCAGGACGGCGACATGGTGATGATCTCACGGTTGCCTTACACGCCTAAGCGCGGCGACATCATCCTGTTCACAAAATACGGCTGGCAGGGGTCCGTCAATGAGGAAACGGGGCAGTACAGCCCTCTGGTTAAGCGGGTCATCGGCCTGTCGGGCGATATGATAGACTTTGACGGCGCCTCCGGGACACTGTTCATTAACGGAGAGCCGCAGGACGAGCCGTATATCAGGGCGCCTATGGATCGCTGGACCAGCAGCCAGACGCCAATTTCTCTGCCGGTCAAGGTGGAGGACGGTTGCGTCTTTGTGATGGGAGACAATCGGAACGGCTCCCTTGACAGCCGCTCCGCCGATATAGGCTTTGTCGACCGGCGCAGCATCCTCGGGCGCGTCGTCCTGCGTATGACGCCGCTGAACAGGTTTGGCCCTGTGGCGTAATGGACGGCTGGAGGACGGAAGTTGAGATTTGGCTATGAAGGATAAGAAAACATTTGATCCGGCGAGGGAATTGTTTGAGTGGGCGCAAATGCTTGTCTTTGCGTTTGTTTCGTTTGTGCTGGTTTTGACGTTTGTTGCCGGACAGTTTGAGATCCGTCAGGAATCCATGACTAACACGCTTCAAGAGTATGACAGGGTGATAATTTCGCGCCTTCCCTATACGCCCAGGCGGGGCGACGTCATCCTTTTCACAAAGTACGGATGGAGAGACTCTTCGGCGGAAACGGGGCAGGACAGCCCGCTGGCCAAGCGTGTGATCGGTCTGCCGGGTGATGTGATAGACTTTGATGACACCTCCGGGACGCTGTTCATCAACGGCGAACCGCAGGACGAGCCGTACATCAAGGCGCCGATGCGTATTTGGGCTTATGAGCTGCCGATGCCTCGGCCGGTCACGGTGGAAGAGGGCTGCGTTTTTGTGATGGGAGACAACCGCAACGGTTCCCATGACAGCCGTTCCACCGACATAGGGCTTGTAGACAGGCGCAGCATCCTCGGGCGCGTCCTCCTGCGTGTGGCGCCGCTGAAGGCGTTTGGCCCCGTGACGTAATGAACATAAACTGGTACCCCGGCCATATGGCGAAAACCCGCCGTCAGCTTGAGGAAGACCTTTCCGGCGTGGACGCCGTTATTGAACTCTTTGACGCGCGCGCGGCGGCTTCCAGCCGTAACCCCGACCTTGAAGCGATGTGCGGCGGTAAGCCGCGCCTGTTGGTATTGGGGCGCGCCGACCTGGCCGACCCCGCCGTCACGGCGCTGTGGCAAAAGGTCCTGCCGGGTTCCGCCGCCGTCAACGCCGCGTCCCCGGGCGCGTCCAAAGCCGTCCTGCCCGCGCTCCGGAAACTGCTGGCGGAGCGCATCCGGAGGGATACGGAAAAGGGCCAGGCCGGGCGCCCGCTGCGCGTTATAGTGATAGGGGTGCCCAATACCGGCAAATCCACGCTGATCAACACGCTGCTGCGCCGCAGGGCGGCAAAAGCCGAGGACAGGCCGGGCGTCACCCGCAGCCGCGGGTGGTTTTCCATGGAGCGCGGGTTCCTGCTGATGGATACGCCGGGAATGCTGTGGCCCAAATTTGAAGACACGCGGACGGGGTTCCATCTCGCGTTCACAGGCGCTATACGCGATGAGATTATGGACACGGAAACGCTGGCCGCGCGCCTGATTGACACACTGGAAGCGCTGTACCCAGGAGCGCTGGGCGGGCGGTACGGCACCGCGGGGGGGCTTGAGGCTCTCGCGGAGAGGCGCGGGTATTTGCTTCCCGGCGGCGTGCCGGACACCGGGCGCATGGCGTTGGCGCTGCTGGACGATTTCCGCGCCGGGAAACTGGGGCGGATCAGTTTGGAGAGGCCGGAATGATTTCACAGGGCACGATCCATGTCCGGCGTACACTTGACGCCGCCGCGTATTCCGCGGGCGGCTGTGGAAACTTCCCGCAGCCCGTATGCGGCATTGACGAAGCGGGGCGCGGCCCCCTTGCCGGGGACGTGGTTGCCGCCGCCGTTATTCTGCCGGAAGAGTATGACCTGCCGGGGCTGAACGATTCCAAAAAGCTCTCCCCGAAACGGCGGGATATTTTATATGACTTCATCCGGGAACAGGCCGTCGCTTATGCCGTGGCTTCGGCGTCGGTGGAGGAAATCGGACGGCTTAATATCCTTGAAGCAACCCTGCTGGCTATGCGCCGCGCCGCGGACGGGCTTGCCGTCCGACCCGGGCTGTTGCTGGTGGACGGGAAGATTGCGCGGGGCTTTGCCGTACCCGCGCGGGCCGTCGTCAGGGGCGACGCGGAAGAGCCCTGTATCATGGCGGCGTCCATTCTTGCCAAGGTCTCGCGTGACCGCGCGATGGCGGAACTGGACGATCTGTATCCCCATTACGGTTTTGCAAAGCACAAGGGGTACGGTACGGCGGCGCACATCCGCGCTCTGCGGGAGTTCGGGCCCTGCCCGGCGCACAGGCTGTTTTTTCTGAGGAGGCTCCTCGATGCGTAAGGAAGGCGGGCGGGGCGAACAGCTTGCGCTTCAGTATCTGCAAAAGAAAGGCTATTGCTTGTTGCGGAGCAACTATACCGCGCCTTGCGGAGAGATTGACCTGATTGTTTACGACGACCGCTACCTCGTCTTTGTCGAGGTGAAAATGCGGGCGGCCCGTACCTACGGCCATCCTTTGGAAACCGTCACCCCGGCAAAGAAAAAGAAGATACGCATGACGGCGGAGCATTTCCTGCTGAAAAATCCCCGCTCCACGCTCCAGCCGCGGATCGACGTCGTTGCCATAGACGCGCCGGACGGCGGATTTGGGGAAGTACGGATCGAGCATGTTGAAAACGCGTTTTGAAAAGAGCGTGACGGGAGGATAACCATGAGGTATATCAGTACAAGGGGACAGACGGAACCGGTCTGCGGCGCTGAGGCGATCCTGCGCGGACTGGCGCCGGACGGTGGACTGTTTGTGCCGGAGAAGATCCCGTCTCTGCCCGCGGATTTTGTGGAAAGGCTTACGCCGCTGGCGTATCCCGCGCGGGCCGCGTTTGTCCTGTCGCTGTTTCTGCCGGAGTTTGACGGGCTGGAGGGGTTGTGCCGCGAAGCGTATAAACGCTTCGACGGCCCGCCCGCGCCGCTGGTCAGGGTAGGGGGGGCGTATATTCTGGAACTGTTCCACGGCCCGACCTGCGCTTTCAAGGATATGGCCCTGCAAGTCCTGCCTCTTCTTATCAATCAGGCAAAAGCGCTGACGAAGG
Organism: Oscillospiraceae bacterium; assembly: GCA_031254575.1. Taxonomy (GTDB): domain Bacteria; phylum Bacillota; class Clostridia; order Oscillospirales; family UBA929; genus UBA929. Next base: position 206 of record JAIRUE010000066.1, on the reverse strand, counting down.
AGACAAGGGATATATATATTCTCACGGCAACGTCCGGCGACACCGGCAAGGCGGCCCTTGAGGGCTTTCGTGACGTTCCGGGCACAAGGGTATTGGTGTTCTACCCGGAGGAGGGCGTATCGGAGGTCCAAAAGCTGCAAATGGTGACACAGGAGGGGAAAAACGTCGCCGTCTGCGCGGTGCGGGGCGACTTTGACGACGCGCAA
>JAIRUE010000046.1 GCA_031254575.1 Oscillospiraceae bacterium | reverse complement strand
CGCGCGCGCCGTAAGGTACAGGCGGTATTGTCCGCCCGCCTTCGGCGCGCGCTTTATTTGCGCCTTTTTTCCGGGCAGGCCGGTCCTTTGGTTCGGCCTTTTTGGCTTGCCGAAAATTTGCCCGAAGGGGGAAATGAAAAATGAAAAAATGGCTGAGTTTGGGTATTGCGCTTGTGATGATGTTAGGGTTAGCCTCGGCTTATACACCGCTGGCGAGGGCGGCCGTTCCGCCGGGCAGCATCATCCAGGACCCGGCATTTTACGTGGCGGTGCTTGACATTATCGGAGAGACTGATGGATATAAAATCACCGCCGTGGATGTAAACGGTATTACTTGGCTGGATGTTTCCGACAAAGGTATCAAAGACCTCTCCGGGATTGAGTATTTTACCGCGCTGCAATGGCTTATTTGCGAGAACAACCAATTGACCGCGCTAGACGTGAGCAGCAACTCTCCGCTGACATACCTTGATTGCTTCAGCAACCAACTGACGTCGCTGGACGTGAGCAAGAATACCGCGCTGACGACCCTTGCTTGCGACGAGAACCAACTCACCGCGCTGGACGTGAGCAGCAACTCCGCGCTGGAATGGCTTGCTTGCGACGAGAACCAACTGACGACGCTGAACGTGAGCGGCAACTCCGCGCTGACATACCTTAATTGCAACTACAACCAACTGACTGCACTAGACGTAAGCGGCAACTTCGCGCTGGAATGGCTTTCTTGCATATACAACGAACTGATTACACTGGACGTGAGCGGCAACTTCGCGCTGACTTATCTTAACTGCTGGGTCAATCAACTGACAGCATTAGATGTGAGCAGCAATTCCGCGCTGGCACATCTTGCTTGCGACAACAACCGCCTGACGGTGCTGGATGTAAGCAAAAACACCGCCCTAACATACCTGGGTTGCTCCTCCAACCAATTGACATCACTGGACGTAAGCGGCAACACCGTGCTGGAACTGTTTTATTGCAGCGACAACCAACTGACGGCACTGGATGTGAGCGGCAACTCCGCGCTGACAGAACTCGGTTGCGGGAACAACCAATTGACCGCGCTGGACGTGAGTAATAACTCCGCGCTGACATCGCTTGATTGCGACCACAACCAATTAACCGCGCTGGACGTGAGCAAGAATACCGCGCTGACATACCTTAATTGCTACTACAACCAACTGAAAACACTGGATGTAAGTAAGAACACCGTGCTGGAACTGTTTTATTGCAGCGACAACCGACTGACCTCACTGGATGTGACCGGCTTGCCACTGGAGTACTTTGAATGTTGTTATAACAACATGACCAGTAAATCCGCCGTTAAGGGCTTTACGGGCACATGGGGAGCGACGGATGAATGGGGAATCATTAAATACATTTATGACCCGCAGAAACCCGACGACCCTATCTCCGTCACCGGCATAACCCTGAACAAAGCGTCCACTACGATTCCGGTCAGCTATTCAGAAACCTTAACAGCAACCATTGAACCCGCCGACGTCACCAACAAAAACGTGACTTGGGCAAGCAGTGATGAAACCGTTGCCACAGTGGACGCCAACGGCAAGGTGTCGGCTGTCGTGGCGGGTACGGCGACCATTACGGTCACGACGGCAGACGGAGGGCATACAGCCATATGCCATGTAACCGTCACGAAAAATAACCACGGCATAGACTATCAAACTGTGTATGACAACAACGTCATCCTCTACGGTGTGACCTTCTCCTTCAAGAGCGGCGCGAAACCAGCGGACGCAACGGTAGATATGAACGCCACCATAAATCTTACCACGGAAACCTTTTCAATTCCCGGCGGGTACAACATTGAGGCGTACAGCAAAGACGGCGGGAAGACATGGAAAGAGGGCGGCGTGACCGAGGCGCAAGTCATCAAAATGCTCAACAAGGGCGTGGAACTGTGGCTATGCACTAAAGACTACAATAAAAACGCCAAGAAACCGCAGGGCAGTGGCAACGCGCATAACATCATCGCGTTTTATAAGATCAATGCCCGGCCCAATGCGGAGAAACTGGCCGTCAACTACGCCATCGGCGCGGACATCACGGGTATCACGCCAGGCGACTGGCTGCTGACGAAGAAGGGCGGCACAACGGCGGTCAAGGATGGCGTCTACATAGGCGTCGCGTCGGGGAAAACGGTGGATGATTTGGGTTACGGACAGTTTTATCCGGGAGCAACCAACGGTATCCCCGTAAAGGAACTGACGGGGACAAAGGTGGAAAAGACGGTGTACTTCATCCGGTCCGCGCCCAAGCAGAGCGGCACGACGTACACGCCCGCGAGTAAGCCGGTGAAAATCAAGGTGACGAGCGAGCAGAAGCCGCCAAACTATAAAGTGACAGCCAAAGCCGAGAAGCTGAACAAAGACGGAACGGTGAAAACCAAAGCCACGGCGGTTATCAAGGTGAAAGCGGGTACATACGTCAGCATGAACGGCGATACACCAAAGCTGTATTCCTCCAAAGCCGTAATCGATGTGCTGAACGTGGCAGGGACAATCCGGCTATGGCAGGCGGCAACGGCAAAGAAAGCCGCGACAGCAAAGAAGACGATCTCGCAGTAGCGAAAAAGATAAACCCGGCAAGGCTTCGGCCTTGCCGGGCTGTTTTTGCGTGAAAAACGGCTTGCCTCAATTCATAATGGCGTACATCAAATCGACAAACTCATCCCAGTCCAGTTCATCCAGAAATTCCATTTCATCATCGTCCAAAAACTTCATAAAGACGTCCCAAAGCGCAATCCATTCCTCATCCGTCAGGGACATCAGCCATTCTTCCACCTCATCGCAGCTCCACGCCTCTTCGTTTTCGCCGGAGAATATCTCGTCCACGCTGTAATCGCTTTGCGGCTGCGACGGCTTTGCCGGGTCTGACGGAACCGTATCCGGAGCTGAAGCGGGGTAAACGGGCGGAAGGCTGCTTTTCGGGTATCCGTATTTGACGGATACGAGGTTGGTGCCGGGGCTGTATCCGTAGTAATTGTAGTAGGAATAGTATGTGCCGCCGGCCTGCGGCAGCGGGCTGCTGATGGCGTAACGCCGGCGGTTTCCCATCTGCCTGGTGGTAATGTTGAAATAGTTGTAGTAATAGATGTTGGACGGATTGCCGATGGGATCGTCCCACGTCACGTCCATTTCATACCAGTCCCCGTCTAAGCACACCATATTCCACAGGTGATCCTCGCCGGTATAGCCGTAGAGGGAGACGCAGGGTATGCCGAGCCGCTGCATCAGATAGAGGAACGCGAAAGAGTAACCGGCGCACACCGACTTGCCTGTGCACAGGGCGCTGTACGCGCTCTGGTTCATGTCGGCCCACTCGTATGCGTTGATGTGCGTGAGAATGTCATGGCAGACTTTGACCATATCGATCTCATTGTCAAACGTCATCGCGTATTCCAGGATCGAATCGGCGCAGTTGTAGAAATTCCGCTTGTACCCGCCGATATTCGCCACGGCGTTCTTAAAGAACGTCAGCGTCATGCTCGTCACATAGCCGCTGCCGTCGTAGGTGTAGTAAAACAGGTGGTCAAGCCAGAACAGGTCGGGGTTATCGTAGCGCACCGCGCACACGATCTCCGTTATGCGGCTGCGGCTGACTTTTGTGGTGAGTTCAAAATACGGATCAAGCTCCGCCGCGTTGGCGTAGATCTGGTCGTACACCTTCCGCTCGCTTTCGCTCAGCATATTGCGGTAATAATAAAACGCGTCCGGGAGCACGTTGCCGTAAACGTCCTGTTTGACGATCCGGCGCACAGGGCGGGCGTTTTTGCTGACCCCGGCCTTTTTATCCGGGTCAAACTCCCCCTCCCCGGACATCTCCGCAAATCCCGCGCCAAACTGCTCGCCGCCGGATAATACGCCCTCCTCGTTTTCGCCCTGCGAAAGAAGCGCCGCCACGCCGCCGTCCTCCGGCGGCGCGAACGCGCCCTGAACCGAAGGCGCGTCCGAAACGGGCGGCGTTTCCAGCAGCCAATCCCCGTCACACGCCGCCAGCGGCAGTATGACGCACAGCGCCAGCGTAAGGGCGGTCAGTTGCTTATATCGTTTCATGCTCATCCTCCGGGTTTCTTGGTGGACTGTCAATCATCTTTCTTAAACGGCAGGAACGACATGATCCTCCCGGCGAAACCGGGCATTGTCATGGTTTGCAGCCAGACCTTGCCGGGACCTTCCACCGTCGTCAGGAACAGCCCCTCGCCGCCGAACAGGATATTGGTAAACCCCTTGACCGTTTCCACGGAATATTTTACCCGCTTCTCAAACGCGGCGACATTGCCCGTATCCACCTTGAGCTTTTCGCCGGGCGCAAGGTCGATCTCCTTTACGCTTCCGTCAATCTCCAGAAACGCCAGGCCGTTTCCCGCGATCTCCTGCAAAATAAAGCCTTCGCCTCCAAACAGGCCGGCCTTCCAGCCCGGCGGGGAGTAGGTTTCGAGCTTTACGTCCGGCTGGGCGCACAGGAACGCGTTCTTTTGGCAGATATACGGCCCCTGCGCCGCGTCGAGGGCGATGATCTCGCCGGGAAATGTGGACGCGAGGGTAATGGACTGCCCGCTCCCCGTCGCCGTATAGGTCGCCATAAACAGCGATTCGCCGCTGAGCATACGGCCCAGCCCGGCAAACAGGCCGCCCTTCATATTCGTCTCCATGTTCATATCGGCCGACATCCACGTCATGCCACCCGACTGTGTGTAAACGGCCTCGCCGCTTTCAAGATGGATCGTCACCGCGGGCAGATTCCCTCCGAATACTTCATGACGCATGATGATATTCCCTCCAAAACTTAGATTTCAGGATTGCCGCCAACTCTTTATTCGTCTTCCAGCAGCGTTATCTCGCCGTCCTCCACTAAAAACACAACGGCTTCCGACAGATAGCTGTTGTTCTGCACGTCCACCATCTCAAACAGGAAGACAAACAATCCGTCGCCCAGATCCATTTCCTCAAAACGGGTGCCGGCGGTCACCGTAAGTTCTTCAACGGCCATTTGCGTGGGTTCCTCATCGCTGTCGTCCATGTCAAAAAAGATGTAGTGCAAAGGCTCGATAATATCGCCCGGCTGCAGCTTCCGCAGGTTTTTATCCGCCATTCCGTTGCCGTCGATGCCGCGGCGCGCCCCGAGGATCTTGTATTCCCCGGTGTCGTATGTATAGCTGACGCTGAGCGAGTATTCCCGGCCGTTCAGCAATACGGGTACGGTGTAGACCTGGTAATCGTCCGCTTCGTCAGTCAGTTCCATGTAGCAGAGAACGCCGTCAATACTGCCCCAAACGCCCCGGAAATTATCCGTGAACACGCCGTTATCCCAGTCCGCGTCAAGGTCGTTGTCCCTGCCAAGCAGAACGGTGATGTCGGTTTCCTCGTCATAATAAGCTATCAGGCAATACACGCCGGTGAGTTTATCCGCGATCTCCGGCCCCAAATCCAAAACGGCAAACCCGTCGTCGGAGCACCGGACCGGAAAGTCCTCCAGATCGCCGCCTTTGGGGCTTTGTATTTCTTCCGGCTCAACATCTTTTGCCTGTGCGTATTGTGACGCCAGTTCACGCACATACCGCTCCCCCTCGGCGGACAATGCGCCCGTGATGGCGTAATCGTAATACCAGCGAAACGGGTTATCGTTGTTCAGGGAAACAAATCCTTTGAAATTGTCATAATCGCTGTCATAACTGTAATAGCAGGAAAGCCCTCCGGCTCTGGAACGGCACCGCCCGCTGACCTTATAAATCACGCAGTCGTCCAGCGCGGCAAGCAAAGCCCGCCCATACTGCGGCAGCAGGGCGTCGCCGGACTGCCGCACAAGGTCGCCCAAGTCGACCATGTTGGTATACCCGTCCCAAAAATTGTTGCCGCCATAATTTTCCGCTTTTTTGGCCGCGCGCCCGAAACTGTGGAAAAATGACGTGTCAACGCAGGCGTAAATCAGCGATTCCGCGCCGACGTCGTAGTACGCGGCCAGCAGCGCGTCCACCCGGGTCAGATCCACGACCGAAAGCGTGACCTCGTCGTCTTCCCCCTCTTTTTCACAGGCTGCGTAATAGGTGTCGCAAATGGCCCTGCCCAACTGGGCGCCGTTCATGCCGGTGTCGTCGGCCAGCGCCTGAAAAAGCCCCGTATAATTCCAGCCCAGGCCCGGTTCCGATTCTTCCGACGCCACCATATAGCGGGCGGCGCCGTTCAGCGTTTCCGCCATGTCGACCGTCGCCATCAGGCAGGCGTCAAAGCCGACTATTTCATACGGCGGATCGGATTTTGACAGCGGGGACGCCGCCTCAAACGCCGCGCGTATTTCCGGCAGGGTGAGCGAGTCGTCGTCAAACAGCTCGTCAAATATCACGCCTGCCACGCTGCCGCCGCCGTGATTCCAGAATATCACGACCCGGTGGTCGGCCGGGTAGTTTGTATTGCAGAACCGCAGGAAATCCTCCAGAGTTTTGCTGTCGCCCATATTTGCGAGCGGTTTCTTCTCTAAAAACGTAAGCCCCGCGCTGTCGTAGAGATAGCGGCTGTTGCCGTTCGATTCCGCGCCGTTGTGCCACTTTCTCGCGCCGCCCGTCTCGATGACGGCGGAAACATTACCGGGCAATTTGACTTCCATCATTTCGGCAAGGTCGCCGCTTGCGAAGCCGCCGTCCGTTTCCAGATCGCTTCCGCATATGTACCAATAGATCGCCCATGTGTCGTCCGGATCGTAGCGCCCCCCTGCGGCCCCGGCATTATCCGGGGGCTTTTGTATCGGCGGCGCCTCCGCGAAAACGGGCGCGGCGTCCCCCGGCTCCGCGCCGTCCGGCTCCTCCGCTTTCTCGCCGCCCAAAGCCCAAATCAAGACGATAAACACCACGGCTATCCCCGCCAGCACAAACGGCCATCTGCGCTTTTTCTTTGGCGGCGCAGCGATTTGCCCCGCTGAAGAGGGGCTGGAAAGCGGCTTTCCGCACTCCGAACAGAACGCCCTCCCGTCCTGATTTTGCGCGCTGCAATGTGAGCAAAACATATAAATCCCCCCAGTTGATTCTTTACTCTTCCGAAATAATCTCCACGATAATACCGATTAGTTCCTTTTCACTCAGGCTTTCCAGATATAAAACGTCTTCCTCGTCAAGACATTCGTACATGACAAGCCAAAAATCCGCCCATTCGTCCTCCGTCCAGTTTTCAATCTCCGCGTAAGCCTCGTCATAAGAGACGGAACCGCCGCCGCGAGGTCCGGTTTCGCCGCCGTCAGAACCGGTATAAACGCCGAACCCGCCGCCCTCAAGGAGGGCGTTTACCGCGTCGGAGAACCGGGACGAACCTTCCGCGGCCGGGGTTTGCGCGGTATTACCCTGCGTATTGGACGGCGCGAACGCGTCCCCGTAATCCGGTACATCATACCCGCCGTCCGAGAAAAGCCCAATGAAGAAGAGAATGACGAATGGAATAACAAATATTCCGGCCAATATAAACGGCCATTTTCTCTTCTTTTTCCGTGAAGCGGCGGCGTAAAACGGAGCCGAGGAACGCCGGCGGCGGAGGGAAACGCCGCAGTTGCCGCAATAGTTCAGGGTATCCGGGTTTTGCGCGCCGCATTTTGAACAGTATGCCATGACTGCCTCCCCCATATATACCGCCTGAAAGAGCGCGCAATATGCTGTCGTCACACCAGATCGTTGCCTTTTATGTCTTTCATTTTCCACGTGGCGATCCGGATGATGTCGATGACCCACCATATCCCTAGACCGCCGACAGTCATCAGTTTAAGGACGCCAAGCCCCGTATAGCCAAGGTAAAAGCGGTCAACACCAACCACGCCAAGAAAAACAGAGAGCAGCAGCGCAGTTGTTTTGCTTTTCATGGTACGCACCTTATCTCACAGAAAGTTGACGTTATCTTACGCCTGAAGTCCCTTTCTGCTGATGCCCTCGCGGAGCGTGTTAAAAACATCCTGAAGCACCTTTTTGGTGGTGCCGCCGGTTAACGTCAGGGTTTTGCCAAGCCCCGAACCCGTGTCCGAAAGGAACACCGACGTTTTACCGCCACTCTCACGGTATGACAGCCCGAATTTTACAGCCACGTTGTTTTTGCCCGCGAACGGACCCATCATATAAGACGCCAGTCCGCTGCCGCGCTGCGCGGTCGCCTCAAACGAATTTTGGTAAGATATGGTGAATCCCATCTTTTCCATCAATTCGTCAACGGCCTGTTTTGTGCCGTTCAAGTCCGCATTCACAACGAGTTCCAAATTATCGTTCGCCATGTTCATTACCTCCTAAAAATTTTTATGAAATAGTCGCGCCAAAGGGCATTAACGAGAGTTTTGCCAGCTTGAGATACTGTTTGCCAAACGGGATGCCGACGACGGTAACGCAAAAAACGATACCCAGCAGAGCGTTGCCGATGGCGAGTATCAGCCCGCCGAGTATGATCCAGATAATATTCAGGAGCAGCCTGCCGCCCCCGCCGCCATATGTGACCGTTTTTCCAAAGGGCCAGACGGCAAGCCTGGCAATCTTGAACGCTTGCAAGCCGGTGGGTATGCCGATCACCGTGACAAACTGGAGCAGTCCGACCAGACACCAGAAAAACGCCATTTCCAAACCGCCAAAGATAAACCAGACAATATTCCCTATCAATTTCATAAGCAATCCCCCTTAACGTTGTCACCGTTCCGTTACGGCAGGACGATCGGAATGGTGAGCATGAAGACCGTCGCGCCCACAAATCCCACGCAGGATACAACCAGCAGTATGTACTTCTCCCTGAGCCCGTTGAAAGAGGAAGAAATACCGAGCAGGAACAGCACGACCGCGTAGATGACCGAAACCAGCCCCTGATTGTCGCCGTGCGTGTTGTTGGCGTTGCCCGCCTCCAGCATCTCCTCCGATGCCGCCAGCAGTTCGTTGGCGGTCTCAAAGTACGATTCCACAAAGCCTTCCTTATCGAACGGCGATACGGACCCGCCGATTCTTTCCGTCTCGGCCATAGCCCAGTCAAAGGCTTCTCCGAGTTCCGCGCTCATGTTGCCGGAAACCAGCTCGTCAATCTTCCATTCGATTTTTTCCAATTCGTCCTTGTCCCCTTTGCTTTCGGCAAAGAGCTGGTCGATCATCAGGCTGTTGATCTCGTTGTAGAGCATCATGTCCTGCGTAAGCGTCTGTATGCCCGCGTTGTACTCTGAGTTGCCCTCCGAGGCAAGGTTGTTGGACTTGGTGTATTTCTGATCCATCTGGCTGCCGTGCAGCCCGCCCTGCCACGCGGACCACGCCGTCGCCACCGCCGTGATGCCAAGCAGAATGACGACGATAAACTCGATGAACTCAGCCCTTGTCTTCCCTGTTTTCCCGTCTGACATTGCGTATACCTCCTCTCTGTACCGGCGCGGCCGCCGTTGGTCGTCCGCGGCTTTTCGCCGCCGCCTTATCAGCATACACTATCGGACGCGCAAAACGGCGATTCTTACATAAATGTACGCGAAGTACGCGAACGCAAAAAAAGGACCGCCATAAGGCAATCCTCTGACGCTGTCAAAACCCCGGAACACGGCGGCCGGCCCCCCGGACCGGGATTCATTCCAAGGTATACCCGCTGCCGCGCTCGTAATAAATATCGAGCCCTGTGTTCTCCAGTTTGGCGCGGAGCCTTGAGATGGTGGTTTGGAGCGTGTTCTTGTCGCTGCCGATGGGCTGTTTCCATATCCTCTGGTAAATATACTCCCCGCTCAGCGCCTTTCCCCTCATTTGAGCGAACAGCAGGAGCAGCGCAAATTCTTTCTGCCTGAGCGCCAGATCCCAACCGCCGTAATACGCCCGCCCGCTGTTTATATCCAGCATAAGCCTGCCGTATGTCACCTGCTCCGGCGTATAATCGGCCCGGCGCAAGAGCGCTCCGGCGCGCGCCAGCAACTCCTCATAATCATACGGCTTCGTCAGATAGTCGTCCGCGCCGGATTCAAACCCTTTCAGTTTGTCCGGCAGGCCGTTCTTCGCCGTCAGCAGCAGGACGGGCACGCGCGACGTCGCCCGGAGTTCTGCCAGCCAGTCGATGCCGCTGCCGTCCGGAAGCATGACGTCCAGCACGATCAGGTCGGCGTCAAGTTTTTCCAGCCGTTTTTGCGCCTCCGCCAGATTTATGGCGGGGTAGACGGTATACCCGTTTTCCTCCAGCACTTCCCTGTTGAAGTCCAGTATCTTCCTGTCATCCTCGACAAGCAGCAGCTTACTCATCCGCTATCGCCAACCTTTCCTGATAAACCGGCAGCGTGACCGTTACCTCCGTGCCTTTGCCGGGCAGGCTGTCAAGGCTGATCGTCCCGCCGTGGAACTCCGCGATGGTTTTGCACAACGTCAGCCCAAGCCCCGTACCGCCTCTGCCGGACACGCCGCGCTCAAATACGCGGTGCAGGAGCTCCCCCGGCACGCCTTCACCGTTATCCCGCACGGCAATGACAACCGCCCCGGCGCCGGTCTCCGCCGAAACGGCGATCTCACCGCCGCCCGTGTGCGCGTTGGCGTTTGAGAGCAGGTTTATCACGACCTGGGCGAGCAGGTCCGGATTGCCGTCCACAGGCGGCAGCGTTCCGGGTATGTCAAGCGTCAGTGAGTTGCCCTTCTTCTCCAGAAACGGCCTGTACGCGTCGGCGTAATTTATAAGGAGCGCGGATAGATCCAATTTGCGTATACGGCTCCGGCTCTCCTGCGATGAGGCAAGCCGGAGGGCGGCGTCCGCCATACGGACCAAGCGTCCCGCTTCTTCGTTGGCGGAAGCGAGCGCCGCTTGTATCCTTTTGTCACGGGTTTCATCCGGCATATCGCCGCCCGCGCCGAACAGCCGGGCCGCGCGCTGGAGATTCAGCGACAAAACCGTCAGCGGGGTTTTCATCTCGTGGCTGAGATTGGAGAGGTATTCCGATTTCATGCTGGAAAGACCGTCAAGGAAACGGTTTGTCCTCGCCATTTCATCCGATTCGCTCTTCGCGGTCTCCGCCTCATATACTATGCGCACCGCCATATCCAGCAGATAACAGGTGAGCAGCAGCGCGCCGTAAATGATGGCCCGGATGATGAAAAACCCGTACCCGCCGGTAAAACTGCCGGTTTCAAACGGACTGCCGGTCAGCAGGGTCAGGCCAAAGAAGCCCATCGGCATCAGCCATATGTACCGCCAGAATACCGACGCCTGTTTCATCGTTTGATTTTCATACAGCCGCCGCAGCATAAACAGGAGCGGCGGCAGGGTGAGCGCGACGACAATGAGATTGACGGCGCTGGCGCCGAGGAGCGGATAACGCGCCGCCTGAAACCAGTTTTCACCGGCGTAATTCCCGATCCCCGTGGATATGGCGTTATACATGAAGGATACCGCGATCAGGACGATGTTTTTCCACGCCCTTTTCCGGAACACCCAAAACCCGGCGAACAGGTTGGGAATGCTGATCAACGCTTTATATATCTGCGCAACCCGAAGGTCGAGGGTATAAAACCGCCGGACATAGAATAATCCGCCGCTGAGAAGCAACAGAAAGAAACCCGTCCAGAGGCAAACCGTCCGGGTCTTTGTGTCCCGTGATTTCCACATGGGATAGAGCTTAATGGGTATGGACGGGATAAACGGCATCAGCACATTCAAAAGATCGACTAAGTATTCGGTCACGCGCTTTCACTTCTTTTTTGTCCGCAGTTCTGACAATAAAACAGAACAGAAAGCCCGCCGGGACTTCCCGTTTCGGCTGGATGCCACGCATCCAGTATAGCAAAAAAAACCGCCGTATCCGCACTTACGCTAAAATGAGTAAGTGGTAAAGCGGTTTTTTACCGGGTTTTTTCTATCCCTTTTCAAAGCGGTAGCCCCTGTCTTTGCCGCGCGCGTAGCTGACGACATAGCCGCCGCCCTCTATTTTCCCGCGCAGGCGGAACAGGCAGCTTGAAAAAGCGCGGTCGGTGGAAAGATAGGGCTGCTTCCAGACCGCCCGGTATATTTCCTCGGCGCTTACGGTTTCGCTCTCCCGCGAAATAAAGTATGCCAGCAAGTCAAATTCCTTTCCGTTAAGCTCCAGGTCTTCGCCTTTCAAAAAAGCCTGTTTGCCGGCCGTGTTGAGCGTCAGCCGCCCGCAAATAATCAGGCTCTCCGGCGGTATGCCGGCGGCAAGCTGTTTTTGCAGCTCCAAATCCTTTTCCGCGTTCCCGGCCCGCAATTCTGCCAGCTTCTGTTCTTTCCGGGCAAGTTCGGCGCTCTCCCACGCGATCTGCGCGTCCTGCCGCGCTTCGGTAAGCTGCCGGACGGAACCTATGATCACCGCGACCGTCTGAAACAAAACCAGTATCAGTACGCCGACGTCGGCGATTTCGTAATAGACGATGCCCGGCATTATATTGTTGTAGCGCATAGCGTCGTGCAGCAGGGTGAAAAACGCGACGGCCAAGCCGGCGAGGGTTATACCCTGTTCCGGCGGCACCTCTCTCCGGCGTATCCGCTTTGGCAGCACCATCACAAACCGCGCCGCGATGTAGGCCGCCACAGCATACAGCAGGATTTCCGACGCGGTCTTTACGCGGGAAACCGTCACCGTGTCCGCGATGAGGTAAACCGGAATCCACACGGCCTGAACGCCAACCAAAACGAGCAGCGGCCATTTTTGCGTTATGCCGGGGAACTGGTCGCGCACAAGCAGCAGAAGCAGTATGCCCGTGAGCGCGATGGAGACGCAGCCCAGTTTATACATAAGCGTCCACGAAATATCCGGAAACATGGAAAGATAGACCATACGCCCCATAAAACCGGCGCGGCAAAGCCACAGAAAGCAGAGCAGGGCAAACCAAAGGTTCGGGCGGTAGCCGCGTATCAGCAGATATAAAATCATGTGCAGCAGAAACAGGCACAGGTAAAGGCCGATACTGACAGCGGAAAACATCTGCATCAGGGACGCCATCTGCCGTATGTTTGCCGGGCTTCCCACATAGTATCCGACGTAATCTCCGCCCTCTTTGTGTACGAAATTGGAGCCTTGGCGCACGATGGTCACAACGCCGTTCTGAGGAAGCACGTCCAGCACGGCAAACATTTTTCCGGCTGTGCTTTCCGCCGCCGTGAGGCCGGGGGATCCCGCCGAGTAGCGCATCTCCCCGTTTACATATGTCCGCTCGCCGTAATCATTTGTTGAAACGGCAAGCGTATAAAACCTGTCCTCCGGGAAAGTGAGGATAAGCCGGGCGGTGACGGCCCGCGCGTCGTCCGGCACCTTGCCGTAATGGATTTCGCCCCCGTAAGCCTCGAACTGCTCCGGCGTCAAATGCTCGCCAAGCACATACTCAACCGGCCCGTCTATAAACACGATTTCTCTCTCCAGGTCAAAGCCGGTCATATCCCACGCGCCGTTTTCGGGTTTGAAGTTTTGGTCGCGCGGTGTCCGGCGGGAGGCGTATTCATTGGGGAAATACCACAGCGCGATACTGACGGCAAGCACCAGCAGCGCGGCTATGGCCTGGGGGCAGCGCCTAAACAGCGATTTCATAGGCCCCGTTTTCCCGCCTTGCGCAAGCCATAGGCAGTTTCGCGTTCATCACACGATCCCCTTTCCGCCGTTTCGGATAATCCGGCAGTTTCCGCCTGATAACCGTTGGATTCTAAAGAATAGTATCCGTTCATTCAGTTTCCTTGTCAAGGTCAAATTTTTCTCTTCCCGGAACCTATATTTCTCTGGCCGGACACCGTTTCCATGCCTGTTTTCCGCGGAAAACCACACCGCATATCAGCCAAACCGTGATGTTTCGGATCAAATCATCCGCAGTTGATGTGCGGATGATTATCTGATATAGTATTTTACAAATCCGTACCGCTGCCGGAACTGTCTGTACGCACAAAAAAACAACGCTTAAACCGGCCGCGGGAAACCGGGGGGCATCAGTTTGCGCAGGATACAAGCCGTGCTTTTTGATATGGACGGGGTTCTGGTCGATTCGGAGCCGGTCATCACCGAAGCGGCCATACGCGCCTTGAGGGAATGGGGCGTCGGGGCGTCGGCGGAAGACTTCCATGAGTTTACCGGCATGGGCGAGGACCGCTTTATCGGCGGCGCCGGACATATATCTGCTCGCCGCCGAAAAAGCGGGCTGCGCGCCAAAGGATTGCGCCGTCGTCGAGGACGCGCTGGGCGGCCTTGCGGCCGCCCATGCCGCCGGGATGCCGTGCGTTTGCGTCACGACCTCTTTTTCGGCGGAAGTCCTGCGCGAAAACGGCGCGGACTATGTCTGCGGGGACGTCGGCGGCGTCACGGAGGGGATCGCTTTCCTGAGCCGCTGAAAACTGTTTTCAAAACCTCACCCCTGGGGATTTACTTTTTCCCGCGGTGCCATAAAAAGGAGGCGTATTATGGAGGCGCAGGGGACTGGGTAGTCCCGGGGGGTCTTGTTGGCACCGCCGGCGGGTGTCGGGCTATGACCCGGTGGCATTGTGGGAGAACAGGTTCACCGACGCGGACAGGAACCACCCGTTTTATAACGCGATCGCCTGCGCCGGCTATTACAGCGGCATCAAGGCAGGAGCTTTGCCGGGCGGTTTTTTATGGGATTGACAGCCGCCCTCTTTTCCGGTAAACTGGCCTTACAAGGCATGGAAAGGACGGAGAGCATGATTCAACAGTTATGACGCAAAGGACTTAGCCCCTTGGCGCGGCAGGCGCGCAAGGGCTTGGTCGGCGTGTCATGGCTGAACATGTAATCTGTCCAGGGAATTGTGCCTTGGATGTGATATGTGTGTGGCTGTGGCGCGACCGCGGCCGCTATTTTTATGCGAAAAGGAGGGTTGACCGTGAGTTTTGGCTTTGAGATCTCCGTCAGAGATGATTTAGGCATATTGCGGGACGGAATGACAAAATAAAGGGGAATGCCTTATGTCTGCGATATGCCTGAAAATATACGCGCGAGGCCGGCCAAATAGCGTAAGGATTCCTCTGCGATACGGAGGAATCGGACAATGCGCCGCGCCTATGTTACCTTTCTCATGCGCGACGACGGCTACCTGCCGGGGGCCCTCGTGCTCGCGTACGCGTTAAAACTGCAAACGACCTGCGACTGTATATGCCTTGTGACAAAAGATATTTCCGAACGGGCGCGCGCCGCCCTGCGCATTCTCTATGACGGCGTTATCCCCATCGGAGAAATACGCCTCAAAAGCTCCGTAACCGGCGGGCGGAGCGACCGGAATGTCCTGCTGACGCGCTTTGAGGCGCTCAGGCTCAGCCCGGACGGCGGCCTCGGCCAATACGACAAAATTATTCTTCTCGACGCCGACGTACTGCCGCTCGCCGGCTATGACGAACTCTTTTCCCTGCCGGCCCCGGCGGGTATCCTGATGGAACGCCGGTTTTACAAGCCGGCGTATCCGCACGGGGCGCGCATCCCCGCAGAAGTGACCGACCGGGTGAAAGACGACCCGTCCAATATGGGCGTCAACGCGGGGCTTTGGGTGCTAACCCCGTCGGCGGACGAATACGGCGCCGTTCTCCGCGCCCTGCGAAGGCCGGACGTCATGGCGCTGGTCAGGGGCTTCCGGTGGCCGGAAATGCAGCTTGCGACCCTGCTGTGGTCGGGGCGGTGGACCAATATCGGCCTCCGCTACTGCCCGATCGGCGGGCACGCCCGGATCGAAGAGCCGTACGGCGCGCATTTCGCCGGGCTGAAACCGTGGCGGCTGCAAAGCCGCTCGATCAGGCACTACGCCCGGTATCCCGACTTCAGATTGTGGTACGGCTTTTATGTCGCCATGTACAGGATTTATCCCCCGCTCCACGCGTTCCCCCGCTTAAAACGGCTCTGGGAATTTTGCGAAGGCGGACCGCGCTGAGGCGCGGTCCGTCCGTTTTAGGGCACTTTGCGCCGGAGGGCTGCATATACTGTATCAGGAGGCGGTCAATATGTCCAAAGACGTCAACGACCTCACCGCAAACCTGATGGGTGCGGCCAAGGTCAAGGGCTTTGATACCAACCGGATAGCCGGTATTATGAACAGCCCGGAGGGCCGGGCGCTGATGGAGCAGCTCAGCGGGCCCGGCGGCGGCGCGATGAAAGACGCGGCGGCCAAGGCTGCCGAAGGCGACGCCGCCGCGCTCTCCTCTTTGATGGGTGAGCTGATGTCCACAAAAGAGGGGCAGTCGGTGGCAAAACAGGTCAAGGATATGAAAAGAAAATAGTTATGGATAATTTTGATGAAAAACTAAACAAGCTGCTCCAGAATCCCGAGGCGCTGGCACAGGTCGCGGCTTTGGCGCAGGGCTTTCAGGGCGGCCGGGCGTCCGAGCCGCAGCCGTCGCAGCCGCAGGCGCAATCCGGGCCGGGGGTCGATCCGGGGATTCTCAACGCGCTGTCGGGGCTTGACCCAAAGATGCTGTCGGGTATCGCGGGGCTGCTGGGCGACCTGACGGCAAAAGACGACCGGCGTGCCCAGCTGCTTTCGGCGCTGCGCCCGTATGTGCGGAAACCGCGGCAGGAGAAGATGGACAGGGCCGTGCAGCTGCTGCAGCTTTCCAAAGTGGCGCGGCGGGCGCTGGGCATGTTTGGGGGGAGCTGAAATGTACAGTCGTTATTCGGGATACCAGCCGTTTGTGCCGATGAACAACCTTCTGTCGCGCAATATAGGCTCCGACGAGCCGGAGGACGGCTTTGAGCCGGAAGCGGAGGCCTTTCAGGGATTGCCCGCGCCGGAGCCGCCCGCGGCAGCGCAGGCAATCCCGGCGGCAGCCGCGGCGGCGGCAGCCGCTTCAGGCCCCCAGAGAAACATCCTCGAGAGCCTGTTCGGCGGGGGAAATCATAACCGCGGCCGGCGCGGCGGGCACGGGGGCGGCCTGGCCAATCTCGGCAACCTCGGCAATTTGGGGAATCTGGGCAATTTCGGGGGGATCGCGGACCTTCTGCGCTCCGGCGGCGGCGGGATCACAAAACTGCTGAAGAATTTCGAGATCGACTGGGACGCCGGCGACATTCTGATGGTGCTGATTTTGCTCTTTATGTCGCTGGAGAGCGACGACGACGAGATACTGATCCTGCTGGGTTTGATTTTGGTGATGGGAATATAGGATACGCAAACAGAAAAAGAGGAAGCTCCGGCTTCCTCTTTTTGCTGGACTTTTCTCTTCGCGGGCGGTACAATACCACCATAGGAGGCTGGTTTCCATGCCGACGGAAATTGAAATCAAGCTGCGCCTGCCGGGCGAATGGGCGGTGCCGCCCATTCTGGAGGACGGGCGGGTAGCCGCGTGCCTGATGCGGGACTTCGCAGATACCGAAATGGACGCGGTTTATTACGACACCGAAAGAGGCGAGCTGTCGGAGCGGCAGTGGGCGCTGCGCCTGCGCCGCGAAAACGGCGTGACGGTCGCCGCCTGCAAGGTGGCGGAGACGCGGGACGGCCCGCTGTTTTCACGCGGGGAGTGGCAGGTTTTCGCGGAGGACTGGGAGACGGCGCTGCCGCTGCTCGCGGCGGAAGGCGCGCCGGAAAAACTGCTGTCCCTTCAGAGCCCGCTCGTACCGCGCTGTGCCGTCAAATTCACCCGCACGACCGCGCCCCTGCGCCTTCCGGACGGTTCCACGGCCGAACTGGCGCTTGACCGCGGAACGCTGTCCGCCGGAAACAAACGGGAAGACCTGCTGGAGCTGGAGCTGGAACTGCTGACGGGCGGGCCCGGCGGGATGACGGAGCTGGCCGCTTATCTGGAGAGCCGTTACGCGCTGTCCAAGGAATACAACAGCAAATACGCCCGCGCGCTGCGGCTGCTGAGGAGCCGCCCCGCCGCCTCACAAGGAGGATAAAGCGCGGAAACCCCTATTCTCTTATAAAGCCCTGTATAAACCCGTCGGGCGCGGGGTTTTGCAAATCCCCGCCGATGACGTTGTTTTTATAGATGAGGATGCTGGCGTAGACGGGCGAGCGCCCGCCGGGGTAGTTCGTGATCTGGTATATGTACCGTACGACGCGCTTGCCTTTGTATTTGGACAGGTCGAAGCCCTGGCCCTTTTGCAGGGTGTTGTACTCCTCAAATGTCCCGTCAAACTCTTTGGGGATCACAACTTCCTGGCATTCCTCCGTCCCGGCGTCGGCGGACCAGCCGTAGGCGGTCAGGTAGGCGAGACGGTGTTCGGCGGTTTTGACGCCTTTGGGCGAGGGCGCCGTGGCGGCGGACGCTTCGACCCGGCCCCGCCCCGATATGAGGATGATGACGCCGATCAGCAGTACGCCGACGGCCCCGATCCCGACGGCGAGCTTCTTGCGTGTCAGTTTGGCGGTAAAGATGAACATGGATAAACCCTCCTTTGGGTATAGGATATTCGGACAGGAAGGGGAATAGAACGTCCGCTCCCGCCGCTCCGCGCGGTTCAGCCGTTGCCGCGACAGCGGCGAGTCTAAAAGCCCGTTATGCAACCTGACTAAAAAAAACACGGAAAGTTTGGCTATTTGTGAGAGTAGCGCACGGAACGCCGCTGTGGTATGATGGATGGTGTCAAGAGAACGAATCCATAAAAGAATTGGGAGGGTCAACCATTATGGCAAGCGTAACCCTGACTGGCATGTACAAGCGTTATCCCGGCGGCGTCGTCGCGGTGAGCGACTTCAACCTCGACATCGCGGACAAAGAATTCATCATCCTCGTCGGCCCGTCCGGCTGCGGCAAATCCACCACCCTGCGCATGATCGCCGGTTTGGAGGAGATCTCCGAGGGCGAGCTGTACATCGACGACAAACTGGTCAACGACACCCCGCCCAAAGACCGCGACATCGCGATGGTGTTCCAGAACTACGCGCTGTATCCGCATATGACCGTCTTTGAGAATATGGCGTTCGGCCTTAAACTGCGCAAGACGCCGAAGGACGAGATCAAGCGCCGCGTGGCCGAGGCCGCGAAGATACTCGAGATTGAGCAGCTGCTTGACCGCAGGCCCAAAGCTCTCTCCGGCGGCCAGCGGCAGCGCGTCGCGCTGGGCCGCGCTATCGTCCGCAACCCTAAAGTCTTCCTGCTCGACGAACCCCTTTCCAACCTTGACGCCAAGCTGCGCGCCCAGATGCGCACCGAGCTGACAAAGCTCCATATGCGCCTTGAGACCACCTTCATCTATGTCACGCACGACCAGGTGGAGGCCATGACGATGGGCACGCGCATCGTCGTCATGAAGGACGGCTTCATCCAGCAGATCGCCGCGCCGCAGAAACTCTATCAGGACCCCTGCAACCTGTTTGTCGCGGGCTTTATCGGCTCCCCGCAGATGAACTTTGTCGATTGCACCGTCGTCGACGAGAACGGCAAGACCTACCTTGTGTTCGGCGAGGCCAAGATCCTCCTGCCCGACGCCAAAGGCCGCAAACCCGAAGTCCTCAGTTATGCGGGCAAGGAAATCATCATGGGCATCCGCCCGGAGAACATCCACGACGCGGAGGCTTATATTAGCCAGCACCCCGAGGCGCAGGTCAGGATGAACGTGGACGTCGTGGAAATGATGGGCGCCGAGACCTATCTGTATATGAACGGCGAGGGCAGGAACTTTATAGCCCGCGTGGAGCCGCGTTCCACCACCAAGACGGGCGACGTCATCAACGTGGCGTTCAACACCAATAAGGTCCATCTCTTTGACAAAGAGACGGAGCAGACGATCACCAACTGACGGGGCGGCGGCGTCCGCGTAAAATGTGACGGCGTAAATTGTATGGTTAATTTTGGGTGACAAGCAAAGGCCCCGCCCTTTGAGCGGGGCCTTTGTCTATGACAAAGGTGCAGCGCAATATTAAAAAATCATGAATTATGTCAACTTTCGCTTGCCAAGCCGGGTAAAACCTAGTATAATATATAGGTCAAAAAGGGGGACGCGCCGTGTCCGGTAAGATATTCCAGTCCGCTATCCTTGAGATGAAAGAATCCGCCCCCCGTACGCTGGGCGTTATTGACGAGACCGGCTGCGTCATCGCCTGTTCCGAACCCTCTGTCATCGGTTCCCATTGGGAAGACGCGGCCGCGGAGGCGGTAACGGACGGTTTCTTTCACGCGCGCGGGCACACCTTCAAGCCTCTGCGCTGTTCCTCTTCGAATTTTGAGTTTGCCGCTTTTGCGGAGGGCGAGGACGAGCTTGCGCGGAATCTGTGCGGCCTTGCCGCCGCCGGGCTGAACAGCACCAAGGACTACTATGAGGAAAAACACGACCGGACAACATTCGTCAAGCACATCATCCTCGACAACGTACTGCCCGGCGACATCTATATCAAAAGCCGCGAACTGGGCCTCGACGGCACGCGTCAGCGCGCCGTGCTGCTGGTACGGCAGACGGGCGAAACCGACAGCGCCGTCGTAGACGTTCTGAAAGGCCTGTTTCCCGACCGCCGCCGCGATTTTATCGTTTCGCTGGACGAGCGGGAGACGGCGCTTGTCAAAGAGGTCGAGGAGGACGTCGGCGTTTCCGATCTAAAGCAGCTCGCCGTCGCCATTGAGGACACCCTCCGCAGCGAACTGATGGTATCCACCGTCATCGGCGTCGGCTCGGTGTGCCGGCAGATCAAGGACCTTGCCAACGCCTACAGGGAAGCGCAAGTGGCCATTGAGGTCGGCAAAGTGTTCGATACGGCCAAGAGCATCATCACCTACGAAAACCTAGGTCTCGGACGGCTCATCTATCAGCTTCCCACCACCATGTGCGAGATGTTCCTCCAGGAGATTTTCAAAAAACATGGTATCGACGCCCTCGACCGTGAGACGCTGGACACTATCCTCTGCTTTTTCGACAACAGCCTCAATATCAGCGAGACTTCCCGCAAGCTGTTTGTCCACCGGAACACGCTGGTCTACCGGCTGGAAAAGATCCGCAAGCTGACCGGCCTGGATCTGCGTGAGTTTGACCACGCCGTCGTCTTCAAGGTCGCTTTGATGGTCCACAGATATTTGGCGAGCGGTTCCGCCGCCCCGCACGGGGCGTAACACAGGAGGAGTTGTTCCACACGGTACGGTTGGTTGACGTATACAAGGCTTATGACAACGGCACCAAAGCCCTCAAGGGCGTTACGCTGCGCATTGACGACGGCGAGTTCGTCTTTTTGGTGGGCCCGTCCGGTTCCGGCAAATCCACCATCATAAAACTTCTGACCTCCGAGATACGCCCCAGCGAGGGCAAAGTCATGGTCAACGGCTACAACATCAACACCATAAAGCCGGGCGCGGTGCCGATGCTGCGCAGGACGCTCGGCGTCATCTTTCAGGATTTCCGGCTTATTGAGAAGAAAAACGTCTTTGAAAACGTGGCGTTCGCCATGCGCGCCGTCGGCGCGTCCCCGAGGGACATCAAGGCGCGCGTGCCGTATGTGCTCGATCTTGTCGGCCTGTCCCACAAGGCGCGGCGGCGGCCCCACGAGCTGTCGGGCGGCGAGCAGCAGCGCGTTGCCATCGCCCGGGCGCTGATCAACAACCCCATGGTCATCATCGCCGACGAGCCGACCGGCAACCTGGACCCGGCGCGCTCCCTGGAGATCATGACGCTGCTGGAACGCATCAACGCGCTGGGCACGACGGTGCTGGCCGTCACCCATGAGAAAGAGCTTGTCAACCGTTTCGCGAAGCGCGTCATCGCCATCGACGGCGGGCGCATCGTGAGCGATAAGCAAGGCGGGTATTACGCGCATGAACAGACACGTCGTTAGATATTATTTTACGGAGGGTTTCCGGGGCATCTTCCTCCATGCCTTTTCCAGCTTTGCCGCCGTGGGCGTCATCACCGCCTGCCTGCTCATTATGGGCAGCTTTACCCTCGTCGCCGTCAACGTGCAGGGGTTGGTGACGGAGATGGAACAGAGCAGCGAGATCGTCCTCTGGGTGGACGAATCCCTCAGCGACGCGATGGCGAAAAGCATCGGCAGCCGCATCAGCGCGTTTGACAACGTGAAGGACGCCCAGTTCATCTCGCGCGAGGAAGCCTTCGACAGCTTTGCGGAGGAGATGGGTTCCATCCTGATGCAGGGGCTGACGCCGGAGGATTTTCAGCACAAGTATAAAGTTTTTCTCGTTGACGTGCAGTACGCAGAGGAGACGGCCAGCCAACTCGGAGACCTTTCCGGCGTGGCCGACGTCGAGCTTCAGCGCGAACTGCTGGAGCGGCTGCTCTCGATACGGCGGGTCGTAAGGATGGTGTCGGTGGCGCTGATCGCGGCGCTGCTGATCGTCTCTCTCTTCATCATGCAGAACACCATCAAGCTCGCCACCTTCGAGCGGCGGGAGGAGATCGCCATCATGCGGGTTGTCGGCGCGACCAAGGGCTTTATCCGCTGGCCGTTCGTGGTGGAGGGGTTTATTCTGGGCACGCTGGCCGGGCTGCTGGCGTATTTTACGCAGGTGTTCGCCTATGACCGTTTTGAGGGGGCGCTGGCAGACATCACGCTGACCCCGTTTTCCCAGCTCTGGCTGCCCGTTTTGGCCGTATTTGTACTGACCGGCTTTCTGGTCGGCGTTTTCGGCTCCGTGATGACTATACGGAAATATCTAAGAACATAGAGGTGGTTTTGATGCAGCGCAAGCGCAAACGCGCCGCGATGATCGTCGCCATTATTCTGGCGGCGCTGATGCTCATCCCCGTGGTCATAGGGGGACTGTCCGTGCTGTTTCCGGAGGCGCGGGCGGCGGTCACGCAGAAGGACATAAAAGACCTCAAGGAAAACCTGTCCGCCCTGAAGGAAAACAAAAAAAAGGTCCAGGGCCAGATCAGGAACCTGAAGGACCGCCAGGCCGACGTGGCCCAGCGCAAGATGCTCTACGACGAGCAGATCGCCCTGTACGAGGAGGAGATGGACCTCACCGTCGAGCTGATAGCGCAGCTTAACCTCGCCATAGCCGAGAGTCAGCAGGAATTGGACGAAAAGACGGTGCAGGAGGCCGAGATGTCGGCGCTTTTTGTCAGGCGTGTTCAGGCGATGGCGCGCATGGGCGATATTTCCTACCTGAGCATCCTGCTGGGAGCGGAGAGCCTCACCGACATGCTGACGCGCTGGAACGCCATGCGGGAAGTCATGGCGCGGGACAAGAAGCTGGCGGAGGAACTGGTCGGGGCGCGGCTGGAGATCGAGGAGACGATCGCGAGACTCGACGGGGATAAGCAGGAGCAGTATGAGCGCAGGCTTGAGCTGGCCGGGTCGCAGACGGAACTGGCGGAGCTTTCGGACGAGTGCGACGCGATGATGGCGAAGTACTTGGACGAGATGGCGGCGCTGCAGGCCGACGAAAAAAAACTCGCCGAAGCGGAAGCGGAAGCGGATAAAGAGCTCAAGGCCATGGAGACGGAATGGGCCAAAATTCAGGAAGAACTGAAGAAGCGGAACAATAAATACGTCGGCGGCGAATATCAGTGGCCCGTGCCGGGATATACCACCATCTCCAGCCCCTTCGGCAACCGCTTTCATCCCATCTACAAAGTATGGAAGATGCATACCGGCATCGACATCCCCGCGCCCAAGGGGACGAAAATATGCGCCGCCAACGCGGGCGAGGTCATTATCAAAACGTACAGTTCCGGTTACGGCAACTACGTCGCCGTTGACCACGGCGGCGGGCAGGTGTCGCTGTATGCGCACATGTCGTCTTTTGCCAATGTCAAAGTGGGTTCCATGGTCAAGACGGGCGACGTCGTCGGCTATGTCGGCTCGACGGGCGTTTCGACCGGCAACCACCTGCACTTTGAGATCCGGAAAAACAATGTGCCCGTCGATCCGGAACCGCTGCTGAGGGGCAAGTAGACAGCCGCGCAAGGGGCGTGACACGGAAAGGGACGTTTGATGAAAAAACGCGTAAATGTCATTACGGTCGCCGTACTGATGGCGCTGACGGGGCTTGTGACCTTTGTCATCACCTCCTACGGGGTGCGGTTCAACCTCAACCAGCAGCTTGAGATTTTCAGCCGCCAGCGTCAGGAGTGGGCGCCGTTTTACGCCGCCCTTGACGACATTCAGGGCAGATACATCGGCGATCTGAACACCGACAAGCTGATGCAGGGCGCGATCGACGGGATGGTGCGGGGCATCGGGGACCGCTGGTCTCACTATTTCGACCCCGACGCCTTTCGCCTCCACCTTGAATCGCAGGGCAACCAGTCCATCGGCATCGGCGTGACGGTGGAACCGGGCGAAGGCGGCATCAGGATCGTGGAGGTCATACCCGGCTCCCCGGCGGCGGAGGCGGGCCTGCTCAAGGATGACCTCATTACGCATGTCAACGGCCTGTCCGTCGCCGAAACGGGGTATGACGCCGCCGTTGACGCCGTGCGCGGCGAAGAGTTCACCGTCGTGGCGCTGACGCTTGAGCGGTCCTCGGAGGGCGAGGGCAGTTTTACCGTTGACATCATGCGCCGCACCGTTCTGCGCGAGCCGGTCCTGTCGCGCGTCCTTGAGACCCCGGACGGGAGGATCGGCTATATCAGGATCACAAATTTTGACGACCCCGTGGACAGCGAGTGCATCGATAAGCTCAACGAACTGCTGCTGGACAATGTGGCCGGCCTTATCTTCGACGTGCGTGACAACCCGGGCGGCAAACTTCCCGTATTGGAGCGCATACTGGATTACCTGCTGCCCGCCGGCGACCTTATCACGCTGCGGTATAAGGACGGGCGGATCGATGTGCGCGTCTCCGGCCCCGAATGTGTGGAACTGCCCATAGCGGTCATGATAGACAGGGACAGCGTCAGCGCGGCGGAATTTTTCGCCGCCTGCCTCCGCGAATACGACTGGGCCGTGCTGGTGGGCGAAAAAACCGGCGGCAAGGGATACGCGCAGGAGTATTTCCGCCTGTCGGACGGCTCCGGCCTCTATCTCTCCACCAGCGAATATTTCACCTCCAAAGGGCTGAGCCTCGCGGGCGCCGGGCTGACGCCCGACGTGGAGGCCGTTCTCTCCGAAGACGAACGGCGGCATATCGGTTCGGGGGACCCCGCGCTCGACCGCCAGCTTGCCAAAGCGCTGGAGATTCTATTGAGGTGACGCGGATCATATATATCTCCCTATACAAAGGGGGATATAGCATGTTTGCCGTATTGGAAACCGTAACCGTCCCGGCGAGGCGCGGCTGGCCGCGGGCCGGGCACCGCGTCGCGATCCGTGAAAAGCCCCGTTATATCGGCGTCACGCTGGACATGCCGCTGGGGGCCGGGGAGCGCGACCTCCGCAAACGGGTCGTCCGGGGACTGAGCGCCGTGTCTCGGATGGGGATCGCGGGGGTGGTGCTGCCCAAGGGTTTTCCGTTTCCGGAGCTGCCGGAGCGGTGCGGACTGGCGGTATCCAGCCCCGTGCCGCTGTTGCGCAGGCTTGCGGCCCCTCTGTGCCGTTTCGCCGTGGAACAGGCGGGCGTTTTGTGGGGAAGCGTCCGGCTGTCGCTGACTGGCAGCCGCGCCACTCCGGAGCTGCTCGCCGCGGCGAGGGCCCTCGCCGCGCTGGCGCGAACATTCCACATTGAGGCGGGGGAGGACACCGAAGCCGTATGTTACCTGCTGCGCAGCCGCTGCGGCGTATCGGCTTACGGCCGTCCGGCGAAAGCGGCGGACGACTGCTTTGATATTCACGTTCTGTTCGGGGAACCTTCCCCAAAGGCCCGGCTTGTTCCCGACGGCGCCGTTGTGTTCAACCTCACCGGCGGCGTCCCCGCCGTATCGGGGGGAAGGCCCGCCGACGGCGCGGTTCTGGAGCCGCCGCGCTCCCTGTGGAAAGGCTGGCCCGCCGGGTGTGACAACGCCGCCATGCTGGCCGCCCTTGTGGCCACGGAGCAGGTCTCTCTGGGCGACATTTCGGTACGAGGCCTGACTTTGGGGGACGAGCCGGTCAATATTCGTCCTTGACAAAGGAAAGCAATCCCGTTATACTTTCACTACTGTTTGACGCCGCCCGGCGGCGACGCGCCGCCGTGTCCACTGGCGCCGAAAGGAATGGTTTCCATGCAAAAACAATTCAAAATGACGAAGGAACGCTACGCGGAACTGGAAGAGGAGCTGCATTTTCTCAGAACGGTGCGCGAGCAGGAGGTGGCCGATCAGATCAAGGAAGCGCGCAAATTCGGCGACCTCTCGGAAAACAGCGAGTATGACGAGGCCAAAAACGAGCAGGGCAAGGTCTTTTCCCGCATCGTTGAGATTGAGAATATTCTTGCCGGGGCCGTTATCATTCAGACTGGGCAGATTTCCCC
>JAIRUE010000002.1 GCA_031254575.1 Oscillospiraceae bacterium | reverse complement strand
CGCGGCGCGCGCTGCGGCAGGCCATTCTGCTGCAGCTTGCTCTGGGCGTCGTCTTCGCCGTCGCGGGATACTTCCTTTCCCCGTGGCTGATCGCCTTTATGGGCCCGGAGGACGATATGGCGCTGCGGGGCGGGATCGAATACCTGCAAATACAGATGCTGGGATTTCCCGTGCTGGCCGTCACCGGCGCGGTCACCGCCGCGCTGCGCGGCGCGGGCAACACGCGGGCCGCGATGATGTATAACCTGCTGGCAAACGGCGTCAACCTCGTCGGCAATTACCTGCTCATAGAGGGACGTTTCGGCTTTCCGCGCATGGAGGTCGCCGGCGCGTCGCTCGCCACGGTCATCGGGCAGGGGGCGGCCTGCGTCATGGCGTTCGTCATCCTGCTGCGCCCTTCTTTTCTTTCGAGGGAAAGAAAAGAAAAAAACGAAGACGCGGCCGGCGCTCCAAAGATTGGGAATTATATCTATTTAGCCCGGGGCGACAGCTGGAAACCCGACCGGGACCTCATCGCGCGGATATCGCGCGTCGGTTTGCCCTCGATGCTGGAACAGTTTATCATCCGGGCGGGTTTTATCGCCTACGCCAAGGTGGTCACATCGCTCGGCACGGACGCGTTCGCCGCGCATAATATCTGTATGAGCGTACTGGCGCTCTCCTTTGTCAACGGGGATGCTTTCGGCATCGCGGCGGCGGCTTTGACGGGGCAAAGCCTCGGCGCGGGCCAGCCCGACCTGGCGGCGGAGTATGCCCGGCGCGCCCGGCGCATGGGCATGGTGGTATCCGTTTGCATAGGGATAGCATTTTTCTTCTGCGGGCGGTATATCATATGGCTGTACACCGACGGGGCGGAGGTTATCCGCCTGGGGACGGATATTTTCAAAATCATGGCGTTCATCATGCCGTTCCAGGGTTCCGCGATCATTGCGTCCGGAGCGCTGCGCGGCGCGGGCGACACGCGGGCGACCTCCCTGATTATGCTCGTGAGCGTTCTGATCGTGCGCCCGCTGTCGGCGTATCTGCTGGTCTTTGTATTTCCGTTCGGCCTGATGGGCGCGTGGTTCTCGGTACTGGCCGACCAGCTGCTGCGCAGCGGGCTGACGCTTCTGCGGCTGAACCGTGGGAAATGGAAATATATAAGGGTATAGAAATTAACAAAAAAGGGGCCGCTCCGGGCGGAGCGGCCAAGTGAAGTGGGTCATGGGATCGTGAATCGCTGATATAAGCATAACACGCATTCAAAACCCTTGTAAATAGGAGGTTTTGTCGAAATGCCGGAAGTTTTGGCGCTTGACGTTCTCATTGTCGGCGGCGGTCCGGCGGGTTTGACGGCGGCGGTATACGCGCGCCGCGCCGGGCTGTCCGTCACCCTTTTGGAGAAAGAGCCTATGCCCGGCGGCCAAATGGCCACCACGCCCGAAATCGGGAATATGCCCGGTATTCTCTCCATCGACGGGTTCACCCTGAGCGGACAGATGGCCGGACAGGCGAAGAATCTGGGCGCCGAGATCGTCACGCGGGCGGCCACGGCGCTGCGTCTGGAACCGGGAAACCTGCGCGTGGAAACGGAAGGCGGCGTATACGCCCCCAAAGCCGTCATACTGGCGATGGGAGCGCGGCGGCGGCGGCTGGGCATTCCCGGCGAGGACAGGCTGGCGGGACGGGGCGTATCGTGGTGCGCCGTATGCGACGGGCATTTCTTCAAAGGCAAGCCGGTCGCCGTCGTCGGGGGCGGCAACACCGCGCTGGAGGACGCGCTGCATCTGGCGTCGCTCGGGTGCGAGGTGACGCTGCTGCACCGCCGGGACGCCTTCAGAGGCTCGCCGTCGCTGGCGGAGAGCGTGCGGAAAGAGCCGCGTATCCTTGTCAAAACGCCGGTCCGGCCCCTGTCTGTCGAGGGGGAGACGTCGGTGACGGGTCTTCTGCTGTCGCACGCGGAGACGGGCGAAACGCTTACGCTGCCGGTTTCCGCCGTATTTGTCTGCGCCGGTACGGTCGCCAACGCCGAATTGGCGGCGCCGTGGCTGTCGCTGAACCCGGAGGGGCGCGTCAAAGCCGGGGAGGATACCGAAACGGGCATCCCCGGCGTATACGCGGCGGGCGATATACGGGAAAAACCGCTGTATCAGATCGTGACGGCGGCGGCGGACGGCGCGGTCGCCGCAATAAGGACCGCCGGGTTTATCGAGCGGATAAGCGAAAACTCCCCCGCGGAGCAATAAGCGGGAGAGTTTTCCTATTGTCTGCGGTTTGAGCCGCGTTTTACAGGCGGTGGGAAGGCCCGCGGAAGCCGTCAAAACCTCTTCCGTCAAAGCCCCGCCCGTCGAAACCGCGCCCGCCGAAGCCCCGCCCGTCAAACGGGAAGAAGAAGAACGGATAGAAAAACGGGAACCTGCCGCCGAAGCCGCGGCGGTGCCGGTCGATGAGCTCGCGGACGACAAGCGCCCGCGTCAGGTCTCCGAGCGTGCCCGCGTTGTGGCCCGCCGGCATATTGGCCGCATAGCCGCTTCTTCGCGCGGCCTCGTCGGCCATCCGCGCGATGTCGGCGCTGTTGACGCCGGCAAACGCGTCCTCACTGAGGCCGTCCACAAGGTCTCGCGCGTGGGGGGCTATCATCGCGGCGCTTTCGGGGTACAGACGCTCCATCCGGTCGGCGAAATCCGGCGTCATGCCCATCTGGTTATAGCTGTCCATTACAAAAATCAGTCCTTTCTGTTTTTGAGGGGTCCGCTGCGGGTTGATCCCTGTTTCAGTGTATGGCTTTATTCCGGCTGTTGTTCGCGCGCTTCCTCCGGGAATACCGCAAGGACTGTAAGCGTCAAAGAAAAAAACGGCATCCGTAAAGACGCCGTTTTATGCGGTATTTCTTCAAGGCCGGTTGACAATGCCGGTAAACAAAACCTGACTGCCCCCGTCATGCGTGTGTTCGTACAGGATGAAAACAAACGGCTTGTCGCAAATCATCTGAAAAGGTTCGGTAGGCTGAGGCATTCCCGCGCCGGGAGCGGGGATCACCGTGACGGCGGCGGCGGTCGTGCCTTTTTCATCGACCTGGACAACAGCCTTCTGTATCGCGTCCGACAGCCAAACCGGTACGCTTTCCTCGATCAACCCGCCCGAAAGCGGCGCGGACTCTCTGTCAAACAGCGGTATGCCCAGCTCTTCAAGCGTTTCTTTTAAGTTTTGAACGTCGTTTTCAATGGAGAAGCGCGGCAGCAACAGCTTGCCGGTGGCGTGGATGGAATCCGATTGTATCTCGCTGAAGTAGTCATTTGTCATGGATGAAAGCAATTCCTTCGCGCCGCCGGTCTTCGGCAGGATGATATACATGCCGCCGCCGGTCTTGAATTGAAGCGGCATAGCCTGCACCCTGTCATCCTCATAATAGGTCTGCGCGTCACCCTCCCGCAGCATATAACAGGCCGCGCTATCCCCCGCCGCCGCATGAAACACGCCCTCTTTGGTCTGCTCCGGCCTAAACTCCCATGCCCACCTGTCGGAGAAGTAAATCGCGTTGGCAATGGCCGCGACAGTCTGCGGATCAAACTCCCGTACCAAATCCGTTATAAGCCCGTCCGTGCTTTCGCTTGCCCATTGATTGACCGCGTCGACCGCGTCACGGGAGGAGAAATCGACGTTGATTGCGGCGCCTCTGTAATAATCCGCAAACGCCTGCGCGAAATCTTTTTTAAGCGTTACGGTATTGCCTACAAAAATGGCGTTGGCAATTTTGAGCGGATTATAGTAATACTCCCCATCTTCCTTATTCCGCAATTTCGTCAGGTCATACAGCATCCGCGAGGCGGCTCTGTTCAAATCCTCCCCGGTGATCCCCGAAGCGCCCAATCCCTCCAAAACCGCGGCCTTATGCTCTTCATCAGTTGCGTTCACAAGGACCGCCAACGGCAGCCAGACCGAATAGGGGGAACAAACAAAATTCCCGTCGCCCGCCTTTTCCGCAAGCGCCGCGCTCAACCGGAACGCAAAGTCATTTTCTCCGGCCGCGGCTGTAACAGCGGCTGAATCCCACTGACCGTAAACTGGCGTTTGCAAATCCTTCGCATTGATTTTCACGACATTCATCACATTTTTACCATTGTCCCGCGTTCCGCCCGGCGCCGCACCTTGCGTATTCCCGTCACATCCGGCCAGAGACGCGCCGATGAAGAAAGCAACCGTTACGACGGATACTTGCTTTATTCTTTTCATTTCAGTCACCACCCTAAACGGTTAGACGACACCGGTTATGTTTCGTTCCGCTTAAACTATAAAGTATTACCGCAAACGATTCCTTCCGCCGGCGCAGTAAAAACCGTACGCACTCAATCAGTGTGCCGCGAGCAAATCCCTCTTTCAAACCGTTATTTTTAAGCAGTTTACATATTGCGAAGGAAAGGTATCCGGCATATTGACCACCAGCCCCGCGCCGGTCTGCTCAAAGGGGAGCCTGCCGGCGCCCAGCATGGAAACATCCTTTACCCTTTCGCGCGTTATGTCGAAGGTCCTCAGAACGGCCTGACGGTCCGGGGCGCGCATTAAAAACGCGTACACGTTATTTCCTTTTCGGGTGAACCGGACATCTGTCTCGTTCCAGTTCACCGCGTACTCCTCAAACTGGCCTCTTTTTGTATATTGGCTGGTCCCTTCGCCGCAAACCCTAAAGCATTCCGTATCATAAACGCCTTCCCCGTTCACGGCCATCCAGCCGGATATTTTCCCCAGGATATACCGGTTTTCATCGTCGACCGTTCCATCCGGTTTTTGCGTCACATTGAGCAGCAGAACGCCGTTTTTGCTGATGATGTCCACCAGCGTTTCCACAATGACATGCCAAGGCTTGTAGCAATCCCTTACGCTGTAAAACCAATCGCCTACGGCGGTGTCGGTCTGCCAGACATAACCGGTCATAGTTTCCTCCCGGCTTCTTTCTATGTCCAGGACGCCGACCGGAAAAACATCGGGATTAGGATCCTTCTGCGTATACACGGCGTTGTTAACGCCGTATCTCGCGGCGCTTGCGTTGTACAGGTGCGCGATGATATTCAGTCCGTATTGCCCGCATGGCAGGCAGGAATCCGAGTAGAGAATATCCGGCTCATACTTGTCGATGGCGTCCTTCACCCGCAGGAACCAGTTTCTTCTGACGTCGTCTCTTTCCGGCTGAGACCAGCCCAGCGGCGATTCAAACCGGTTGTTGTTCCCCTCGTGGTATAAATCGCCGTATTCGGGATCGTTCCCGTCATAGGGAACGCCCTTGTACATCCCTTCCATGTCGCAGTTTTTATTGGCGGAAAACCAATGGTAGCTTACGGAAAGATGCTCGGAAAATCCGAAAGGAAGCCCCCTTTTCCGCGCCGCATCCCGCCAGAGGCGAAGAATATCCTTTTTCGGCCCCATGTGAACGGAATTGAACCTGGGCTGAAATGCCGAGTCAAAATTATCGAAATTGTCGCAATGCGCCATCTGCGAAACAAAATACCGGGCGCCGGCCCTGATATACAGATCTATCAGCTCGTCGGGGTCAAAGGCCTCCGCCTTCCACCTTGCGCATATATCCTTATACCCCGCCTTGGACGGATGGCCGTATGTGCGGACATGGTATTTGTATACGTCCGTATCCGGGCAGTACATACGGTGGGCGTACCAGTCCCCCTGCATGGGAACGCTCTGCGGCCCCCAGTGCGCCCAAATGCCGAACTTGGCCTTTTTGAACCATTCCGGGCATTGAAACTGCTTCAGCGACTCCATGTCCGGCTTAAACGGGCCGGTTTTGATCGAAAAATCTCCGTCTGTCCTCATTTTTTTACCTCCCAAGTGCAGTTCATGACGGAAGCGCGCGCCGCTCAACCAGTATACCGTAACCGAACCCTGTTTTCAAGCCGTTTCCAGGCATTCTTTTCCGTATCCATCCGGGGCGATTATAAATTTTTACCGGGGCCGGAATATTCCTTGAAATTGCTTTACCCGTATGCTACACTTAAAAACAGCGAGCCACAACGAACGGCGAGGAAAGTGGTACATATGGACGCTTCTTCCGGCGCGGCCAAAAGAGCGGGAGGGCGCAGGCCCTTTATCTTCCCCGAAATCATCGATGCGGTTAATCGTTTCCATATCTTCGTGGCGATACGGCGGGGCCTGGCGCTGATGATTCCCCTGATGATCATCGGCTCGGTCGCCGTTTTTATCAACAATCTGCCGGTCGACGCCTACCAGAATTTTATGAAGGCTGTTTTCGGAGAAGGCTGGAAGAAATTCGGTTCTTTTGTGGAGCAGGCCTCGTTCGGCATCGCGTCGCTGGGCGCGAACCTTGCCGTCGGCTATACCCTCACGGAGCGCAAAAGAAAAGACAGCTTTGAGACCCATCCGATGATGGGGGCCTTTGTCTCGCTGGCGTGTCTCTTCGCGCTGACGCAGCTGGACGGGCTGGCGGAGACGTTTTTGGACTTTCTCACCGCCAGAGGCGCGGAGATAGCCCCCGAGACCGTTCTGGCGTTCTCCACCAAAGGGATGCTCTCCGGCTGGCTCGGCACCGACGGCATGTTTATCGCCCTCATTTCAGCCATTCTCGGCACCGAGCTCTATCTTTTCCTGTGCCGCTTCAAACGGCTGCGGATACGGTGGTTCAGCAACGCGGCCGACCTGCATCTCAGCGCCGCTATCACCACCCTGATCCCCTTCTTTCTCACCGTTTCGTGCTTTGGCGTCATCAGGGTCCTGTTTGGCATGGCGGGCTATCCCGACGTCCATTCCGCCATGTATGAAGCGCTGAGCAATCTTTTCCGCGCGTCCTCCTCGCAGCTCTCCACAGGCCTTTCCCTGCAAGCCATGATCCACGGCCTCTGGTTCTTCGGCGTCCACGGCAACAAAGCATTCGCGCCGGTGGTCAGCAGCGTCGTCGCTCCCGCGCTGCAAGTCAACATCGACCTCGCGGCGCGGGGATTGCCCCCCACCCAGATCATCACCTCGCCCTTCTTCAACGCCTTCGTATACCTCGGCGGGTCGGGCGCGGTCATGTGCCTGATCCTGGCCCTGTTTATCGGGGCGCGCCGTTCCAATACCCGCCGCGTGGCCACCATCGGTATTTTCTCCTCCCTCATCAACGTCAACGAGATCATGATCTTTGGCACGCCGGTGGTTTTGAACCTCTACCTGCTGATGCCGGTCATTCTGGCCCCGATCGGGCTGACGCTCACCACCTATGCCGCCATGGCGCTGAAAATCGTCCCGCTGACGGTCAAATCGGTCACATGGACGACGCCGATCTTTCTCAGCGGCTACCAGGCCACCGGCGGCTCGGTCGCGGGCGTCATATTGCAGCTCTTCAACCTCGCCGCCGGTACGGCGATATATCTGCCCTTCGTGCGGCTTTATGACCGCTCTCTCAACCGCGACAACAGACGGGCTATCTCAGGCCTGATGGACACCGTTCTCAATATCAACGAGCTGCGCCGCACCGTGCTGCTGGACCGCGCCGACGCGGAGGGCAATATGGCGCGGGCGCTGGCGGCTGATTTGAGGACCGTCACGCGCACGGGAGAACTGGCGCTTCATTACCAGCCGCTTGTCAACGACGCCGGGGACGTTTTCTGCGTGGAAGCGCTGCTTCGCTGGAACCATCCGCTGCTGGGCCAAATCCCCCCGCCCGTGGCGGTGGCCGTCGCGGAGGAATCCGGGCTGACGGACGAGCTGGGCTTTTGGGTGTTCGAGACGGCGGTCAAGGCGCTCAAAGGGTTCCGTGACGGCGGCCTGGACATCGGTATGTCGGTCAACGTCACCCCGAGCCAGCTTGACAACATATCACTGGCCCCGGAAATGACCGCGATCGTCGCGCGGCACGGCGTCAAGCCCGAGATGATCGACATCGAGATCACCGAGCAGATGGCGCTGGGCGGTTTTAAGCGGATGCAGGTCATCCACGAACTGCGGGACGCCGGTTTCCACGTCGCCATCGACGACTTCGGCATGGGCCACGGGTCGCTGACCTATCTGAAAGACCTGAACCTGGACGTCATCAAAATCGACGGCGCGCTGGTGCGCGAAATCGAAACCAACCTCTCCTGCCGCGACATCATATCGACCATTACCAATCTGGGCGGCTCGCTGAATATTATGATTATCGCCGAGTACGTGGAGAACGACCGGCAGCGCGAGCTGCTGCTGGGACTGGGCTGCACCCATTACCAAGGCTACCTTTACAGTCCCGCGCTCCCGTTTGACCAGGCGGCGGAGTACATTAAAGCAATCAAAGCGGGCAAAGAGCCGGTTCCTTCCGGGCCGCAATAAACCGCTCCGTATAACCTTTCCGTTTCCGCAAAAGATACCCTTAAAAACGGGAAGGAGAACCAACGACATGGCACAGCCGTCAAAAGGCAAAAACTCGCACGACCCCCGCCTGCGCCACCTGAACGCCAAAACCGTCAACGCGGCGTCCGCCACCGATTTTACCGGGCTGATCCCCGCCAATCCGCAGACGCCTACGGAACCGTATGAGGAACTCCGCGACTTCGGGGA
This sequence comes from Oscillospiraceae bacterium, assembly GCA_031254575.1. Classification (GTDB taxonomy): domain Bacteria; phylum Bacillota; class Clostridia; order Oscillospirales; family UBA929; genus UBA929. The sequence goes on along the minus strand of JAIRUE010000002.1, from coordinate 22,233 downwards.
GGAAACGGCGAAAAAAGCCAAACGCTGAAAGGACCCCCGCCGCGTGACGCGGCGGGGGCTTATCCCATTCCTTTTCCCTGCTAAGACCGCGCCTCCGGTTTCGCCGCCCCTACTGTTTTTTCCGTCTGAGCGAAACGATCGCGGCGCAGCTTGCCGCGATGGCCGCCAGCCCGGTCACGAGCAGCCAGGCCGGGAAGCCGCCGCCGTCATCCTCCGCAACCGGCGCGTCCGGCGGGGACGGCGTACCCTCTGCGGGGGACGGTTCCGCGGAGGACGGCCCGGCGGGCGGCGGGGAGACGGGGACGCCGGTGGATTCGCCGCCCGTCTGGTTTTTGACGCCGTCATAGTCGCCCGCGAGGTAGCCCTCGGGGTCCAGCGCGGCGTAGAAGGAGAGTTTGGGCCCGCCGTTTTCGTCGAAGAGGAGCGGGCTGCCGCCGCTGCGCCAGCTCGTGGGGTCGTCGATGCCCCATATGGTGACGCGGGCAATGCATTCGGAATACTGCCTGAAAATCCTGAACAGCTTTGCGTACAGCTCCGCCTGTTTCCTCTCCTCAGCCTCGTCGAGCGTCTTATACCTTGAGAAATTGCCCGCCGGGATGTCCAGCTCGCTGACGCAGATCTCGGCGCCCGTTTTGGCCCAGCGGACAATGGTGTCCTCCACGTCCTGCGGGTTTAGGTTGTCGGTCCAGTAATGCGCCTGCAAACCGAGCCCCTCGATCAGAAGCCTGCCCGGTTCGGCGTTCCGAGGGTCGCCGGTCCATTTTTCGTTGAGTTCCTCCGTCATGCGGGCGATGGCCTCCCGCTTGCCGCGGTCCGTCTCGTTGAAATCGTTAAAATAGAGGATGGCGTTGGGGTCGGCGAGGCGGGCGAAGACAAAGGCGTCGTATATATAGTCCGCGCCGCTCTCCCCGTCCGCCGTGTCGGCGCCGTTCGCGTAGGCCCCGTACCACGGCGCGGCCTCGTTGCCGTTCCCGCCCCTGCGCAGGGCGCTCCGCCAGTCGATGGGCACGTCGCTGACGCCGGACTGGAACGCCTCGTTCACGACGTCCCACGAGATGACGCGCCCGGCGTAATGCCCGGCGACCGCGCTGATGTACTCCTCCAGATTGGCCTTTGCCTCGGCGCGCGTCAACACGGAGCCGTCCGGGTTTGTATTGAGCCACGCCGCCGACTGCTGATGCCACACCAGCGTATGCCCGTGGACGGGGATGCCCTCCGCCTCAATGAGTTCAAGCATCCGGTCGGCGCTTGTGAAGGTGTAATCCCCCCGCGTCTTGCCGCCCAGCGCGTTGGGTTTCATGGAGTTGCCCGCCGTCAGCGCGTTGAAGTGCCGCTTGACAAGCTCAAAACGCGTCCCGGAGAGATCGGAGCTGAGAACGGCGGTGCCGAGCAGAAAATAATCTTTATACGCCTCATGCAGCGAGGGGAGCTGGATGCCGGCAAGGATACCGCCGCCCGAAGCCGCGAAAAAGGATATGTCGTCTATGTAAAACTCCGCGTCCGGCGTATCGTTTTCAACGTATATCGTGATATACTCGCTTTCGGGATAGACAAAACTCCCCCGCAGCTCCGTCCATCCGCCGGCTTTGGATATACTTTGCCGGTCGAGGCGGAAATACGACGCCCCGTCCCCTTCCCCGACCTGTGTGGACAGCGAAAAAGAGGATTGTTCGGGCGCCTTGGGCAGAACCCAGGCCGACACGGTATAGGACATACCCGGCTCGGTATAAAACGTCACGTTGAGCGACGGCCCGTTCCACCCCGCGGAACGGCCTGTGACCAACAGCGACTTTGTCCCGCCGTGCGCCTCCTCTCCGGTGACGGTCAGGACCGACGTGTCCCGCCCGTCGCCGCCGCGCGGCCCAAAGCCCTGCGGCGTACCGTTTTCAAAGTCTATAATCCGCATTTCGGCCGCCGCGCCCGTGAGGGGGGCAAAGAACAAAGCCGCCGCCAGCAATAAACAGGCGGGGCGGCGCCACGCGCGATTCCTTCCTGCCATATATCGTACCCTTTCCCGTGCCCGGCTGTCGTCACCGCGCCGGACCGTACCATAATGACAAAACTATACCATTGGAGCGGACGCCTTGTCAACGGGGAACGCCCCCGTCCTTTTTTCCCGCGCCGCCGGAACTTTTTTTCCGGCAAACGCGCCGTTACAATAGTGGTCATAGCAATCGCCGGATCGCTCGTTCCGCTGGAATAAGCCCCGGCGGACAAAGCGGGCAGGCCAACGGCCTGCCCGCACTCTTTTTCCCCTATTGCAGCTCGAACGGCTCCCCGTAGAAGCAGGCCGCCATCGAAACGGGGCCGCAGTTGATCGAGATGGCGCAGCCGATCTCGTGGAGGGTGATCTCCTTCGGGCGCACGACCTCGCCGATGATACTGACGGCGCGGTCGATCTCCTCCTGCGGCACTTCGGCGTACAGCAGCTCTATCCGCTGCGCCTCCGGGGCGACGGCGTGTTCCAGCACAAGCTGCGCCGCCCGGGGCACGATGTTGCGGTCGCCGCGCACCCTGTCGACCGGCGCGATAACGCCGTTTTTGATCAGCAGTAAGGGGCGCAGGCCCAGCGTTTCGCCCACGAAAGCGCTCATGCCCGATATGCGCCCGCTCTTTTTGAGGTGTTTGAGCGTGTAGACCCACAGGATGGCGCGGTTGCGGCTGGTCATATCGCGCAGGTTTTGCACGATCTGTTCAAACGGGACGCCCCGCTCCGCCATTTCGGCGCACTTGAGGATATTCCGCCCGTATATAAACGCGTACGAGCGCGAATCGACGACTTCGACGGGGATGCCCTCCTCGTCCGCGAACAGCTTCCGCGCCATCAGGGCGGAATTGCAGATGCCGCTCGCCGTGGAGGAGAGCGTATGTACGAGGATGTGCGTATATCCCTCGGCTTTGGCCTGCCGGTATGCCCTGAGCCAATCGTCGGGGACGATCATCGTTGTGCGCGGGATCTCCTCCAGCCGGATGAGGTCTTTCCAGAACTGCCGCACTTCGATCTCGTGCTCCAGCCGCTCAACGCCGTCATATTGGACCAGCACCGACTTGACCCAGATGGGTTTGCCTTTGATTTCCTCCTTTGTCAAGTCCCCCGGGGAATCGATGATAAACAGGATTTTTTCCAACGCGGCGATCCCTTCCTCTCCGGCATAAAAATTTATTGTCAATCAGTATACACCAAAATCCGCGTTTTTTCAACGTGTAATTTATTTGCTCTTTGCCATCGGCGCCCAGACCTGCTTTACCGTCATCAATATAATGGGAAACGCGATCATCCCCGGCACGCCCGCCGTCATCACCCCCACATACATCGCCATAAAGGTCGGCAAAGCGCCCATGCCGACCTGCCCCCCCACCAGCCGGGGTTCGGTGAACCCGCGCACCAGCACGATGACCCCGAACATGACGGCCAGCCCGGCGGCGCGGAACGCCTCGCCCGACAGCAGGCTGACGAAGGCCCACGGAACAATGCATATGCCCGCCCCCAGCACCGGCAGCGCGTCCACGAGCGCGATCAGCAGGGCGGACAGCAGCGCCGTGCGGACTTTCAGGAGCATGAACCCTGTCAGCAGTTCCCCGAACGTGATGAGCATCATGATCCCCTGCGCCTTAAGCCACTTACCCAGCGTATTCACAAACTGTGTTTTTACAGACAGTATTCTTTTTCGCGCATTTTCGGGGAACGGTTTCAGCAAAGACTGTGATATATCGGGATACTCCGCCGAAATAAGGAAGGTGGAGAGTATCAGGGCAAACATAAACAGCAGCATGTAGGGCAGCTTGCCGGCGAACGCCGTCACCCAGCCCGTCAGCTTTTGCACCAGCGCCGCCGGAATGGCCGATACGCCCGACAAGACCCCCTCCGCCGCGCGGCGCAGCGTGTCGCGCAGCGAGAGCGGCGCGGCCTCGATCCACCGCTCGAGCCGCCCGGTCAGGCTTTCCGACACCTCCGGCAGCCGCGCGATCAGCGACGGGGCGCGCTCGATCAGGCCGTTGACTTCCCAGAAAAGCCACGACAGCAAATACCACAGCGCCGCCGACAGGACCGCCACAAGCAGCAGCGTCAGCAGGGCCGCGCCCGCCTTTCGCGGGATATGCCACCGCCCGCGCAGAAAACGGACGCCGGGTTCCATCAGGCGGGCCAGCGCCAGCGCCAGCGCGAACGGCAGTATAACCGGCAGCAGCCAGCGGAACAGGACAAACAGAGCGGCCAGCGCCAAGCCGAGATAGAGGGTATTCCGGGCCCAGGCGGGCCAGGTTTTCACCGGTTTCATAAATCACCTGTATTTTTTCTTGACAACGCTTCCAAAACCTATTATAATACCATTCGCATTGCTTTATGAATACATCCGGGACACGACGGAGGTGTTAGAGATATGGCGGTTCCCAAGAGTAAAACGTCCAAACAGCGCAAGGCCAAGCGGCGCAGTTCCGTCTGGCGCCTTGACGCGCCCAACCTGTCGGTCTGCCCCAAATGCGGCGCGCTGAGACGGGCGCACACGGTCTGCAAAGCCTGCGGGACCTATAACGGCCGCGACGTGCTGAAACTGGAAGAAGGCAAAAAGAAGAAAAAATAAAAACAGAACCCCGGCTATGCCGGCGCCTTCCTCAAAGAGAAGCAAAACGCCGGAGGGAGCGCTATGTTGATCACACAGGTATCCGGCGCGGCGCGGCGCGCCGGCGCGCGGCCGGGGGATACGCTGATTTCCGTCAACGGGAATCCCGTGTCGGACATCCTCGACGTCCGGTACTATACCTACGAGCCGAAACTGCGTTTGGAACTGCGCGCGCCCGGCGGCGTCGCGCGGTTTGTTCTGCTCAGGCACGAAACGGGCGGCGACGTGGGCCTCGCCTTTGAGAGCGACATCCCCGGCGGCGGGCGCACCTGCGCGAACGGATGCGTGTTCTGCTTTATCGACCAGAATCCGCCCGGCTGCCGGGAGAGCCTCTATGTCAAGGACGACGACGCGCGGCTGTCGTTTTTGCAGGGCAATTACATCTCGCTGACCAACCTCGCCGAACGGGATATTGCGCGTATCTGCCGGATGCGGATAAGCCCTCTGGGTATTTCCGTCCACGCCGCCGACCCCGCGCTGCGGGTCAGAATGCTGCGCAACGGGCGCGCGGGGGAATGCCTGTCCGTCATGCGCCGCTTTGCCGGCGCGGGGGTGCGGATGAACGCGCAGATCGTCCTGTGCCCCGGCTACAACGACGGCGGGGCGCTCCGCAATACGCTGTGCGAGCTGCAAACGCTGGGCGGGGCGCTGATCAGCACATCTATCGTGCCGGTGGGGCTGACCAGACACCGCGGGGGATTGCCGGTCCTTCGCCCCGTGACGCGGGAGGACGCGCTGGCGGCGGTTGAGGCGGCGTCGCGTTTTCCAAACGTGTGGTGTTCGGACGAGATTTATTTGCGGGCGGAGCTGCCCATTCCCCCGGCGGAATTTTACAGTGATTTTCCGCAGTTGGAAAACGGGGTCGGGATGATTGCGCTTTTTCAGGAGGAATGGGACGCGATTGTGTCAGGCTCCATGCGCGGCCCGCAAGCGGTCGCCTTTCGCCCTGAGCTTACGCTCGCAGGCTCGCCAGACCTGCGGGCTCCAAGTCTTCCCGCGGGCCGGCGGAGCCCTTCGACCGTCGCCACAGGCTATGCCGCCGCGCCGTTTCTGACAAAACTGCTCGAACCGTTTCCGTCCGTGACCGTCGTGCCGGTGGAGAACCGCTTCTTCGGCGATTCGGTCGATGTGGCGGGGCTGCTGACCGGAAGCGATCTGCTTTCCGGGCTGCAAGGGCGGGATTTGGGCGAACGGGTGTTGATTCCCTCATCCACGCTGCGGCGCGGAGAGGACATATTTTTGGACGATATGACGGTATCGGAGCTGTCGGAAAAACTGGGCGTGCCGGTTATCCCCGTCGAGCCGGACGCGGAGGCGTTATGGAGGGGTTTGCGTGGTTGAAACCGATAAGGCCCGGGGACAAATCCTCGCGCCGCTGTTCGCGCATACGGAGGAGACCCTTATTTTATCCTTTACGCAAGGCCATATGGGGCGCGGCTGATTCTGGAATGCCTCGGCCGCGGCCTTTATCCCAGCTGGGACGCCGCCAACACAATGTCCGTCGCGCTGGCGGAGAAACTGGGGTATCACTTCAGCCACGAATATGTTTACTACGAGGTCTATCTGCCGGACAGGAAGCGGGATTGAGATGCGCACCGTCGCCATTGTGGGGCGCCCCAATGTGGGCAAGAGCCTTTTATTTAATAAGCTGACCGGAAAGCGCCTGTCGATCGTGGAGGACACGCCGGGCGTGACCCGTGACCGGCTTTACGCGCCGTGCGAATGGGGCGGCAGGACATTCATGCTGATCGACACCGGCGGAATAGAACCGGCGGGCACGCCGCGGGCGGCATCCGCTTCAGGGGACGACGGCCGGGCGGCTTCGCGCCCGCTTACGGACGCCCCGGCGGAAATGCTTCCCCATATCCGCCGCCAGGCGGAGATCGCCATCGAAACAGCCGACGTCATCATCCTCGTCTGCGACGTGCGCACCGGCCTGACGGCGGCCGATACCGACGTCGCGGCCATGCTGCAAAAAGCCAAAAAGCCCGTCGTGGCGGCGGTCAATAAAGTGGACGGCATAGGACCGGCGCCCGCAGAGGTGTATGAATTTTATAATCTGGGGCTGGGGGAGCCTTATCCGGTATCCGCCCTGCACGGCCACGGGACCGGCGACCTGCTGGACGCCTGCACGGCCCTCCTGCCTCCGGAGGACGGTCCTTTCTCATCAGAGCAATCCGGCCCGGACGGCGATCATCCCCTCCGCGTCGCCATCATCGGCAAACCCAACGCGGGCAAAAGCTCGCTCTTAAACCAAATCCTCGGCGCGGAGCGGGTGGTCGTCAGCGATTTTCCGGGCACGACGCGGGACGCGGTGGACAGCGCGTTCGCAAACGAATACGGGGAGTTTATCTTCACAGACACCGCCGGAATGCGCAGGAAGTCGCGGGTGGACGGGGGGATCGAATACTACAGCGTTCTCCGCGCCGCCGCCGCCGCCGGGCGCAGCGACGTCTGCCTTGTGCTGCTCGACGCGCTGGAGGGCGTGACCGAGCAGGACGCCAAAGTCGCCGGGATCGCGCACGAGGCGGGCAAACCGTCTGTCATTGTGGTCAATAAATGGGACGCGGTGGAAAAGGACGGGCACACGATGGCGCATACCGTGGAGACGGTGCGCGGGCAGCTGGCGTATATGCCGTACGCGCCGATCATTTGCCTGTCGGCCAAAACGGGGCGGCGGGTGGAGAAGCTGTTTCCGCTGATACGGGACTGCTATGAGCAGAGCCGCAGGCGCATTACGACCGGGCAGCTCAACGGGTTTCTGGCCGAGGCGGTGGCGCGCGTCCAGCCGCCCTCCGACAAGGGGCGGCGGCTGAAGATATACTATATGACGCAGGCGGGAACCGCGCCGCCGCACTTTGTGGCGTTCTGCAACGACGCGCGGCTGTTCCACTATTCCTATAAGCGGTATCTGGAAAACCAGATCCGCGAAACCTTCGCGCTGACCGGGACGCCCATCCGCATCAGCGTCCGGGAGCGGGAGGAAGGGCCGTGAAACTGCTCGTCCTCTCCGACTCGCACACCGACACGGAGGCCATCTTTTCCGCCGCCCGGCGCGAACAGCCGGATATGGCCGTTCATCTGGGCGACCATGCGCGGGACGCGCTGGCCCTTCGGGCGCGGTTTCCCCGCCTGCCTCTGCGGTTCGTGCGGGGCAACTGCGATTTCGGGATCGACTGCGCCGACGAGGAACTGTTTGAGGTCTGCGGCAAAAAGGTGTTCATCACGCACGGGCACCTGTATACCGTCAAGTCTGGGCTGGACGCGGTGACCCGCAGAGGCGCGTCGCTCGGCGCGGACATTGTGCTTTTCGGGCATACGCATAGGGCGTACATCGCGCAGGCGGGCGGCATGGTGCTGATGAACCCCGGCGCGGCGGGCGGGCGGCGCGGCTGGGACAGAGACAGGACTTACGGGATCGTGGCGCCGGACGGGCCCGGTATCCATTGCGAACTCAGGGAGGCGTGATGATGGAAAAATCCCCGTTTCTGATTTTGGTGACCGGGATGCCGGCGACCGGAAAGACCACCTTCGCCCAGCTTCTCAGCGAGCGTCTGTCCGTTCCGATGGCGTCCAAAGACGTGATAAAGGAACGTCTCTATGACACGCTCGGTTTCCGCGACAGGGCCGGCAAGGTGGCGCTGGCCCGGGCGGCGGCGGAACTCCTGTATTATTTCGGGGAGCGGCACCTGTGCGTGGGACAGACGGTCATCCTGGAAAACGTCTTTGAAAACAGCACAAAGCCCGGCCTGCAGCGGCTTATAGACACATACAAATGCGAAACGCTGACCGTTCATTTCCACGCGGACCCCGTCACGCTGTTTCACAGGTTTCTGGAGCGCGACCGCTCGCCCGGCCGTCACAGGGGGCATGTGGTCAACTCCCGATACCCGGAAACGGGCGGGGAAACGCTCTCGCTCGAATCGCGGGGCGTCACGCCGGAGGGGATGGAAAGGGCCATGAGGGAAAAGGGCGTCACGGATTTCTCCGTCGGCGGGCGGGAGATCCGGGTGGACACGACGGACTTTGCAAAGGCGGACACCGAAGCGGTCGTGGCGGAAGTCAGGCAATGGCTCGATTCCGGACCGCCTTTATTCCCATAAAAACACCGTTCCCCCGGTACTCGTGATTATCCGCATAACGCGGCGGGCGTTTCCGCGCCCGCCGCCTCACCGTTTACCGCGTGTCACACGCGTTTTGTCAGACCGCCCGTGGAAAGCTGAAATATCGGCCGGTCCACGGGTTTTCTTTTGACCTCATTATTTAGAGAAGGAGTTGACTCAGCCATACGGATGTGCTATATTAGCTGCGTGTTATATGGTTCTTTCATGCATTGGCGAGGGGAAAAGAGCGCGGCACAGAGTATTTATTTTTTGGGAGGGTTTCACAATGCAAAATTATGAAAACGCAATGAGCATCATGGCTGAACGCTTTGGCAAAGACAGCCTTATCGCAATCGCCACAACGGATGGTGAGCGTCTGTTTAACCGTATGGTTGACGCTTACTACGAAGGCGGCGCATTTTACGTCAGTACATACGCGCTCTCAAACAAGATGAAACAAATCCAAGTAAATTCAGATGTCGCCGTCTGCGCCGTTGATTGGTTCAGCGGACACGGCGCTGGAAAGAACCTTGGTTGGGTGTTAGAACCCCAAAACGCTGAAATCAGGTCAAAACTTCGCGAAGCGTTCGTGTGGTATGACGATGCGAACAACGAACAGGACAGGAACTGTTGTATTCTTGAAATTCGGCTTACAGACGGGATGCTGATAAAAGACCACCATGCAATACGTTATCAAATTGATTTTGTGAATAAGTCAGCGCTGTTAAGCGAGAACTGGGGAGAATTTAAGTAGGGACAGGCAAGGTGGAGATACGGATCCCGGTGGAATAACTTGACACGCGCCCCCCGCCGTGCTACTCTTTTGAGTACAGACGGGGGGGCGGTTTTGCATGGACGCTCTTTGGCTCTATTTTACGGCGGCGGTCTCCGCTTATCTGCTGGGCTCGCTGAACGGCTCTCTGATGATGTCTCGCTGGTTTCTGCGCGACGACATCCGGAAGTATGGCAGCGGCAACGCCGGCGCCACCAACGTGCTGCGCACTTACGGCGTCAGATGGACGGTCGCCGTCTCGCTGTGGGACGTCGGCAAGGGCGTTCTGGCCGTTTGGATAGGCCGCCTGCTGCAGCCGGACGCCGGATACGCGGCGCTGCTGGCGGGGTTTCTTGTGATCATCGGCCATGTGTTCCCGCTCTTTTTCAAATTCAGGGGCGGCAAAGGGGTCATCACGGCCTGCGGCGTTCTGTTCGCGCTTGACTGGCAAACCGCGTCCATCGCGCTGGGTCTTTTCCTTATTTTGCTGATCCTCACCCGCTATCTCTCCCTCGGCTCGATCTGCGCCGTCTTCACGCTGCCCTTTCTGGGGCTGTTTTTCCGGCGGGAATGGGCGGCGGTCGGCATGTACGCGTCGGTAGCCGTTCTGGTCATCCTCCTGCACCGCGCGAACATCAGGCGTTTGCTCGGCGGCACCGAAAACAAATTCCCCCGCAATAAATCAACGTCGGAATAATTTCAAATATCGTTTCGATGGCCCGCCCGCGCCCGGCGGCGCGGTATAAGCAACCTCCGCAATGCCGGAGAAAAAGCACGGCCTTATGCGGTAAATAAGCATTTTCCGGTCCTGCGTTTACAAAACGCCTGCCCCTGACGTACGCCGCTTTGCCGGTGACGCCTATTCACATTATGTAGCAGATACGCGGCTGTTCTCCGCGCGCCGGCAGCTTAAAATAATCTTCAAAAAGGGATTGCAAAAAAACGCATGTTCTGTTAAAATGATGGGGCGGTCTGCGCCGGGCATACGCCGGGCGTCCAGCCGCCCATTTTTCGCGGCAGCCGCCGGGGAGGGACAAGCGTGCCGGAGTTTGAAGTCGTCAGCCCGTACAAGCCGGCGGGCGACCAGCCCAAAGCGATCGACCTGCTCGCGTCCGGCGTGGAAAACGGCCTGACCGAGCAGACCCTGCTGGGGGTCACCGGTTCGGGCAAGACGTATACCGTGGCGAAGGTCATCGAGAAGGTGCGCCGCCCCACGCTGGTGCTGGCGCACAACAAGACGCTGGCGGCGCAGCTCTGCGCCGAATTGAAGGAATACTTCCCCAACAACGCCGTGGAGTATTTTGTCTCCTACTTTGACTACTACCAGCCCGAGGCTTATATCCCGCACACCGACACCTACATCGAAAAAGACAGCCGCATCAACAGCGAGATCGAGCGCCTGCGCCACAGCGCCACGTCGTCGCTGGCGGAGCGGCGGGACGTGGTGGTGGTGTCGTCGGTTTCCTGTATATACAGCCTGGGCAACCCCATCGACTACAAAAATATGATCGTCTCCCTCCGCCCCGGAATGCAGCTCAAACGCAACGACATGCTGAAAAAACTTGTCTCCATCCGATACAGCCGCAACGACGTGGCGTTTGAGCGCAACATGTTCCGCGTGCGCGGGGACACGGTGGAGATTTTTCCCGCCTACTGGGGCGACCGGGCCGTGCGGGTGGAATTTTTCGGCGACGAGATCGAGCGCATCTCCGAGGTGGACGTGGTGACCGGCACGCCGCGGACCGTCCTCAACCACGTCGCCATTTACCCCGCGACGCACTATATCACCGACCCCGCGACAACGGAGGAGGCGCTGCGCGAGATCGAGGATGAGCTTTGGGCGCGCGTGAAGGAGTTCGAGGAGAACGGCCAGCTTTTGGAGGCGCAGCGGATCAAACAGCGCACACTGTACGACATGGAGTCCATCCGCGAGCTGGGGTTCTGCTCCGGCATCGAAAACTATTCGCGGGTGCTGTCCCGCCGCCCGCCCGGTTCCGTTCCCTTTACCCTGCTGGACTACTTCCCCGGCGATTTTCTGCTCGTCATCGACGAGTCGCACGTCACCGTGCCGCAGGTGCGCGGCATGTATCACGGCGACCGGTCCCGCAAGGCGACGCTGATCGACTACGGTTTCCGCCTGCCGTCGGCCTACGACAACCGCCCGCTCAATTTTGACGAGTTCAACGGCAAGCTCAACCAGATCATCTACGTTTCGGCGACGCCCGCGCCGTATGAGCGCGAACGCAGCGGGCAGGTTGTGGAACAGGTGATACGCCCGACCGGGCTGGTCGATCCGGAGGTGGTGGTGCGCCCGGTCAGGGGGCAGATCGACGACCTTTTGGGGGAGATCAACGAGCGCGCGGGGCGCAGGGAGCGGGTCCTGGTCACGACGCTGACCAAGAAGATGGCGGAGGATCTGACGGCGCATTTCCAGCGGCTGGGCGTCAAAGTGCGGTATTTGCATCACAGTATAGACACGCTGGAGCGGATGGAGCTGATCCGCGACTTGCGGCTGGGCGTGTTCGACGTGCTGGTGGGCATCAATTTGCTGCGCGAGGGGATCGACCTGCCGGAGGTGAGCCTCGTCGCCATTCTGGACGCCGATAAGGAAGGATTCCTGCGCAGCGAGACGTCGCTTATCCAGATCATCGGACGCGCGGCGCGCAACGCCGGGGGGCGCGTCATTCTCTACGCCGACGCCGTAACGCCGTCGATGCGCCGCGCCATTGACGAGACCAACCGCCGCCGCGCCCTGCAGATGGCGTTTAACACGGAAAACGGCATTACCCCAAAAACCATTGTCAAAAAGGTCAGCGACGTGCCGGAGATTTCGCAGAAGATTGACGCGGACGGCAAAGTGCGCGCGGACGGGGCCATGACGGAGCGCGAGCGCGCGGAGCTTTTGAAAAAGCTCGAAACGGAGATGAAAAAAGCCGCGCAGATGCTGGAGTTTGAGTATGCCGCGCTGCTGCGCGACCAGATCATTAAGTTAAAAGGGAGTTAACCCATGCGGAATTCGATCTATGTAAAAGGCGCAAGAGAACACAACCTGAAAAACGTCGACATCGAGATCCCGCGGGACAAGCTGGTCGTACTGACCGGGCTGTCGGGGTCGGGCAAGTCGTCGCTCGCGTTCGACACCATCTACGCCGAGGGCCAGCGGCGGTATGTGGAGAGCCTGTCGGCTTACGCCCGGCAGTTTTTGGGGCAGATGGAGAAGCCGGAGGTCGATTACATCGACGGCCTGTCGCCCGCCATCTCCATCGACCAGAAAACCACCAGCAAAAACCCCCGCTCAACCGTCGGCACCGTCACCGAAATCTACGACTACCTCCGCCTGCTTTGGGCGCGGGTCGGCATCCCGCACTGTCCCCGCTGCGGGAAGGTCATCCACCAGCAAACCATCGACCAGATCATCGACAACGTGATGACGCTGCCGCAATCGTCGCGTATACAGGTGCTCGCGCCGGTCGTGCGGGCGCGCAAGGGCGAGTATACAAAAGTCTTTGCCGACGCGCGCCGGAGCGGTTTTACCCGCGCCCGGGTGGACGGCAGCATGTATGAGCTGACCGAGACGATCACACTCGACAAAAACAAAAAACACAGCATCGAGATCGTCATCGACCGCCTTGTCATCAAGCCCGACATCCAGCAGCGCCTGACCGACTCGGTGGAAATCGCGGCGGGCCTTTCCGGCGGCCTGCTTATCATCGACGTCGGGCCGGGCGAGCGGGAACTGCTGTTTTCGCAGAACTATGCCTGCGAGGACTGCGGCGTTTCGATGGAGGAACTGACGCCGCGCATGTTCTCGTTCAACAACCCCTACGGCTCCTGCCCCACCTGTATGGGATTGGGCGCGCATTTGAAGGTGGACCCCGACCGCGTCATCTCCGACCCGGCGCTGTCGCTGCGGGAGGGCGCGGTCGCCGCCGTGGGCTGGAACGGGATCGACGACAACTCGATCGCCCGCATGTATTTTGCGGGATTGGCCAAACGCTATGGTTTCACCCTCGACACCCCGGTCCGCGATATTCCGGAGGAGGGGTTCGACGCGCTGATGTACGGGACGAAGGGGGTCAGGCTGGACCTGCCTTACGTCAAAGCCAACGGGCAAACCGCCATCCACCGGCACGCCTTCGAGGGGCTGGTCAACAATCTGGAGCGCCGCTACCGGGACACGCAGTCAGACGGTTCGCGGCAGCAGATCGAGGAGATGATGTCGCCGGTGCCCTGCCCTGACTGCAAGGGCAAACGGCTGAGGAAAGAGAGCCTCTCCGTCACCGTCGGGGGGCTTGACATCTCCGAATACACCCAGAAGCCGGTCACCGACGCGCTGGCGTTCTGGGACACGGCGGAGTTTACCGAGCAGGAGCGTCTGATCGCCGACCGCATCCTCAAAGAGATACGCGAGCGGCTGGGATTTCTGCGCTCGGTGGGGCTGGAATATCTGACGCTCGCCAGGCAGTCCGGCACCCTGTCGGGCGGCGAGAGCCAGCGGATACGTCTGGCCACGCAGATCGGCTCGTCGCTGATGGGCGTGCTGTATATCCTGGACGAGCCGTCGATCGGGCTGCACCAGCGCGACAACAAAAAGCTGCTGGCGACGCTGAAACGCCTGCGCGACCTGGGCAACACGCTCTTAGTCGTCGAGCATGACGAGGAGACGATGCTGGAGGCCGACTATATCGTTGACGTGGGCCCCGGCGCCGGTATCCACGGGGGGGAGATCGTCGCCGCCGGGACGCTGGAGGAAATCATGGCGTGCCCCGGCTCCGTCACGGGTCAATACCTGTCCGGACAGCGGGCGGTCCCCGTTCCCGCCGAACGGCGCAAGGGGTCCGGCAAGGTCCTGACGGTACGCGGCGCGCGGGAGAACAACCTCAAAAACATCGACGTATCCATTCCGCTCGGCTGCTGCACCTGCGTCACGGGCGTGTCCGGCTCCGGCAAAAGCTCGCTGGTCAATCACATCCTCCACAAGGCGCTCGCGGCGCAGCTCAACCGCGCGCGTACCCGCCCCGGCGCGCATGACCGTCTGGAGGGGCTGGAAAACCTCGACAAAGTGATCGACATCGACCAGTCGCCGATCGGGCGCACGCCGCGCTCCAACCCCGCGACCTATACCGGCCTGTTCACCGACATCCGCGATCTCTTCGCCGCCACGCCCGACGCCAAGATGCGCGGCTACGGCCCCGGGCGCTTCTCGTTCAACACGCGCGGCGGGCGCTGCGAAGCCTGCGCCGGCGACGGCCTTCTCAAGATAGAGATGCACTTCCTGCCCGACATCTACATTCCCTGCGACGTATGCAAAGGCAGGCGTTACAACCGCGAAACGCTGGAAGTGCGCTACAAGACGAAAAACATCCACGAAATACTGGATATGACCTGCGACGAGGCCCTGGAGTTTTTCTCCAGTATCCCCCGTTTGCAGAGGAAGGTGCAAACCCTCTGCGAGGTGGGTCTGGGATATATCAAGCTGGGGCAGCCCTCGACCACGCTGTCCGGCGGCGAGGCGCAGCGCGTGAAACTGGCGACCGAGCTGTCGCGGCGCGGCACCGGCAGCACGATCTATATCCTCGACGAGCCGACCACCGGCCTGCACATCGCCGACACGCACCGCCTGATCGAGGTTTTGGGGCGGCTGGTGGAGGGCGGCAACACGGTGGTCGTCATCGAGCACAACCTCGAGGTCATCAAAACAGCCGACTATATCATCGATTTGGGACCCGAGGGCGGCGGCGGCGGCGGGCACGTCGTCGCGCAGGGCACGCCGGAGGAAGTGGCGGCCTGCGAAACGTCGTATACGGGGCAGTTTTTGAGAGAGGCCCTGCGCAAGCCCGCCGCCCCTTGACAAACCCGCCGGGCAATGCTACAATGGACGTAATTGGGCCTTCCCCGCCGTGCCCCCGGTTACAAGGACAAAACCCCAAAGCGCCGCCGTTACATAAACCCCGGCATAACACCCGGCGATTTCAAAAACAAGGAAGCCTGACAAATCTTTGAACGGGAGTGAGCATCCATGGCAAGATCCTCCGTAGGGTTGCAAAAGGCCATACAGACCGGCGGCAGGGACGCGGGGGTCGCCTACTGCAAGGAATGGCAGAAGGAACTCGCGGCGGAGGGCAACTCCCTTATGGTGCAGTTCAAGGCGGGGAAGCTGGATACGAGAGCGTACAACATAAAAAGGGCCGAGCTGAACAAGCAGACGCAGGAACTGAACAGCTGTGTCGCCACTCTGAGCAAGAAAGCATGACGCTTCGCGCCGTAAAAATCAAGTCCGCGTGAGTAAACGCGAGAAAATACGAAGAATCGTTAGAAAAAACCCCAATAACCCCCATAATTGCATAATGGCGCCGTTTGCGTTGGGCTGACGGCGCTATTATGATAAAGCGTGTTAGCACTCTGCCTTGCAGAGTGCTAACACAGGGGGCGCCGAGCCGCAAGGCGGCGCACCGCCATTACAGTAAGGAGGAGAACATATGAAGCTCAAACCTCTTGCGGACCGCGTGGTCATCAAGATGGTGGAATCGGAAGAAACCACCAAAAGCGGCATCATCCTGACCGGCAACGCCAAGGAAAAACCGCAGGTCGCGGAAGTGCTGGCCGTCGGCCCCGGCGGCAATGTGGAGGGCAAGGAGATCGTCATGCACGTCAAGCCGGGCGATAAGGTCATCACCAGCAAATACGCCGGCACGGAAATCAAAGTGAATGGCGAGGAACTGATGGTCGTCAAGCAGAATGATATTTTAGCGGTCGTTGAGTAACCCAGGGCGCACAGCGCGCCCGCGGGCGAACGCCGTTCGCCCCCACAATATAACCTGAAAGGATGGAACTATATGGCAAAAATTATCTTGTACGGGGAAGAAGCCCGCCGCGCGCTTGAGCGGGGCGTCAACCAACTCTCCGACACCGTTAAGATCACCCTCGGCCCCAAGGGCCGCAACGTCGTCCTCGACAAAAAATTCGGCGCGCCGCTGGTCACCAACGACGGCGTGACGATCGCCAAGGAGATCGAGCTGGAAGACCCGTTTGAGAACATGGGCGCGCAGCTCGTCAAAGAGGTCGCCACCAAAACCAACGACGTCGCGGGCGACGGCACCACCACCGCCACCCTGCTGGCGCAGGCGATGGTACGCGACGGGCTGAAAAACGTCGCCGCGGGCGCCAATCCGATGATCATGAAACGCGGCATCGAACAGGCCGTCGAGACCGCCGTCAAGTCGATCGCCGACAGCTCGGTGAAAGTGGGCGGCTCAAAGGACATCTCCCGCGTGGCCTCCATTTCGTCGAGCGATGAAAAGATAGGCCAGCTGATCGCCGACGCGATGGACAAGGTATCGGCCGACGGCGTTATCACCGTTGAGGAGAGCAAGTCGGTCGAGACATACAGCGAAGTCGTCGAAGGCATGCAGTTTGACCGCGGTTACATCTCCTCTTATATGGTGACAGACACCGAGAAGATGGAAGCCGTCCTCGAAGACCCGTATATCCTGATCACCGATAAAAAGATCGCTTCGGTGCAGGATATACTGCCGCTGCTCGAGCAGATCGTCGCCAGCGGCAAGAAGCTGGTTATCGTCGCCGAGGACGTCGAGGGCGAAGCGCTGACGACCCTGCTGGTCAACAAACTGCGCGGCACCTTCACCTGCGTCGCGGTCAAAGCCCCCGGATTCGGCGACCGCCGCAAGGACATGCTGCGCGACATCGCCATCCTGACCGGCGGCGAAGTCATCTCCGAAGAACTCGGCCTTGACCTCAAGGAAGCCAAGGTCACCCAGCTCGGCCGCGCCCGTCAGATCAAGGTGCAGAAGGAAAACACCATCATCGTCGACGGCGCGGGCTCCCAGGAGGACATCAAGGCCCGTATCGGCCAGATCCGCGCCGCGATCGAGGAGACCACCTCCGATTTCGACCGCGAAAAACTTCAGGAACGCCTTGCCAAACTCAGCGGCGGCGTCGCCGTTATCAAAGTCGGCGCCGCGACCGAGGTCGAGATGAAGGAGAAGAAGCTCCGCATCGAGGACGCTCTCAACGCCACCCGCGCGGCGGTCGAGGAGGGCATCGTGCCCGGCGGCGGCGTGGTCTATGTCAACGCCATCCCCAATGTGGCCAAGCTGCTTGACAAGAACACCGGCGACGAGAAGACCGGCGTGAACATCGTCATCAGCGCCCTCGCCGAGCCGCTGCGCCAGATCGCGGCCAACGCCGGGCTGGAGGGTTCGGTCATCTTCGAGAACGTCAAGAACGCCAACAAAAAGGGCTATGGCTTTAACGCCCTGACCGAGCAATATGTCGATATGATCGAGGCGGGCATCGTGGACCCGGCAAAAGTCACACGCTCCGCCCTGCAAAACGCCGCGTCGATCGCCGCGATGATCCTGACCACCGAGAGCCTTGTCGCCGACAAGAAGGAGCCCCCCGCCCCGGCCGCGCCGGGCGGCATGGGCGGCGGCATGGACATGTATTAAACCATCGCCATACAAAAGACAAGCCGGGGAAAAAAGCTCCCGGCTTGTTCTCTTTGCGTGCGGCCCCCTTCCGTCCGCGCGTCTCTCCGTTTTTTGTTTGTGTGTTGGCCGCGCGCGGCGGCGCGTCGGGCGTCACGGCGCGATCCGCGCCGCCCTCATTCCCATTCTCACTCCCATTCCCATTCTCATTCCCATTCTCATTCTCATTCTCAGTTCGTTTTGTTCAACAAAATGAACATTTGTTCAATTTGAGAGTTTACAACCTTTGCGGCGCAAGGATTTCAGAAGTTCAACGCCGCCAAAATACAGCTCACGCCCGTTTGCCCGTCTGCCGCTGCGCGATGACGAGATTGTAGTAGATGCCCTTCCGCTTCAGCAGTTCGACGTGCGTCCCCATCTCCGCGATCCGCCCTTTGTCCAGCACGATCAGGCGGTCGGCCGCGCGCAGGGTGGAGAGGCGGTGGGCGATGGCGATCGTGGTGCGCCCTTTGGTCAGTTTTTGCAGGCTGTCCTGTATGGCGGCCTCCGTCTCCACGTCCAGGGAACTGGTCGCCTCGTCGAAGATGAGGATGGGCGGGTCTTTGATGACGGCCCGCGCGATAGCCAGGCGCTGGCGCTCGCCGCCCGATATGGTGTGGCCGTTCTCACCAATAAAGGTATTGTAGCCGTCCGGCATGGCTATGATGAAGTCGTGCGCCCCTCCGGCTTTCGCCGCCATGATGACCTCTTCCGCCGACGCGCCGGGCTTGGCGTAGGCGATGTTGTCATACACCGTGCCGGCAAAGAGAAACGTGTCCTGAAACACCACGCCCACGTTCTCATGCAGATGCCGCGGCGACATGTCGCGCAGGTCGGCGCCGCTGATCCTCACGCTGCCCGCGTTGGGGTCGTAGAGCCGCATGAGGAGGTTAATCAGCGTGGATTTCCCGGCGCCGGATTTCCCGACGACGCCGATCATCTCGCCCGGCCGGATCTCAAGGCTTACGTCTTTCAGCACCGGCTCATACGATTTATACCCGAACGACACGCCGTCGAAGCGCACGCCGCCGGTCAGCGGCACGTCCTCCGGCTCTTCCTTGCCCTGAATATCCGGCTCCTCGTCCAAAATCTCAAACACCTTCACCATCGAGGTCATCGCGTCGGCAAGCCACCGCGGGAACGAGACCAGCCAGCGCAGCGGCGCGTAGACATAGGTGATGTACATGGTGAACTGCACCAGCACGCCCACGCTGAGGCCGCCTTTGAGGATGGAATCCGAGCCGAAGTAGAGGACCAGAAACTCCCCGATACCGGTGAAGAAGACCATGGAGGGAAAGAGCAGCGCCCACAGCCGTTCGTTGCTTGAGGACACCTCGGCGAGCTTGCGCGTCTCATACGCGAATTTCTGTATCTCCCTGTCCTCGTTGCCGAACGCCTTGACGGTGCGTATGCCCTTGATGATGTCGTGCAGGATGGAGTTGCAGCGCGAGCTGCGCCTCCACTGCCGCTCATAGCGGATCTGGATGAAATTCCAAAAGCGCGACATGGCAACCGCCACCACGGGGATGGGGAGGAACACAAGCAGCGTCAGCCACGGGTTTGTGAAGAGCAGGATCGTCAGAACGATGATGAACATGACGGCCTGCTCCAGGCCCCAGCGCCCCATATCGGTGATGAAGTCCTTGATGGTGTTGGTGTCCTCCATCACGCGGCGGATGAGATCGCCGGGGGTGCGTTTGGAGAGGGAATTCATTGAGAGGCGCTGGAGCTTATCGTAGGCCAGCGTTCTCAGGTGATTGGCAAAACCGATGCTGGCGCGGTTATAGACGCGTGAGCTGAGGACGAAAATGACCTCGCCCAGGGAGCGGGCCAGCAGCATCGCGCCCGCCAGCATCAGGACATGCGCCGCCGGCCCCGTCATCGGCTCCAGATACCGGTCGATCAGGATGCGGTTGAACAGCGGGACAAGCAGATATAAGACGGACGAGAGAGCCATGAACGCCTGTGTCGTCACCATTGTGCGCCAGAACGGGCGCAGCAGCGCGAACACTCTTTTAATGAGGCTCGTCCGGTTGTAACAGAACAGGCACACCGACATGCCCTCCATAAGCGGCTTGCCGCACTTGGCGCAGACCCGCTCTTCCTTTTCGTCGGGAATGACCGCCGTCCCTGTCTGGATGTAGTAGTTGACCACCTTACAAAATTCCCCGGCGGGCACCAGCCCGGACATTGAAAAGCGGCACAGCACCCGCTCCTCCCCGTCTTTCCCCTTGAGGAACACCAGCCCGCAGCCCACGCCCGCGAGCACGGAGGCCTCCTCCGCGCCGTCCAGGTCAAGCCCGAACAGCACCACCCCGTCCAGCAGCGCGGACACCCTGCCGTCCCGGGAGAAACGCAGGGACCCGCCGCAGGGGCGCATGGCATCGTCCAAATCGTACGCGAATGTATATACTTCTGACATATAGCACCTCTAATTTGTGTCACGCCCCATGCGCGCCCGCCGGGCGGCGGAGCAGTTCTTAAAACAGATAAGGCTCCAATCTTCTGACGCTTTTTTTGTCCAGCGCGGCAAGTGAGGGCACGATATAGCGGTTGCCGTCCGCGTCGAAGATGAGCAGCCTGTCGTCGCCGAGCATCCGGATGTTTCTGTTGACGTCCTTGACGGCGCAGTTTTTGTCGTATATCCGGCCCCGCCCGGTGACGCGCAGTTCCATATAGACATATCCCATTTTATCCTTGACCGATTTAATCTCGGCGATCTCCGGGCAGTAGTAGCGGCGGTCAAGCTCGCCGCTGACAATGCGGAGCTGCCCGCCGCTCAGGTCGGAGAGCGAGCGTATGACGCATATCTCCTTGTTCTCATGGTCCGCCACCGATATGTAGCCGGACGGCTCGGCAATCGGCATGGCCCTCCGCAGCGATACGCGCTTATACTCCACGCCGTTGTAGCGCAGGCCGGTAAAGCCGCCCGGCGTCTCAAAGAATTCGGCCGCCGAAGGGTCCATGACGCCAAGGTCTATCGCCTCCGCGAGGCCGGTCAGTGTGGTTTGCGTCTCCATCGTTTCCCTCCTTAATCATCCATCTGGATGGTTTTAAGCCCTTCCAGCTGAATGGTGTACAGTTTATGGTACTCGCCTTTTTGGGCCAGCAGTTGGGCGTGCGTCCCCGTTTCCACGACCCTGCCGTCGTTGATGACGGCCAGGCTGTCGGCGTCGCGCAGTGTGGACAGCCTGTGGGCTATGGCGATGGTGGTGCGCCCCTTTTGCAGTTTGTTGAGCGAGTCCTGGATGGCCGCCTCGGTTTGGGTGTCCATCGCGGCGGTCGCCTCGTCCAGAATGAGGATCCTGGGATTCTGGATGATCGTGCGGGCAATGCTGAGACGCTGGCGCTCGCCGCCGGACAGGTCTTCGCCGCCCGCGCCCACACGCGTCTCGTAAGCGTCGGGCAGGTTCATGATAAATTCATGCGCGCTGGCCGCCTTGGCCGCGCGGATCACCTCCTCAAAGGACGCGTCCGGCCGCGCGTAGCGGATGTTGTCGGCGATGGTGCCGATAAAGAGATAGATGTCCTGCGACACGATGCCGACGTTTTGCCGCAGCAGGGTCAGCGGAAGCCGCCTGACGTTTACGCCGTCGATCAGGATCTCGCCCGCGGTCACATCATAGAGACGGGCTATGAGATTTGCGATCGTGGATTTCCCCGCGCCGGTCTTGCCGACGACGCCGAGCATCCCGCCCGCCCGGACCGTGAGGTCCATCCCCTTGAGGACGGGCGTCGCGGGGTCATACTCAAACCACACGCCCCTGACCTCAATGTCGCCTTTGAGCGTCTCCGGTCTGACGGGATTCTCCGGTTCCGCCACGTCGGGTTTGGCGTCGATGATCTCAAAGACGCGCTGGGCCGAATCGACGCACCGCGCCCACCAGTTGGAAACCCACGACATAAATTCCAGCGGGCCGTAAAGCATGGTGAGGTAGGCGATAAAAACCAGCAGGGTGCCAAGCGAGATCTCCCCGTTGAGGACCATCACGCCGCCAAAAGCGGTGACCGCGATCTGCCCGGCGAACATGAAGAGATAGATCAGCGGGAAGGACGTGGAGCCCACGTTCCAGGACTGTATGTCCACATCGGTAAATTTGCCGCTGACGGCGGAGAAGCGCCCGGTTTCCTCATCCTCGCGGGCAAACGCCTTGATGACGCGGGAACCGTTGACGGAGTCGCTGACCATCGAGTTCATCTGCGAGCCGTAGACCCAGAACTTATGGTGAAAGCGGCGGAAAACGCCCCAGAGG
>JAIRUE010000057.1 GCA_031254575.1 Oscillospiraceae bacterium | reverse complement strand
CCGGATATAATATAAATGCCCCTCATGCTCCTCATACTCCACCTCGGCTTCGCTGAGGGCGGTCTGACAGCTCACGCAGATATTGGTGATACGGCTGCCCCTGTAAATCAGCCCTTTTTCGTAGAGAGAGACGAACACCTCCCGTACGGCGCGGGACAGTCCCTCGTCCATCGTGAAGCGCAGGCGGTCCCAATCACACGACGAGCCCAGTTTTTGAAGCTGCCCGACGATGCGGTTTCCGTATTTCTCCTTCCAGTCCCAGACGCGGGAAACAAACGCCTCCCGCCCCAGGTCAAAACGGTTCTTGCCCCCGGTCTGGTAAAGCTCCGCCTCCACCATGATCTGCGTGGCGATACCGGCGTGATCGGTCCCGGGCATCCACAGCGTCTCATAGCCGTCCATGCGTTTGTAACGGATCAGCACGTCCTGCAGGGTGTTGTCGAAGGCGTGGCCCAAATGGAGCTGCCCCGTGACGTTGGGCGGCGGTATCACAATGGTGTAGGGCGGCTTTTTGCCCTTACGGGGTTTGAAATACCCGCCGTCCATCCACATGGCGTATACGGACGGTTCCACGTCCCCGGGCTGATATGTCTTGCCAAGCTCTTTTGGCATGGTCATCCCTCCATGTCGCGCTTTCCGCTAATCATAACATAGTTCTTGTGTTTTTGGCAAGTATGTGTTATGCTGTTGCCGTAGAAAAAGACAAGGGGATTCGTTGTCTCATGTCTCGTTACGGTTTTTCCGGCGAAGAGCCGGATATGCGGAAGCTGATCGTATATGCCCTGCGGGCTGTCGGCGAGGCCGTCGGCGAACGGGAACTGGTCAGGCTCGCGCTGCTCGACGACAACGCCGATTATTTCGTTTTCGCGGACGCGCTGACGGCTCTGCTCGGCAACGGGCTGCTGACGCGGGATGGGGAAACTGTGCGCCTGGCCCCGCGCGGCGAGGAGGTCGCCGAAATCACGGGACGCGAGCTTCCGGCCGCTCTGCGCCGCGCCGTATCGGAGGAGGGCGCGGCGGTGCGCGACAGGCAGATGCGCGCGCGCTGCGTGTCCGCCTCAGCGGAGTCGGCGGACGGCGTTGCCTACTTCACAGGCGTGCTGACCGACGGCGTTACGCCGTTGCTGGAACTGCGGCTGCAAACGGGCGGGGAAAAGCAGGCGGCGGCTCTGAAGCGGCGTTTTGAGAAGGATGCGGAGACGATATTGCAGCGTGTATGGGAAATGCTTACAGAGTGATGGGCGCTCCCGTACATAACCGCTCCGCCGCGGGAGGAAAGCTGGGCGGACTATAGAAGAGACGATAGGGGAATTGGGTATGCGTGGGTTCAAAGCCTTGGTCCTGTGCGCCATATTGACGGCACTGTTATGCGCCTGCGACGGCGTTGACCCTCCGGCCTCCCCCTCCGGGGAAGGCGATTCTTTGCTCTCCATCGCGGGGACGGAACTGGAACGGGGCGAGATCGCCTACCTTTTGGGTTATGTGGTCGGGGAATATTCCCTTTTCCGCGACATCGACTGGGACGGGCGTATCGAAAGCGTTCCGGCACGGCGGTACTTTTTGGACAGAGCGCTGGAACAGGCGGTGAACGCCCACGTCACGGCCGCAAAGGCCGCGGAGCTCGGATATGAGCTGACCGAGGAGGAAGAGAGCGGGATCGACTGGGCGGTGACCTGGGAGATCGACGAATGGGGCGGATGGGACGCGTTTTTGGAAGCGATGGGCGCCGCCGGCCTGACTGAGGAGACGTACCGTTTTTACGCCTATACGGTTCCGGCTCTCCGTGACAAGCTGATCAGCGGCCTGTTTGGGCCGGGCGGGCCGTACGCGCCCGGCGAAGACGCCCTGTGGACGTATTATTCAGGCAATTATGTCACCGTGAGCTATATTTTCCTCTTAGCCACCGACGAATACGGCGAAATGCTGACGGGGGATCAGTGGGAGACGCAGAGAAGCGTTGCCGAGGCGCTGCGCCGCAAAGCGGTTTCCGGTGAAGATTTTTTTGGGATGGTGGAACTTTACGGGCAGGATTACCTCATGTCTCTCAGCCCTTGGGGGATGCCGGTTCCGTTTGGGATGATAGGGACGGCCTTCGATACGGCGATGTCGGCGTTGAAAGAGGGAGAAATCAGCGAGGTGGTGGCTACGGACGAGGGATTTTACATCATCCTCAGGCTGCCGGAGGACAGGGAATGGTTTGAGCAGAACAGGGAAGAAATCTGGTATTCCTGCGCGTTCGAGGCGTTTTCGGAAAAGATAGACGAATGGGGCAGGGGAATGACCGTTGAGGTGTCCGGCGCGTTTTATGAGCTGGACCCGATGGAGATGGTCGCCGTAGGATAGGCTGTATCGGATTTTAGGGGGTAGCGGCGCTTTGGGCGGACTGAAGAATATACTGTCGCCGGGCAACCGGATGTTTTTTGTACTCCTGATCGCCTTTGCCGGCGGAACGGCGTATTTTTCCATTCCGGTCGCGGTTGCGGAAGGCGCGCTGATCGTCATCGCCGGATTGATTTACCGCCGCCAGATCGTCCGGCGGCGGCGCGACATCGTGCGCTACATCGATCAGCTGGCCACCAACATAGACGTCGCCGGAAAGGACAGCGTCGCGCATTGTCCTATCCCCATGTTCGTGCTCAAAGTGGAGACCGGGGAAGTGATCTGGGCCAATGACCCCTTTCTCGCCGCCGCGGGGCTGCGCGAGCGCTTTTTTACCCGACGCCTCTCCGACATACTGCCCGGATTCGACCTGAAGTGGCTCGGCCGTTCCGGAGGGAGCGCCGACGCGTTGCTGTGCGGCAGAAATTATACCGTTTACGGCAGCCTGGTACGGCCGGCCTCCGGGCGGGAAAGGCGCGAATTGCTGGCGTCGCTCTACTTTGTGGACGTCACGGAGCTTGTGGGCTTGCGGCGGGAATACAGGCTGTCCCGCCCGGTCGTCTCGGTCGTTATGATAGATAACTACGAGGAATGTATGAAAAACCTGACAGAATCGGAAAAATCGTCTATTTTAGCTGCCGTTGACGAAAAGATAACGGCCTGGGCAATCCCTCTGAACAGCCTGCTTCGCAAATACGACCGCGACAAATATCTCCTCCTTTTTGAGGAGCGTGAAATGGCGGGGCTTTTGGAGCACCGTTTCTCCGTCATCGACAGCGTGCGCTCCGTGACCGGATCGTCCGGTCTTCCCGTGACCCTTTCCATCGGACTGGGGCGGGACGGGGAGAGCATTGCCGAGAACTTTTCCTTTGCCCAGCTTGCCATTGATATGGCGCTTTCGCGCGGCGGCGACCAGGCTGTCGTCAAGAACAGGGTCAAATTTGAGTTTTTCGGCGGGCGCTCCAAGGAGGTCGAAAAACGCACCAAAGTCAAAAGCCGCGTCGTGGCGACGAGCCTGTCCCGCGTCATCGCGGACAGTTCGTCGGTGTTTGTGATGGGGCACGCTTTTTCAGACATTGACTCTCTGGGCGCCGCCACCGGCGTGGTCTGCATTGCCCGCAAGTGCGGCAAGCGAGCCAGTATCGTGATCGACCAAACGAAGACGATGGCGGAGGCGTTACTGGACAGGCTGCGCGAACAGGAGGCGTACGCCGGGGCTTTCATTGACGAGCAGACGGCTCTGCTGCACGCCGACAATAAGACGCTGCTGGTCGTTGTGGACTGCAACCGGCCCGAGATCGTGGAGTCGGGCGCTCTGCTGCGTTCCGTAACCCGTGTGGCCGTCATCGACCATCACCGGCGGGCGGCCAATTATATTGACGACGCCGTGCTGGTCATGCACGAGCCTTACGCCTCGTCTGCCAGCGAACTGGTCTGCGAACTGACGCAATACCTCTGTCAGCCGGGCGACCTGCTGCGCTGTGAGGCCGAAGCCATGATGGCGGGCATCGTGCTCGATACCAAGGGTTTCACCATGCACACCGGGATGCGCACCTTTGAGGCGGCGGCGTTCCTGCGCGGCGCGGGCGCGGACCCGGTGGAAATCAAGAGGCTGTTCCAAAACGACATGCAATCCTCGATGGAGCGGTATGAGATCGTCACCTGCGCGCGCATTGTCCGCGCCAACATCGCCGTCGCCGCGGTCGACCGCGAAGCAGACCGCGTTATCGCCGCGCAGGCGGCCGACGAGATGCTCAGCATCATCGGCATCAGCGCCTCTTTTGTATTGTTCCGCTCACAGGAGGGAGCCGACATATCCGGCCGCAGTCTGGACAGGATCAATGTGCAGATGATCCTGGAAAAGCTCGGCGGCGGCGGCCATCAGACTATCGCCGGGGCGCAGCTGAAAGGCAAGAGCGTACCGGAAGCGTTGGAAATGCTTGTACGGGCGATCAACGAATACTGCGACGAGAGTGAGATCGGCGATTTACCGCCGCAGGCTATGTAAGGGGTTGGTGAAAGATGATGAGAGTAATCCTGCAAGCGGACGTGCAGGGGCAGGGGAAAAAGGGCGATCTGGTCAACGTCTCCGACGGCTATGCCCGCAATTACCTCTTCCCAAGGAAGCTGGCCGCGGAGGCGACGCCGTCCGCGCTGGCGGAATATGAGGGCAGGGTAAAGGCCAGGGCGGCAAAGCTGGAGCAGGATAAGACCAGGGCTTTGGAGCTCGCGCAGGTCCTTAAAGGCGGAAGCGTCGCCGTGTCCGCGAAGTGCGGGGAAGGGGGGCGCCTGTTCGGCTCCGTGACCAACACCGAGGTCGCCGAGGCTCTCAACACGCAGTTCAAGACCGGTATCGACCGCCATGCCGTCACGCTGGCCGAACCGATCAAACAGTGCGGGACGTATACCGTCAAAGTCAAGCTGGGTCACGGC
>JAIRUE010000050.1 GCA_031254575.1 Oscillospiraceae bacterium | reverse complement strand
ACCATAAAAGCTAAAGGTTTTCAATCGCTGTTTCGATAACCTACACGAGGGAACTCGCTAATAAATGAACGGAGGGAACCGAAATGAACGGAGTATCAGGGGTAAACAACAGCGCCGATCCTGTCGGAACACCGGCCGCGGGCGCCGCGGCCACGCCCGCTAACAATGAAGCGGCGGCAGCCGTACAATCCACCCCGGGAGACGAAGCCGCTGTTTTTGAAAAAAGCGGCGACACCGGGAAAACGCTCTATACGCGTGACAACGCCACGCTGGGGGCGCTCCGGATGAAAGACAGGGCTTACATACAAAACCTGCAAACCCTTGTCAGTCAGCTCGTCAATCAGGTCAACACCAACCTGATGGCAAACGGCAAAAATAAGTTTCACGGCGCCATGGCCGGCCGCCTCGATCCCAGCCGGGTCGAAAGCTATTGGGATCTGCTGATCGACAACGGCGACGGGACGTTCTCTTTCCACCCCGATCTCTCCCCCGAAGCGCAGAACGCGCTCATCGCCAAGGCCAAAGAGGACATCGGCGAGGACGGGTATTACGGCGTCAAGCAGACCAGCCAGCGCATCCTCGATTTCGCCAAAGCCATCACCGGCGGCGATCCCTCCAAGGTGGAAGATATGCGTAAATACATCCAGCAGGGTTTCGACGAGGTAAGGCGCATCTTCGGCGGCGAACTGCCCGAGATATGCAACCAAACCTATGACGTGATCATGAAAGGTCTGGACGACTGGGCCGCGAGCGCGAAATAAACGGCATATGACCGGGCTTTCCCCGCCTTGTCGGCGGGGAAAGTTTTTTATTTTTATCCTTCCAGGACGCGGATGCGGACGATATGCCCGTTCCCCCGCAGCCGCGCGAGAATCGCGGCGTCCGGCACGCCGCCGGTAATATCAAGCATGGCGTAAGCCGTTTCCTTTTTGGATTTACTGACCATGTTCTCTATATTGAGACCCGCGCCGGCTATCGCGGAGGAAATCCCGCTGATCACGTTGGGGACATTGTTATGGATGACGCAGAGGCGGGCTCCCTTGACGGGCGGGAGACTGACGTCGGGGAAATTGACCGAGTTTTTGATGTTGCCGTACAGCAGATAGTCCGAGGTCTGGTCTACCGCCATGCAAGCGCAGTTGTCCTCGCTCTCGGGTGTGGACGAACCCAGATGCGGGATGGGAATGACATTCGGATGGCGGATGACCTTTTCATCGGGGAAATCGGTCACGTAGCAGGTCACCGTGCCGTTGTCAAGGGCCTCCAGCAGTTCGTCCGAATTGATCAGGCCGCCGCGCGCGGAGTTTATGATACGCACGCCCTTCTTGACCTGCTTGAGCATATCGGCGTACATGAGCCTGGTCTCCTCGTTGAGAGGCACATGCAGGCTGATGTAATCGGACTCGGCAAGCAACTGGCTGACGTTGTAGGCGCGGTGTACGCTGCGGCTCAACCCCCAGGCGGCGTCTACCGAGATATAGGGGTCGTAGCCCAGCACCTCCATGCCCAAGGCGATCGCGGCGTTGGCGACGCCGCCGCCGATGGCGCCGACGCCGATGATTCCCAGCGTCTTTCCGGCGATCTCCGGACCGACAAAGGCGCTCTTGCCCTTCTCCACCTGTCCGGGGACGTCGCCCTTGAGCTGACGCGCCCAACTGACGCCGCCCATAATGTCACGGGAGGCCAGCAAAAGGGCGCAAATCACCAGCTCCTTGACGGCGTTGGCGTTGGCGCCGGGCGTGTTGAAGACGACAATCCCCTTTTGGCTGCATTGATCTACGGGGATGTTGTTGACCCCCGCGCCCGCCCGCGCGATGCACAGCAGGTTCTCATGAAGCGGCGCGGAGTGCATATCGGCGCTGCGCACCAATATGGCGTCGGGATCATCGCTGCCGGCGTCAACGGCAATCTGCCCGGCGGGCAGCCGCAGCAGGCCCACCGGCGAGATGTTGTTCAGGGTTTTGATGGTATAGACAGACATGGGGCAACTCCTTCTTGTTCTTTAATCATCGAGGGGCAGAATAAACGCGGCCGCGATATACGCGAAAAACCCCACGACAAAAAACGCGGAGATCGCCCACACCAACCGTATGACGGTGACGTCGACCTCCAGATAGTCGGCCACGCCGAGACAGACGCCGCAGAGCTTTCCGCCGCGTTTTCTTGTGAGCTTCTTCCCATTAAATGACATTTTTACAACTCCTTCCGTTCATGGCGCTTGTCAGCCGCCCGCGGGCGTGCCATACACGCCGCTACTTAAACTCTCCTATCAGTTCCACCAGTTTTTGGGCGCCCTCAAGGGGCATGGCGTTATACATCGAGGCGCGGATGCCGCCGGTGGCGCGGTGCCCCTTGAGCGTGACCATGCCGCGCGACGCCGCTTCCTTCAAAAACCGAGCGTCCGTCTCGTCCGAATCCGAGGAAAACACAACATTCATGATCGAACGGGAACGCTCCTCCACCTTACAGCGAAAAACCGGCGACGAGCCAACCGCGTCGTATACCAGCGCCGCCTTTTTCCGGTTTATGCCCTCCATCGCCGCGACGCCGCCCGCCTCACCCAGCCAGTCCAGAACCAGCCCGAGCAGATAGACGCCGTATGTGGCGGGCGTGTTGATCATCGATCCGTTTTCCGCCTGCGCTTTATACGTAAGCAGTTCCGGCGTGCCGGGCAGCGCGGGCGAATCCAATAAATCATCCCGCACGATGACGACGGTCAGCCCGGCGGGACCCATATTTTTCTGCGCCCCGGCATAGATGACGCCGAATTTGGAGACGTCCACCGGTTCGGAAAGGATCGACGAGGACATGTCGCAAACCAGCGGCACGCCGCCCGTTTCGGGGAGATACGGCCAGCGGGTGCCGTAGACGGTGTTATTGTGGCAGTAATGAAAATA
Source organism: Oscillospiraceae bacterium (assembly GCA_031254575.1). Classification (GTDB taxonomy): domain Bacteria; phylum Bacillota; class Clostridia; order Oscillospirales; family UBA929; genus UBA929. The sequence continues at coordinate 2,539 of JAIRUE010000050.1, read as the reverse complement.
GGAGGCGTCCGGGTCGGGCGACAATTCCCGCTGCGCCGGGATCGCGTAATAATTTCCGGTATCGGCGGCGGTACGCACATTCCCGTACATCTGCGCGCACTTGAACGCCTTTTTGGCAAAATACCCCGTGACGGCGTAGTCCGCTCTCCCTTTGCGGGCGAGCAGGTTCATCGGCACGGCGGAAAACTGGAGGGTCGCGCCGCCCTGCAAAAACAAAACCTTATAATTGTCCGGCACCGCCATCGCGGTCCTGAGCTTTTGCTCCGCGCCCTCAAAGACAGCGATATACTCCTTGGACCGGTGGCTCATCTCCATGACGGACATGCCGGTCCCGTTATAATCCGTGATCTCGGCGGCGGCGCGGCGAAGCACGGCTTCCGGCAGGATCGCCGGCCCGGCGGCGAAATTAAACACACGCGGCAAAAGTATCCCCTCCTCTGTTAATACGCATTATTATAGTATAGCCCGCCGCAAATTGTCAATCGCTTTTCTTGTCCCCGTGAAGTCCCGGTTTTTATGTCCCCAATGAAAAACCGCATAACCGGTCATATGCGGATTCCATGAAAACGCGCTGTTTTGCCTAATCCAGATATTTTCTGGCTTTTGCCAGCAGGGTCACGCCATACGCGGGCTTGACGATAAAATCATCACAGCCGACGCTGATGGCCCTTGTGATGTTTTCTCTCGTCGAAACTCCCGTAAAGAACATAAGCGGGGTTTTGGCGTAGCGCGCGTCGGCCCGGATCCGCCTGGTCAACTCAAAGCCGTCCATTCCGGGCATTTCAATATCGATAAAGAAAAGGTCAATATGATGTTGGTTCATAATATCCAGCGCCGCCATACCGTCCGGGGCCCCGAACACTTTATAGTGGCCTTTCAGGGCGGAACTCACGCTGAACAGGATCTGCGGCATGTCGTCCACGGCCAGCACCGTCTTATTCGCGTTGACCACCTGCCGGATATGCCCGATATGTTCTTCTTCCATCACACGCGCCAGTTCGCCCGCCCTGCCGTATTCACGGGCCGCAAGCATCCCGTACAGCCTGGCGAACGGATCGCCCGTCTCTTTCAAATCGGAGGCCATCTTCTGCGCCTTTGCGTAGTCGCCGGCATCAATCAGCCTCCCGATCGCCGACATATTGCGGGCGGCTTCCTCGTTCTTCTCAACATTTTTATACTTCGGCGCGGGGGTTGTGCCGAGATTTTGCGCCTTCTGCATTTCGATGGAGAGCAGTAAAAATTCCGCGATAGCCTGCTGCAGTGTTTTTTGGCAATGAGACAGCCCCCGTTGCTTCGCGGTGTGGATAAGCGCAACCGCGTACGATTCGCACTGCCTCGCGAACACAGACTGCAGCATTTCCTGAATTTTATCGAGGATGTTTATAAAATCCGTTACCTTGTTATCGTTAAAACTGTTTTCCAGTTCTTCCGCATACCGGTCAATTTTGTCAATATACCGGTTGATGTCCTGCTCAATGGAATCAGGCGTGAGATAAGGAACAAACAGTCCTTTCACCCTGTAGCAATACGAGTCCTTATGTTCTCCCATTCAGAATACCCTCCATTTTGTTAATATTCGTTATCGCGCCCTCACAGTTAAATTCCTCGAGAGCGAATATAATCTCTTGCAGAAGCCCGTCTATTTCCTCGTTGTATGAATACCCCGAGAGACGGCTGACCATGTTAAGCGCCTGCACGGCGTCATAGCTTTTTACGGCCGTTTTTACGCCGCCAATCGCCGCGGAAAGAGCCGCTTTATCTATTTTTTTCTTCTGAGAGGCAGTTCTGTCCGTAAGCGCCATATTGACCCTCTCCACAAAATCAAGCAACGATTTCTTAAAAGCAGGGTAATTTTCGCCGCAATAGCCCATATCATTGTCCCGCGCCGCTTTTTCAAGCTGTGCCGCCCCGTTTCCAAGGCCAGCCGCCCCGATACTGCGGAGGACGCTTTTGATCCCGTGAATCTCGGTCATGAAATTCTTTAGGTCCCTTGCCGCTATGCAGGAGTCTATCTTACCGATCGTTTTCGGCAGCAAGCGGATCGTTACCCTTACCGTCCGCTCGTACACGTCATGTTTCCCGCCCATAGCCGCAAGAGCGGCGTCCGCGTCGAGGCCGTTTATTGCTTTGAGCCTGGCGGCAACCGGAGAAAACGTCATCATAACAGCCCTCTCTTTATACCGGGGCGGCATTATGCGCCCCCGCGGAAAACGGCGTTTTTCGCAAGCGCTTCCCTGAGCCCGGCAGGTCAATACCTCCCAAAACCCCCGCCGTCTGCCGCAGCCGTATCAGGCATGGCAATCCGCTTTTGAGGCGAAGCCCCGGCAATCTTCAGGCTTGAGCTTCCATCCTTGAGCTTGAACTGGGAAATCAGCCCCTCCAGCATCTCGGACTGTCCGCTCATCTCCTCGCTGGCGGCGGCGCTTTCCTCCGCCGTCGCGCTGTTCTGCTGCACCACCTGCGCCACCTGGTCGATCCCCTTGTTGATCTGCGCGATGCCCGCCGACTGTTCGTCGGAGGATTGCGCGATCTGGGAGAC
>JAIRUE010000028.1 GCA_031254575.1 Oscillospiraceae bacterium | reverse complement strand
TCTCTGCATGAAGCTGGGCGCGGCGCTGGCCGGTACGGTCGGGGGGGAGGCGCTGGCCGGGTACGCGGACAGCATAGCGGGGCTGTACTCGATGATGCTGGGGCTGGTTTCCGCGTCCGCCTTTCTGCTAATCATCTCGCTCGTGTCCACGGTCATGGCCGCGGGCTGACCTCGCGGCGTGTCCCGTATCTATATAAGAGGAAGGGGGTCCTTTGGCATGGATTTTCTGCGCGCATGGTTTCTGGGGGTGGCCGGGGCGGCGATGGCCGGCGTTTTCGCGCTGACCCTCGCGCCGCCGGGCGCGGCGCAGAAAACGGTCCGGATCGCCGCCGCGCTGCTGCTGGCGGCGGCCGTCCTGCGCCCGCTGGCGGGGTGGGCGGCGCTCCCCGCGCCGGACGCGGAGTACGGGACATTTTGGGCCGCGCCGGCGGGGACCGCGCCGGCCGGGGAAGAACTTTTGGCGTCTATCATAGAGGAGAAGACCGCCGCATATATTGTGAACAAGGCACAAGCTGTGGGCCTGACCGTTTCGGTCACGGCGCGGTGCCGGACGGGGGAGGGCTATCCCGAACCGTGGGCCGTCACCGTCCGCTCCGAAAGGCCGGAACACGCGAAAAGCGCCTTGTCCGCGATGATCGAAAGCGACCTCGGCATCCCGCCCGGGAGGCAGACCTACGCGCAGTCAGCCGTACGCCAGACAGAAAAGAGGGACGGCCCGTGAAGATACCGCAAGCCGTGACAAACGCCCTGACGCCGCTGAGGAAATACGGCGCGCTGCTCATCGTCGTCCTCGCCGGGCTGCTCCTGCTGCTGTGGCCCCGGGGCGCGGGGCCCCCGCCGGATACGGAAATCCCGGAGGCGGCGGGCGGGACGTTCGACCTCGCCGCGATGGAGCGGAAACTCGCCGGCACGCTCTCGTCCATCAGCGGGGCGGGCAGAGTGGAGGTCATGCTGACGCTCAGGACCGACATGGAGGTGGTGGTCGTTCAGGATACCGACACCCGCAGCCGCCGCGAGGCGGAGGACGGGACGGTACATATGTGGGACGACGAGCGGCAGGCCAAAACGGTGCTGGCCGGCGCCGCCCCCATCGTCACCAAGAGGATATACCCGCGGTTTCAGGGCGCGCTGGTCGTCTGCGACGGCGCGGGCAACGCCAAAGTGCAGTCGGCCATCCTCGAAGCCGTGACCGCGCTGACCGGCCTGCGCGCCGATACGGTCACCGTCGCCGTGAGGCAACAATAGCCATATGGAAAGGATGAAAACTATGCAAATCTGGAAACGCAACGCCGTCGTGTCGGTCATCGTCCTGTTCGTCTGCGTCGCGCTCTACCTGAGCTGGTCATACGGGCGCGAGGACGGCGAAATCCCCGAATTCGACCCCGTGGCGGGCCTGGGCACGGAATCCCTGGGCAATATCGGCCACGCGCAGGGCAATACGGATCTTTTGCCCGCGGAAGAGGTCTCCACCTACTTTGACGAGGCCCGCCTGTCCCGCCGCAAGGCGCGCGACACGGCGCTGTCGATCCTCACCGAGGCCGCCGAGCGGGAGGGCGTGTCGCAGGAGGTGCGCGACAACGCCAGCGGGGAAATCCATAAAATGGCGCAGTACGCGCTGATGGAGGCCAATATCGAAAACCTCATCATCGCCAAGGGATTCGCCGAATGCGTCGCCTTCATCAATCAGGACGGCATCAGCGTCGTGGTGGCCGAGCCGGAGGAGGGCATGACGGCCGCGGACGCCGCCATCATCACCGACATCGTGGTCTCGGAGAGCGCGATCAAAGCCGCCGACATCAAGATCGTGCATGTGAGCGTATAGGGCCGGAACCCCGCCCGCCGTACCTGCATACGATAGAGCAGAATACGGCAAAGCGAGGTGAAAGGTATGGGCTTCGGCGGATTCGGCGGCGATAACTGCTGCATTTGGATCATCCTGATTATTGTGGTGCTTTGCTGCTGCTGCAACTAAGCGCGACACACGGCGACCCCCGCCCGTCCGGGCGGGGGTTTTCATGCGTTTATTGGGACTTTTCAAACGCCAGCGCCGCCTTGATGGTGTCTTTGCCGCGCCGGTCAAGGGCCCTGTACTGCTCTATGAGGAAGCGTTCCTCCCCGCTGAGATAGGACGGGACCGCCTCGACGCGGCCCAGCAGGTAGTCGGTGCTGACCTCAAAAAAATCCGCCAGCAGGCACAGGGTTTCATAATTCATCTGGCGCTTGCCGGTTTCGTACATCGAATAAGCCTCCCGCGTGACGTTAAGGTATTTTGAGACCTCCGTCTGCAAAAGATCCCTTTGTTCACGCAGAGCGCGTATCCTTTGATGCATCATACCGCCCACCCCATACAGGAAGCCTACCCCATGAGCGGACAGCTATTCAACAAATGTAACATAAAGTTAATTCTATCCTTAAAATATGCTTGACAATGTAACGAACTGTTGATATACTGGGGTTGCCAATCAAATTTTGAAAGGATGGATTACTGTGAACAAGCTACGCAGCAGCAAACGCAAGGGCTTTACCCTGATCGAGCTCATCGTGGTCATCGTCATCATCGCCATTCTGGTGGCGGCTCTCACCCCGGCAATTCTCGGCGTGATCGAGCGGGCCAATGTGGCCGCCGACGAGGCCGACGCAAGGACAATCGTATCGATAGCCATGCTGCTAAAAATCGACGGAATCGATGATCGAACCCCGATTGATCTATCCCTTCTTCAAGCTGAGATGACCGGTACCGATCCTACAACAGGCGCTACCACAGTAACTTTGTATTATGACACAAACCATGCGCCCGTAGCCTGTTATTTTGAGAAGAGGTCAGCGGGGGCATCTGTGGGAGACATAACAGCCGCAGGCTTGACTGCAGTAACGATTGTGACCTAATCCTTACACAGCCTAATCCCCGGGGGCGCCGCCCTGTCTGTTTTACCGCTCTCCGCGAAACGACGGCACAGCTTTACCTTTTTGCCTGTGCCCGAGCAAGCGGAAAAGCCGGGACATTGCACCTGTCCCGGTGTCCCCCGCAAACGCCCGGCGTATGCCGGCGCGGGGGGACGCGGCCAAGCGGACGGGGCGGCGCCCCCGGAGGTTATTTCAAACCCCGCAAAACGTAAAAAAAACGCTGGCATTTCCCGTTGTTGTATGATATAGTACATCGGATACAACATAGACTTGAAGGGGTTGTGCGCTGCAAATGACAGTCAAAAGCGTGGAAAAGAAAGAAAAAAGCCTGGTTGAGCTGACCGTTGAGGTGGGCGCGGGCGAGTTTTCCGCCGCGGTGGACAGGGCGTTCCGCAAGAACGCGGGCAGGATGAACGTACCTGGTTTCCGCAAGGGCAAGGCCCCGCGGAAAATCATCGAATCCATCTACGGCGTCGGCGTCTTTTATCAGGACGCCGTAAACGACACATGGCCCGAAGCGTACGAGGAGGCGGTCGAAGCCGGGGGGCTGGAACCGGTCGAACGGCCCGAGGTCGAGGTCGAGGAGATCGGCGCGGAGGGGTATACGTTCACCGCCCGGGTGCATGTATATCCGGAGATCGAAATCGGGCAGTATAAGGGTCTCGCGGCCTACGCGCCGCCCGCCGCGGTGGAGGAGGCGGAGGTTGACGCCGAGATCCGGCGCCTGCGCGAGCGCAACGCCAGCCTTGTGACGGTGGAGCGCGCCGCGAAGACGGGCGACACCGTTATTCTGGATTACGAGGGTTTCCTTGACGGGAGACCGTTTGAGGGCGGAAAGGGCGAGCGGCAGACGCTGGAACTGGGGTCCGGGCGTTTCATCCCCGGGTTTGAGGAAAAACTTATCGGGGCGGAGGCCGGGGACGCGCCGGACATCGAGCTGACGTTCCCGGAGGACTACCACGCGGAGCATCTGGCGGGCAAATCGGTTGTGTTCAGGTGTAAGATCCACGAGGTCAAGGAGAAGATGTTGCCCGAGGCCGACGACGAGTTTGCCAAGGACGTCTCCGAATTTGACACGCTGGAGGAGTATAAAGGATCGGTGCGCGAGCGTATACTTCACGCCAGGGAGCATGAGTCTGAACACGCGTTTGAAAACGCCCTTCTGGAAAAGATCATCTCCACCCTCACCGGCGACATCCCCGACGCGATCATCCAAAGGCATCTGGAGGACATCCTCAACGACTTCGCGGGCAATCTGCGGCAGCGCGGGATGGAGTTGCAGACCTATATGCGGGTCACAGGCACGGACGGCAAGGCCCTTGCCGAGCAGTTCCGCCCGCAGGCCGAAAACCACGCGAAATGCAGTTTGATATTCGATAAGATCGCGAAGCTGGAGAATCTCTCGCTGGGCGAGGGCGAGCTGGACGGGGAATACGCCCGCCTAGCGGAGATGTACGGCATGGCCGAGGCCGAGGTCCGGCGCTCCGTCCCCGAAAAATCCCTGACCCGCGACCTGTTGGCGCTCAAAGCCTCGAAGCTCATCACCGAAACGGCGGTGAGGCTGGACGCGCCGGAGGAGCCGCCGCCGGGGTCCGGCGCGCCGGAGGAAGAATCAAAACCGAAGAAACCGGCGGCGAAGAAGGCGGCTCCGGCAAAGGAACCCCCCGCCGGCGGCGGCGAAAAGCCAAAAAAGACGCCGGCAAAAAAGAAACCGGCGGAAACAAACAGTGAGGAGGCGGCGCAATGAGTTTAGTCCCAATGGTTATCGAGCAGACCAACCGGGGGGAGCGTTCCTATGACATCTATTCCCGGCTGCTCAACGACAGGATCGTGTTTTTATCCGAAGAGGTGAACGACGTCACGGCCTCGCTGGTGGTGGCGCAGCTTCTCTACCTCGAGGCGCAGGACCCCGACAAGGACATCAGCTTCTATATCAACTCGCCGGGCGGCTCCATCACGTCGGGGCTCGCCATCTACGACACGATGAACTATATCACCGCCGACGTATCGACCATCTGCGTCGGCCTGGCGGCGTCGATGGGCGCGCTGCTGCTCGCGGCGGGCGCGAAAGGCAAACGGTACGCGCTGCCCAACTCTGAGATGCTGATCCACCAGCCGTCGCTGCACGGAGGATTGTCCGGGCAGGCGACCGACATCAAAATACACGCCGACCACATCATCCGCACAAAAGCCAAGATGCACAATATCCTCTCGGCCCTCACCGGCAAGACGCCGGAGGAGGTCGCGGCCGACACCGAGCGCGACCGCTATCTGACCGCGGAGGAGGCGCTGGCGTACGGCCTGATCGACAAAGTGTACGATAAACGCGAAAATATTCCGACAACCGCGCGGTCCTGACCGCGGAAAGGACACGATATGCCAAGAGACGACCGCAGGCATGTGCGCTGCAACTTCTGCGGCAAGCATCAGGATCAGGTGCGCAGGCTTATCGCGGGCCCCAGCGCCTGCATATGCAACGAGTGCGTGCAGCTCTGCCTGACTATCCTCGACGACGGGGTGGACTACAACCGCACCCCCCCGGTGGCGCAGTCCGACACGCTCAAGCGTCCTCACGAGATACGCGCCATGCTGGACGAATACGTGGTAGGGCAGGACGACGCCAAGATCGCCCTCTCCGTCGCCGTATACAACCACTATAAACGCATCTTCTGCGCCGACAGCGGCGACGATGTGGAACTGCAGAAGAGCAATATCCTCATGCTGGGCCCCACCGGCTGCGGGAAGACGTACTTCGCCTCGACGCTGGCGAAGATTCTCAACGTGCCCTTTGCCATCGCCGACGCGACGACGCTGACGGAGGCGGGGTATGTGGGCGAGGATGTGGAGAATATCCTCCTCCGCCTGATCCAGGCCGCGGACCATGACATCGAGCGCGCGGAGCGCGGCATCATCTATATCGACGAGATGGATAAGATCGCGCGCAAGAGCGAAAACGTCTCGATCACGCGCGACGTGTCGGGCGAGGGCGTACAGCAGGCGCTTTTGAAGATTCTGGAGGGCACCATCGCCAACGTGCCGCCCACCGGCGGCCGGAAGCATCCGCATCAGGACTTTATTCAAATCAACACGGCCAATATCCTCTTCATCTGCGGCGGCGCGTTCGACGGCATCGAAAAGATCGTCGAAAACCGCCTCGGCAAGCGCACGATGGGCTTTACGGGGCTTGTGGAGAGCAGGAAGACCAAAGACCTCACCGCGTCGCTGCGCGAGGTCACGCCGCACGACCTGCTCAAATACGGCATCATCCCGGAACTGGTGGGCAGGCTTCCCATTATAGCCCCTCTGGGCCAGCTGACCCGCGAGGAGCTGGTGGCGATCCTCACCGAACCCCGGAATTCGCTTGTCAAGCAGTATAAAAAGCTCTTTGAGATGGACAACGTGCTTCTGGACTTTGACGACGACGCCCTCGGAGAGGTTGCCGACCTCGCGGTCGAGCGCGGTATCGGCGCGCGCGGCCTGCGGGCCGTCATTGAGGCGGTCATGACCGACATCATGTACGCCATCCCGATGGACCCGTCCATTGAACGGGTTGTGATCACAGCCGACACCATACGGGAGAAGTCCGAACCCGAACTGACGCGCAACCCGGAGATACAGGCGCGCGTCATGCCGGTCGGGGCCTCCGCCCTGAAAGCCAACAGCAAGAAAAATGTCTCGTGAAGCTGGAGCCGACAATGTTGCGTTTACCGATGATCGCCCTGCGGGGGCTGACGGTGTTCCCGGAAATGTATATCCACTTCGACATCGGCCGCCACAAATCGGTGCGGGCGCTGGAGGAGGCGTTGCGCGGGGATCAGTCGGTCTTTCTGGTGGCGCAGAAGGATATGCGCGTCAACGAACCCGGTTTCGGAGACGTGTACCGCGTCGGGACGGTCTCCGTCCTGCGTCAGATCATCCGCCTGCCCGGAGACAATATCCGTGTGCTGGTCGAGGGGCGGCAGCGGGCCGCGCTGCGGGCCGTTGTGGAGGACGAGCCTTTTAACGTCGCCGAGGTGGAGCCGCTGAAAGAACCCAAACGCTCCTCTTTGCGGCTGGAGGCGCTGATACGCGAGGTCAAGGACAGGTTTGAGGATTACAGCGCCCTGATGCCGAGGCTTTCGCCGGAGGTGCTGATCAACGTCCAGGCCGCGGAGAGCGCCGGGTATCTGGCCGATTATATCACCCAGCATATTCCGGTCAAGCCGACGGAAAAGCAGTCGGTGCTGGAGGCTGCGCATCCGGCGAAGCGGTTGGAACGGCTTTATCATATCCTGTCGCATGAGGTGGAGATCCTCTCCATCGAGAGCGACCTGCACGACCGCTTGCGCGACCGCCTGATCAAAAACCAGAAGGACTACTATCTGCGCGAACAGCTCAAGGCTATAAGAAGCGAGCTGGGCGACGGAGGCGGCGGGGAAGACGAGGCGGAGGCGTATGAGGCGAAGATAGACGCGCTGGGCCTGCCGGAGGAGACGGCGGAAAAACTCAAAAAGGAAGCCGCGCGCCTCTCGTCACAGCCGCACGAGTCCCATGAGGCGGCGCTGATCCGCACCTATCTCGATACCTGCCTGTCTCTGCCGTGGAAGACGGCCACCAAAGACCGCCTTGACGTCGGCGCCGCGCGAAGGATTCTCGACAGGGACCACTACGGGCTGGAAAAGGTCAAGGAGCGCATTCTGGAGTACCTTGCCGTCAAAAAGCTCGCGCCGGGGCTCAAGGGGCAGATTCTCTGCCTTGTCGGGCCTCCGGGCGTCGGAAAGACCTCCGTCGCCATATCGATGGCGCGCGCGATGGGGCGCAGGCTCGCCCGGCTCTCGCTCGGCGGGGTGCGCGACGAGGCCGACATCCGCGGCCACCGTAAGACGTATATCGGCGCGATGCCGGGGCGTATCATCAGCGCCGTACGGCAGGCGGGCAGCAATAACGCTTTGGTCTTACTCGACGAGGTGGACAAACTGGGCGCGGACAGCCGGGGAGACCCGTCGGCGGCGCTGCTTGAGGTGCTTGACCCGGAGCAGAACGTGGCGTTCCGGGACCATTATCTTGAGGTTCCGTTCGATTTATCGGAGATCCTGTTCATTACGACGGCCAACACGACCTCGACCATTCCCCGCCCGCTCCTCGACCGCATGGAGGTCATTGAGCTTTCCAGCTACACCGACGAGGAAAAGCTCCGCATCGCGAAACGCCACCTTATCCCCAAACAGATGAAAAAGCACGGCGTCACCAAAGACATGCTCGCCTTTTCCGCGGGGGGGCTGCGCGACATGATCGCGGGATGGACCCGCGAGGCGGGCGTGCGCATCCTGGAGCGCGAGATTGCCGCCGTGTGCCGTAAGACGGCCATGCGTTTTGCCGACAGTGAAGGCGAAGCGCGGAAGGTCACGCTGACGGCTCGCAGCCTTCCGGAATTCCTCGGCGTTCGCAAGTACCGCCCGGAGAGGCCTCCGGGACAGCCGGAGGTCGGGCTGGTTTCCGGCCTCGCGTGGACGCCGTACGGCGGCGAGGTGCTGGAGGTGGAGGCGGGCGTTTCCGAGGGCAGCGGCAAGATAGAGCTGACGGGCAATATGGGCGACATCATGAAGGAGTCTGCCAAGGCGGCGTTTACCTGCATCCGCGGGCTGTGCGGCGCGTGGGGCGTTGACGAGGCGTTTTATAAAAACCGCGACATCCATATCCATTGCCCGGAAGGGGCTATCCCGAAAGACGGGCCGTCGGCGGGCATTACCATGACGGTGGCCATGCTGTCGGCGCTGACGGGCAGGCCGGTGCGCCGGGACGTGGCGATGACGGGAGAAATCACGCTGCGGGGCCGCGTTCTGCCGATCGGCGGGCTGAAGGAGAAGAGCATGGCGGCGTTCCGCGCTGGGATACACACCATCATCATCCCCGCCGAAAACGAGCGCAATTTGGAGGACGTTGACCCGGTCGTGCGCGGCGCGCTTCGGTTTGTTCTGGCAGACAACATCGATACGGTTCTTCACTCTTCGCTCTTGCCTAAGCCGGACATTGCCGGCGGCGGCTCGCCGCCGTGACGGCGGAGTTCGTCCTTTCGGCGGCGCGGGAGGAACAGTTTATTCAGGACGGGCGCGGGACTGCCGTTTTTGCCGGACGGTCTAACGTCGGCAAGAGTTCCGTCATCAACATGCTGACGGGCCGCAAAAACCTTGCCAAAGTGGGCAGCACGCCCGGAAAGACGGCGCATGTGAACTATTTCCTGATCGGCGGCGATGCGCCGCGGCGTCCGTCCGGGGCCGCCGACGGCGGGGAAAACGCTTTGCGCCCGCTCTCCGGTTTCTATTTCGTCGATTTGCCCGGTTACGGCTACGCCAAGGTGTCCCACGCCGAAAAACTGCGCTGGGCGGCGCTGCTGGAAGCGTTTTTTTCAAAACCGGAACGAATCACGCTGGGAATACTTGTTGCCGACGCGCGGCATAAACCGACGGCGCTGGATGGTCAGATGGCGGATTTGTTCCGGCGGGCGGGCGCGCCGTTTGTCACACTGGCAAACAAGTCCGACAAGGTAAAACCTTCACAGACATCAAGCGCGCTGGCGCTGATACGCGAAACCCTTGCCGTGGAAACGGTCATCCCTTTTTCCTCGCAGACGGGCGCGGGCAGGCGGGAGGCTATGGAAGAAATATACAAACGAATGGAGCAGGGTTAATGGAATTTGTTTCTGATTGTCTGGGACTGAATGAAAGGGATCGCCTGACCATCGGCGGGGCCGACGTGGCGGAGCTGGCCAGGGAGTTTGGCACGCCGCTCTATCTGATGGACGAGGATGCGGTCCGCCGGAACTGCCGCGCCTTTACCGGCGCGATGTCCGCCTCTTACCCCGGCAAGTGGGCGGTCGCATACGCCAACAAGGCGCTGTCATGCAAACACCTTGTCCGCGTGACGCGGGAAGAGGGCCTGTACGCCAACGCGGCGGGCGGCGGGGAAGTGTACACCGCCCTGAAAGCCGGTATGCCGCCCGAAAAGATCATCTTCCACGGAAACAACAAAACCGGGGAGGAACTGCGGCTGGCGATCGGGAGCGGCATCCTCCGCATCGTGGCCGACGGGCCGGAGGAACTGCGGAACATATCACGGATAGCCGCCGAAACGGGCAGGACCGCCAGTGTCTCCATACGCCTCTCCCCCGGCATCGAGGCGCATACCTACGAAGTCCTGCAGACCGGCAAGCTCGACAGCAAATTCGGCGTGCCGATCGAAACGGGCGCGGCAATGGAAGCGGTCAGGCTGGCCCTGTCGCTGGACGGCATAGACTTATACGGCGTACACTGCCACATCGGTTCGCAGATCTTCGAGCCGGAGCCGTTTGCGATGGCAGTCGATGTGATGGCGGCGTTTATGGTAAAGGTACGGGACGAGCTGTCCCATACGCTGAAAGAGCTCAACCTCGGCGGCGGATACGGCATACGCTACACCTCGGACCAGCGTCCGCGCGGTATCCGGGAGAGCGTGTCCGCCACCGCCGAAGCGGTGCGCGCCGCCGCTGAAAAGCACAATTTTCCGCTGCCGGAACTGGTCATAGAACCGGGCCGCGGCATTGTCGCCGGCGCGGGGATCACCGTCTATACGGTGGGCGGCGTCAAGGAGATCCCGGGCGTGCGTACTTACGTGTCGGTGGACGGCGGCATGACCGATAACCCGCGCTATGTGCTCTACGGGGCGCAGTACGAGATCACGCTGCCGGAACGGGCGGCGGAAGCGAAGACGCAGATTGTCACGCTGGCCGGACGCTGCTGTGAGAACGAGCTTTTGGGCAAGGATATGCCCGTACAGCCGGTCAGGGCGGGGGATCTGCTGGCCGTCCTCTGCACGGGGGCGTATAATTATTCGATGGCGTCCAATTACAACCGCGTGCCGCGTCCGCCGGTGGTGATGGTGAGCGGGGGGAAACCGTTTGTGGCGGTGCGCCGCGAGACCTGGGAGGACGTGGCGGGACTGGATAACTAGGAGGGTCAAGATGCTTTTCAGACTGTACAACAGTATGCGCGGCGCGTCCTTTACGGACATTCTCATACAGGTAGCCGTAATCATCGCGGCGGTGATGCTGTGCATGATCGTCCATGAGCTCTGCCACGGTTTGGCCGCGTACGCGCTGGGCGATCCTACCGCAAAAACCTCCGGGCGCCTGAGCTTCAATCCCGTCCGGCACATTGACCCCATCGGCGCGCTGATGCTTCTCTTTGTGGGTTTCGGATGGGCGAAGCCGGTCCAGGTGGACCCGCGGTATTTTGATAACCCCAAGCGCGATATGGCGCTGACGGCGCTGGCGGGGCCTTTCTCCAACTTTCTGATGGCGTTTCTGGCGATGGGGATTTGGGTGCACACCGCCGTCTGGTCTTTGCTGCGGGGCGGTACGCCCGGCTACGCGCTGTATTCGTTTTTGGAAGCCGTTATTTATCTGAACATCGGGCTTGGCGTATTCAACCTGATCCCGTTTCCGCCGCTGGACGGTTCCAAGGTCCTGGGGGCGTTTCTGAGCGACCGCGCCTACTGGGCGCTGATGCGGTATGAGCGGTACGGCATGATTGTCCTTATCGTCCTGTCGATGACCGGCTCGCTCGGGGGCTTTCTGCAAAATTTTGTTACCGGCATAGCCAAAGCAATGCAAAGCGTATGGATATGATTGCGGAGGGGACGCCGACCTTCCGGCTGGAGAAGGTGGTGCAGGCCCCGCAGGAGGTCATGGAGGATTTTGAAGGACCGCTTGACCTCATTTTGTTTTTGCTCGGCAAAAATAAGATTGCCATTGAGGATTTACAGATCACGCTGCTGTGCGGGCAGTTCAACGCGTGGATCGAGGCGAGGCGGACACTGGATATGGAGGTCGCGAGCGACTTTATCGCCATGGCTTCCCATCTCGTTTATCTCAAGAGTAAAAACCTTGTGGCGGCGGGGGAGGGAGACGGGGAGATCGACCTGCTCAAGCAGGCGCTGGAGGAGCGCCTGGCGCTGGAGGAGCGGCAGAAGATGGAGGTCATCCGCGACTTTCTGGGCGAACGCGCCGAACTGTACCGCCTGCTGCTGACGAAGCCGCCCGAACCGTCGGGGCGTTATGAGGGGTATGCCCATATCCATACGGCGGACATGCTCTCCGAAGCCATCGCCCGGCTTCTGGAGCGTTCCGAATTCCGCCGGCCGCCGCCGGCCGCCCTGTTCAGCGGCATCGTGGGACGCGAGCCGTATCCTGTCCGCGCGATGATCGAGGCTGTGCGGGCGCGTTTGGAGGATACGGGAAGGCTTACGCTGGAGACGCTGTTTCTGTCGGCGGGCAGCCGTTCCGGGGTGGTGGCGGCGTTTTTGGCGGTGCTGGAGATGTGCCGGAACCGGGAAGTTGATTTAGTGGAAGAAGGTGGAGCGTGGAGCGTCATGAGATCGAGACAGCCGTAGAGGGCGTTCTGTTCGCTTCCGGCGAGCCTGTGACCGTCGCGCGGCTTGCCTCGGCGCTCGGCGCGGAGCCGCGGGAGGTGGAGGAGGCCGCCGAGGCGCTGTCGGGCCGTTACCGTTTCGAGCGGCGGGGGGTCCGTCTGGTGCGGCTGGACAGATCCCTGCAGATGACGACCGCGCCGGAGCTGGCAGAGGTCATCCGCAAGACCCTGGAGGAACGCAAGCCGCCGCCGATGAGCCGCGCCGCGCTGGAGGTTTTGAGCGTGGCGGCCTATTACCAGCCGGTCACGCGCGCGCAAATCGAGCGGGCACGGGGCGTGGAAAGCGGGGCGACACTGGCGGGACTGGTGGAAAAGGGCCTGCTTGCCGAAGCCGGACGGCTGGATGTCCCGGGCCGGCCCATTCAATATAAAACCACGCCGGCTTTCCTGCGGGCGTTCGGGCTGACCAGCCTGGACGAGCTGCCGGATACGGAGATCAACGGGCAGTTGACATTGGAGTAGCGGGCGCGCCGTGATCCGTTTTTTCGGGGGGACTGTATGCTTGTAACGGGTATTATCCTGTCTGTGTTGCTGCTGCTGGGTTTCACGCGCTTCGGCTTTCGCGCCGCGCGGACGGCGGACGGCGGGACCCGTGTGATTTTGCGTGCGGGGCCGTTTCGGATCGACCTGCTCAAACGGCTGCAAAAGGCGAAGCGTGAAAAAGCGCGGGAACCGGAAAAGAAGGAGAAAGAGGCCAAACCGGGGCGGAAAATCTCCTATGGCAGACTGGCCGGAATTGCCAAATCCGTTTTGCGCTCGGTCAGGCGGGGCGTCCGCGTTGACCGCCTGCGCCTGCGGATGACGGTTGCCGGCGGGAACGACCCTTGCGACGCCGCGCTGCTGTACGGGCGGCTCCACATGGCCTGGGGCACGCTGCGCCCGCTGCTGACCGGGGCCTTTCGCGTCAAAAGGCAGCGCGTGGAGATCGCGTTGGACTTTGATCTTGACAGGACCCGGTGGGAGGGCGAATTGGCCGTGACGATTTCGCTCGGGCGTTCCATCGCGGTATTGTTCGCGGCACTGGGCGCCGCGGTGAGACTCCCGGCGTCCGGAACAAATCCAGGGAAGGCGGTATAGGCTCATGGAAAACAAGAAAACCATCGCGGATCTGATGTCGGCGACGATGGCCGGCCTGCGCGAGATGGTGGACGTCAACACCATCGTCGGCGAGGCCGTCACGACGGCGGACGGCACCACCATCATCCCCGTGACGCGCCTGTCAATGGGCTTCGGCTCCGGCGGATCGGAGTACGGGGCCAACGGCAGTTTCGGCGGCGGGGGAGGCGGAGGCGTCAAAGTGTCCCCGGTGGCGTTCCTGATCGTCAGCGACAGGGATGTCCGGCTGCTGCCGGTTTCGGGGCAATCGGAGACCACGTTTGATAAAGTCGTCAATATGATCCCCAAGGTGCTCAAACAGGCGGAGGCGTTCATTGAGAAGCGCAAGAAGAAGGAAGAGGACGACTGATACCCGGCGCAGCCAGAATCTACCGATTATGAAACGGCATGGCACAGGGCACACTTCCTTTTGAGGTGAGCCGGTATGAAAATGTTCGCTGCCGCTTTATTGTCCGTATGTTTGCTGACGGCGCCGTCCGTATCCGCGGCGAATGAGACCGTCCCGTCCGTGTCCGCGGCGGGCGCGGTTTTGATGGATGCCGAGACGGGAACGGTGCTTTTTGAGAAAAATGCCGACGGACGGCGTCAGATCGCCTCCACCACTAAGATCATGACGGGCCTTGTCGTGCTGGAACTCGCAAACCTCGACGACACCCTTGAGATTCCGGAAGAGGCGGTGGGCGTGGAGGGGTCGTCGATGTACCTGACGGCGGGGCAGAGCGTTACGGTGCGTGACCTGCTGTACGGGCTGCTGCTGAAATCGGGCAACGACGCGGCGGTGGCGCTGGCGATCCACTGCGCGGGCAGCGTGGAGGCGTTTTCCGGGAAAATGAACGAAAAAGCGGCGAAGCTGGGTCTGCAAAATACGCGGTTCAGCAACCCCCACGGACTGAACGCAGAAAACCACTATTCCTCCGCGCGGGACATGGCCCTGCTGACCCGCGCGGCATTACAAAACGAGATGTTTTCACGCGTCGTTTCGAGCAAATACGCGCAGATCAACGGGATCACCATCAAAAACCACAACCGGATGCTGTGGTCGTATTCGGGCGCGGACGGCGTAAAGACAGGGTATACCGTGGATGCCGGACGGTGCCTCGTTTCCAGCGCCACACGCGGCGGGATGCGCCTCATCGCGGTGACGCTCAACGCCCACAGCGACTGGGCCGACCATACGGCGCTGCTCGACTTCGGCTTTGAGCATTATACCCTGCGGGCGGTCTGTGAAAAAGACGCGCCGCTCGCCTCCGTCCCTCTGTTTGGCGGGGGAGGCGGCAATCTGCCGGTGAGATGCGCCCGGACGCTGCGCGTTCTTCTGCCCAAAGAGAAAGCCGATGAGCTGAATGTGTCCGTCATGCTCCCGCGCTACCTGTGGGCTCCGGTCATTCCGGGACAGCGGGTCGGATGGCTGACGGCCGTATTAGACGGCAGGATATTGTCGCAATGCCCCTTGCTGGCGGAGGTCAACGGATGAGGGAACGGCTGCAAAAAATCATATCGTCACGGGGACTGATGTCACGCCGCGCCGCCGAGGCGGTCATCGCGCGGGGAGAGGTTGCGGTAGACGGGGTTGCGGCCAAGCTGGGCGACAGCGCCGACCCCGAAACGCAGCGCATAACCGTGTCGGGCCGGCCGCTGCCCGCGCCCCCCGATCTGGTTTACATACTGCTCAATAAACCGCGCGGGGTGACGACCACCCTGCGTGACGACCACGCGAAGAAAACGGTGCGCGGTCTGCTGCCGGAGGAGTTGGGGTATCTTGTTCCGGTCGGGCGTCTGGACAGGGATTCGGAGGGCCTGCTGCTGATGACCAATGACGGGGCAGCGGTGCGCAGGCTCACCCATCCGTCTTCCGGGATAGAAAAGGAGTACAGGGTGACGGTGCTGTCCGGCGGGCAGATGACCGTTACCATCACGGAAGGGAAAAAGCATCAGGTTCGCAATATGTGTAAAGCGCAAGGCTTGACAGTGACAAGACTGGTCCGCGTACGCGAGGGGAAACTGCTGCTAGGGGCGCTGAAACCCGGACAATGGCGGGTTTTGAGCCGTGAGGAGATCGGATATGTGCGGGGAGAATGAACGGAAAACACGCCGGCCGGAATCAGAAACGGATAGGGGAACGGCCGTCACGGTGATCGGCGCGGGGGCGGCGGGCCTGATGGCGGCCGTGAGCGCGGCGCGCCGCGGCGCGCAGGTTTTGCTGCTGGAACGCAATGACCGGCCCGGCGTCAAGCTGTCCATTACCGGAAAAGGGCGGTGTAACCTCACAAACGATTGCGGCGCGGACGCATTTCTCGAAAACTGTAACGATAAAAAGTTTTTACGCGGTGCGCTGGCACGTTTTTCCCCGCGCGACACGGCGGCGTTTTTTGAAGGATTGGGCGTCCCCCTCGTCACAGAGAGGGGGCGGCGCGTCTTTCCCGCCAGCGGCAGGGCGGCGGATGTCGTGAGCGCGCTGGTCCGTGAAACCGTAAGGCTGGGTGTTGTACGCAGGCAGGTGCGCGTGACCGCGCCGGATTTTTCAAAAGGGCCCGTTATCATAGCCACCGGCGGCCTGTCGTACCCGAAGACGGGCTCGACCGGGGATGGGTACGGCATGGCCGGAAGGGCGGGACATACCGTCACGCCGCTTTCGCCCTCCCTTGTGCCGCTGGTTTCCCCAGACGCGTTCTGCGCCGCTTTACAGGGCCTTTCGCTGCGCAACGTGACGCTACGGCTGCTTGACGGGGTGGGAAGGGCGGTGTTTTGCGAAGGGCCGGGGGAGATGCTGTTCACCCATTTCGGTCTGTCGGGACCGCTGGTGCTGAGCGCGTCGGCGCACTGGCGGGAAGGTTTGTCGGCAGGCGTCGATCTCAAGCCCGGGCTGACGGAGCGGCTGCTTTCCGCCCGTCTTGACCGGGACCTTATCAAGTATGGGGCCAGGGATGTGCGCAACGCGCTGGGAGACCTGTTGCATAAGCGGCTGATTCCCGTTATAATAGCTCTTGCCGGGATCGACCCGCGCGGGCGGACGGCGGAACTCACGCGGGCGGAGCGGCTGGCCCTGCTCAGGGTCATCAAGTGTTTCCCGGTCACGCTGTCCGGCACACGGCCTGTTGACGAGGCCGTTATCACGCGCGGCGGCGTGAGTTTGCGGGAGATTGATCCGCGCACGATGCGCTCCAAATTACGGGACGGCCTCTATTTTGCGGGCGAGGTGCTGGATCTGGACGGCTATACCGGCGGGTATAATCTTCAAATCGCGTGGAGTACGGGATATGCCGCGGGGGAAAGCGCGGCGGGGGAGTGTTTGGCTTGAAATACCGCAGCGTCGCCGTGGACGGGCCGTCCGGGGCGGGGAAGAGCACTATTTCACGCGAAGTCGCGGGGCGGCTGGGGTTTATCTACGCGGACACCGGCGCGCTGTACCGCGCGGTCGGGCTGCGCTTCCTTGAGACAGGCTCGCTGGGGCTGGGCTCGCTGGAACTTTCGATACGGTTTGTCAACGGGGAGCAGCGCGTATTTGACGGCGGGCGCGACGTGACGGAGGAAATCCGCAGGCATGAGGTTTCCAAAGCCGCGAGCGACTGTTCCGCGCTGCCGGAGGTGCGGGCGTTCCTGCTGGACCGCCAGCGGAAGCTGGCGGAGGGATACGACGTTATTATGGACGGGCGCGACATCGGCACGGTGGTACTGCCGGAAGCCGACCTCAAAATTTTTCTCACCGCCTCGCCCGAAGACCGCGCGCGCAGGCGGTTTGAGCAGTTGGAGAGGGGATATAAGATTGCCCGCTCGCGGGGAGTTGAGCCGGACGGCGGTCTGTGCCCGCCGCCGCCTTACGGGAGGATATTGCAGGACATCCTCTCGCGCGACCACAATGACACCACCCGCGAAGAGGCGCCGCTGCGCCCCGCGCCGGACGCGGTTTTCCTTGACACGACAGGCAATACCTTTGAGCAAAGCGCCGCGATCATCGAAGGGTTGATACGGGAGCGGCTGGGGCTTTGACGCCTTACATTGTTTCTTAAGGAGACGGCCATGAACCGGATGGAAGGGGGAGTTCCATGTTTTATAAGTTTGCGCATATCGTCGTCGGCGCGCTCTACCGGGTACTCTACCGCTTCCGTGTGACAGGACGCGAAAACATCCCAGGGGGTGCCGCGCTGCTATGGGTTAACAATTCGCCGCGGACGGATACGATACTTGTCGCGCTGGCGCTGT
>JAIRUE010000032.1 GCA_031254575.1 Oscillospiraceae bacterium | reverse complement strand
CTCACGATCGGGATTGTCACAAAGCCGTTCCATTTCGAGGGGCCCCACCGCATGAAGCAGGCCGAGGCTGGCATTGAGGAACTGCGCAGCCGCGTCGACTCGCTGATCGTCATCCCGAACGAGCGCTTAAAACTGGTCTCGACGGAGAAAATCTCGTTCGCCACCGGCTTCAAAATTGCCGACGACGTGCTCAAGCAGGCCGTGCAGAGCATTTCCGACCTCATCAACACGACCCAGCTGATAAACCTCGATTTTGCCGATGTGAGCGCCATCATGCGCGACGCGGGTTACGCGCACATCGGCGTGGGCAACGCCAGCGGAAAGGCCAAGGCGGAGGAGGCGAGCCGCCAGGCCATCCAGAGCCCGCTGCTGGAGACGACGATCAACGGCGCCAAGGGCGTTATCATCAACATAACGGGCGACGCCGACCTCGCGCTGGACGATGTGGAAATGGCCGCCAATATGGTCAAAAGCGCCGTTCATCATGACGCGAATATCATCTTTGGCGCGGCGATCGACGATAACATGGACGATGAGATCCGCGTCATCGTCATAGCGACCGGCTTTGACGAGGGCGTTATCGGCCACGACGACGGGCTTTATACGGTTTCGATGAACGCCGCAAAACCGCCGCAGGCGGCGCAGTCCGAGCCGGCGGCGGCGGAGCCTGTGGCGCCGTTCCCGGCCGCGGCCGCAGCGCCGGCGAAGGAAGAACCGCCGGAGGAAGACCCGTTTGAGTCCATATTCCGCATATTTAACAAAAAATAAGGTAAGGCGGGTCGGAATACCCGCCTTTTTCTAAACACGGGGGATTCCTATTATGAGTAAAGTGAGACTTGGCATCATCGGTTCCGGCAATATCGGCTCAAGCCATATCGGGCATATCACCGGGGGGCGTACGCCCGAAATTGAGCTGACCGCCGTGGCCGACAGGGACCCGGAGAGACGCCTGTGGGCAAAGGAGCGCTGCGCGTCCGCCGTTATTTTTGCGGAGGGAGAGGAGCTGATCGGGAGCGGCGAATGCGACGCCGTGTTGATTGCGACGCCGCATGTTCAGCACCCCGAGCTGGCCGTTGCCGCGTTCCGGGCGGGCAGGCACGTCCTTTGCGAAAAACCGGCCGGCGTTTACACAAAGCAGGTGCGGGAGATGGACGGGGAAGCGGCAAGGCACCCGGATCTTGCCTATGCCATGATGTTCAACCAGCGCACCAACTGCGTTTACCGGAAGATGAGGGAATTGACGCGTTCCGGGTCGCTGGGCGCTATTAAACGCGTCAACTGGATCATCACAGATTGGTACCGCCCGCAGTATTATTACGATTCGGGCGGCTGGCGCGCCACATGGGACGGTGAGGGCGGCGGCGTACTGCTCAATCAGTGTCCGCACAATCTTGATTTGCTTCAGTGGATATGCGGGATGCCCGCGCGCGTCCGCGCGTTCTGCCATGAGGGCAAGTGGCACAGCATCGAAGTCGAGGACGACGTGACGGCCTATCTTGAATATCCAAACGGCGCGACCGGCGTATT
This sequence comes from Oscillospiraceae bacterium, assembly GCA_031254575.1. GTDB lineage: Bacteria > Bacillota > Clostridia > Oscillospirales > UBA929 > UBA929. The sequence continues at coordinate 30,157 of JAIRUE010000032.1, read as the reverse complement.
TGTCACCTCCACCGCCGACGCGCCCGGCACCAACCGGTTTGAGATAACGCTGGAGGGCGGCAAGCTCGTCTGCGAGAACAACCGGCTGACCCTGTGGCGGCTTGCCGAGAATGAGCGTACATACTGCAAAACCGTCAGAGAGAGCTTTCCCAATCCGCCGCATACGGTTGAGGAAATCGAGACGGACGGCCAAAACCCGCAGCACGTGGGGGTGCTGAACGCGTTTGCCGCGCATATTCTGCGCGGGGAGCCGCTGGTCGCCCACGGGAGCGAGGGGATTTCCGGCCTTACGCTGTCCAATGCCATGCACCTGTCGAGCTGGCTGGACAGGACGGTGGAGATCCCGTTTGACGAGGAGCTGTTTCTGGAGCTGCTGAACAAAAAGAAAAACGCCAAACATTTTTGAAAATTTCTAAAGAAACCTTTTACGAAAGGTTTCTTTAGCGGAGTTTGGGGCTGCGCCCCGGGGGAGGAGCCTATGAAACCGAGCCTTGTGGTCATGGCGGCCGGGATGGGGAGCCGTTTCGGCGGCCTCAAGCAGATGGAGCCGGTCACAGGGCGCGGCGAGGTACTGCTGGACTTTTCGATCTACGACGCGCTGGACGCGGGGTTTGAATCCGTCATACTGATCATCAAACGCGCCATCGAACGGGATTTTGAGGAAAAAGTCGGCAGGCGGCTGCGCAGACAGGCCGGCGTGCGGTACGTCTATCAGGAGCTGGACGACCTGCCGGACGGGAGGCGCCCTCCGGAAGGACGGGAAAAGCCGTGGGGGACGGGGCAGGCGGTGCTGGCGGCGCGCGGGGCCGTAGACACGCCGTTTGCCGTCATCAACGCCGACGATTATTACGGCAAAAGCGCGTTTTCGGTGATGGCGGATTTTCTGCGGGGCGGCGTGACCGCCAGCGATTACGCGATGGTGGGTTACCGTCTGGGCAACACGCTGACCGAGTACGGCGCCGTGGCCCGCGGCGTCTGCGAGGTAAAAGACGGCTTTTTGCGAGGGCTGACCGAGCGGACGAAGATTATTAAAAGGGAGGGGGACGCCGCCTATTCCGAGGACGGGGAGAATTGGCGCGCGCTGCCTCTGGACACTGTAGTCTCGATGCAGATGTTTGGTTTCCATCCGGACGTCTTTGCGTTGCTGGACGAAGGGTTCCGCGATTTCCTCGCGTCGCCGTTCGACCCGATGAAGGGGGAATATCTGCTGCCGGCGCGTATCGGGGAACTGGTCACCGGCGGGCGCGTGTCGATGCGCGTGCTGGACAGTCCAGACCGCTGGTTCGGCGTGACCTACCGTCAGGATAAGCCCGCTGTGGTACGGGCGATCACAGAGCTCCGGGAGCGGGGGATCTATCCGCGATCCCTGTGGGGCGGGCAGTAAACGGAACTGACACGCGTAAAAGCGGCGGCGCCGGTGCCAAGAAAATCCGGCGTCACGCTGGCAGAAGAAAGGTGATGGGGATGCCGGCCTTACTGAAACTGCGCGGAGGCTTGAAAGCGGGCGTATACGACGCCAGGCTGGCGGAGCTTTACGGGGATCCCGCCGCGGCGAAACGGCGTGTGCAAAGGCTGATAGAACTGTTTTGCGACGATTTCGGCGGTGAGGATGCGGAGGTGTCCCTTTTTTCCGCGCCGGGACGGACGGAGATCGGGGGTAACCACACCGACCATAACAACGGGCGCGTATTGGCCGGGGCTGTCGGACTGGATACATTGGGGCTTGCGTGCAAAAACGACGAGCCGGTCATCCGGTTGCAGTCCGTCGGCTTTACCAAAAACACCGTCAATATCGAAACGCTCTCTCCCGACGAGGGAGGTTCGACCTCCGACCGTCTGATCCGCGGCGTCTGCGCCGGTTTCGCGCGCGACGGGCGCCCCTACGGCGGCTTCAATGCCGTGACGCATTCCGAAGTGCCGCCCGGCTCGGGTTTGTCGTCCTCCGCGGCGTTTACAAACCTTGTGGGCATCATCCTTGACCACTTGTACGGTTTGGGGAAGCTGGACCCGGTGACGCTTGCCGGGTTCGGGCACTTTGCGGAAAACATTTTCATCCAGAAACCCTCCGGTATGATGGATCAGACGTCTTCCGCCGTCGGAGGGCTGACGCTGATGGATTTTGAAGACCCTGAGCGTCCCAAAGTCGAACGGGTCCCGTTTGAGTTACCGGGGCATACGCTGCTGATCACAGGCCCCATCGGCTGCCATGCCGACCTGACGCCGGAATACGCCGCCATACCGCAGGAGATGCGCAAAGTGGCGTGGACGCTCGGACAGGAGACGATGCGCGGCGTGTCGCTGGAGCGGTTTGTCGCCGCGCTGCCCTCGATGATGAATACCCTGCCGGACCGTGCCCTGCTGCGGGCGTTCCATTTCCTCCGCGAGAACGAGCGCGTAGCGGGACAGGCCAAAGCGCTGAAGACGGGGGATTTCGCGGAATTTCTGCGGCTTGTCAACGAGTCCGGGCAGTCGTCGTATATGTATTTGCAAAATGTCCTCATGCCGGAAGATCAGGGACTCGGCCTGGCTTTGGCCCTCTCCGGGGCGATCCTCGAAAGGCGCGGCGCACAGCGTGTCCACGGCGGAGGTTTTGGGGGGACGATACAGGCGTTTGTGCCCAATGATCTGACGAAAGTATATAAAAACGGGTTGGAAGCCGTCTTTGGCGTGGGTTGCTGCCTCGCCGTCCGCATACGCCGGCAGGGCGTCATAAGGGTCATCTAGCTGTCCTTTTTCCCCTCTTGCCCGCATATAGTGTGGACAAGGGGGGCTTTGTTTGGAACTCAAGGGCTTGACTGAAGCCGAAGTCGTCGCTTCTCGGAGAAAATACGGGGAAAACCGGATCACGGAGAAAAAGCGGCGCGGCTTTTTCCCGCGCCTGCTCGATAATCTCGGTGACCCGATGATTAAAATACTGCTGATCGCCTTGGCGATCAATCTGCTGTTCCTGTTCAACAGGGAGGACTGGGTGGAAACGGCCGGGATCGCGGCCGCCGTGCTGCTGGCGGTCCTGATTTCTACCCTGTCCGAACAGGGGAGCGAGTCGGCGTTCCGCAAATTGCAGGAGGAGGCGTCGAGGGTCCGGTGTAAGGTCATGCGGGAAAACGGGCGGCGCGCCGCGCCGCCGACGGAGACCGGGGAGGGCACGGAATCCGGCGTTACGGTTGTCACGGTGGAGGAAGTCGTGGTGGGCGACCTTATCCTGCTGCAGGCGGGCGACCGCGTTCCCGCCGACGGCAGGCTGGTCAGAGGGACGGTTGAGCTGGATCAGTCCGCCGTCAACGGCGAGACAAAAGAGGCGCGTAAAATCGTTGGGGACGTCTGCCTGTCGGGTACGGTGGCGGTGGCGGGGCAGGGCGTCTTGCTGGTGACGACGGTGGGAGACAGGACCGTGTACGGGCAGATCGCCACGGAGGTGCAGGAGGAAAAGGGCGCGAGCCCGCTTAAAACAAGGCTGGGAGGACTGGCAAAAACCATCAGCCGGTTCGGATATATGGGCGCGGCGCTGGCGGCGCTGGCGTACCTGTTTCATGTCCTGCTGCTGGACAGCGGGTTTGAGGCGGCGCGCGTTCTCGCATTGCTGCGGGACCCGGCGTTTCTGCTTGAAAAACTGCTGCACGCCGCGACGCTGGCCGTCACGGTCATTGTTGTGGCCGTACCGGAAGGGCTTCCGATGATGATCACCGTCGTGCTGTCATCTAATATGAAACGTATGCTGAGAGATAATGTGCTGGTGCGCAAGTTGGTGGGTATTGAGACTGCCGGGAGCCTCAATATCCTGTTTACGGATAAGACGGGAACGCTGACAAAAGGCCGGCTGCAGGTCACGGATTTTATCGACGCGTCCGGCCGTGTGTGGGGCCGCGGCGGACCGGATACCCTATCGGAACTGAGCAAACAGCCGCTGTGGCCCGGATTGCACCGCGCCATTGTGTATAACTGCTCGGCGGTGATGTCCGGGGATTTCCCGCGCGAAAGCGGACAGGGATCTTTCCGGCTGCGGAAACCGGGGCCGGACGGCACGCCGGTCGGAGGCAACGCGACCGACCGTGCCCTGCTGGAATACGCCGCGGCGTACCCGGTAACGCACCGTTTGCGGCGGGGGAAAATAATTCCGTTTGACTCCAAAAACAAGTTTATGTCAACCGAAGTGACGGGTGAAATAAACGGAATTTTGATAAAGGGCGCGCCGGAAGTTATCCTGCCGCGCTGTGTTTTCTATGGCAAAAACGCGTTGGAGGAAAGCATGGGACGTTTGCAGGACGAAGGGGCGAGGCTGATCGCGGTCGCTGAAAACAACCGCCTGCTCGGGATTTTCGCGGTAAGGGACGACGTGCGGGCCGAGGCGGCCGGCGGCGTGCGGCAGATCCAAAACGCCGGGATACAGGTCGTGATGCTCACAGGCGACGCGAAAGCGACGGCACGGGCGATCGCGCGGAAAACACATCTGCTGGACGGGGATAACGGACTGATCCTGACATCCGGCGAACTGGCCCGCATGAGCGACGAGGAACTCGGGGAAGCGCTGCCGCGCCTGCGCGTGGTGGCGCGCGCCCTCCCGGGGGACAAGAGCCGCCTTGTCCGTGTCGCGCAGCAGATGGGATTAGTCACGGGAATGACCGGCGACGGTGTTAACGACGCGCCGGCGCTCAAACGCGCCGACGTCGGTTTTGCGATGGGCAGCGGGACGGAGGTTGCCAAGGAGGCCGGCGACATCGTTATCCTGGACGACAACCTCCTGTCGATCGCCAAAGCCATCCGCTACGGGCGGACGATCTTCAAAAGTATCCGCAAATTCATCGTCTTTCAGCTGACCCTCAATTTCTGCGCGCTGGGCGTGTCGGTCATCGCCCCGCTGATCGGGGTGGAGTCGCCCATCACCGTCATTCAGATGCTCTGGATCAACATGGTCATGGACACGCTGGCCGGGCTGGCGTTCGGCGGCGAGCCCGCGCTTTTGGAGTATATGCGCGAAAAACCCAAGCGGCGCGACGAGCCCATTATCAACGGATATATGCGGCGGGAGATCGCGCTGGGCGGCCTTTACGCCGTCGCGGTCTGCCTGTGGTTTTTGAAAAGCCCCGTCACGGCGGAGCTGTTTTCCGGGCAGGCGCAGTTTATGACCGCCTTCTTTGCCCTCTTCATGTTTATGGGGATCTTCCAGAGCCTGTGCGCGCGTACGCATCATGTAAATCTGGCGGACCATCTTGCGGCCAATAAGCCGTTTATCGGTATCATGGGGCTGGTGGCGGCGGCGCAGACCGCGCTGATCTACACCGGCGGCGCGGTATTCCGTACCGCAGGGCTGGCGCCGGGGCAATTGATTTTTGTGCTGCTGCTGGCGTCCACCGCCGTCTTCGCGCATCTGCTGCGTATCATCCTGTATGAACAGCGCGGCATGGCGGCCGGTATGTGAAAGGACCGCCTGAAAACGGCGGTCCCCGTATGGTTCGTGTTTATCCCTCGTGTCTCGGATGGTCTTTGATAAATTCCACGGAGGTCACTACGGCCATCATAATGTCGTTCTGGGTGCTTGTGTCGAGGTAACGCACTCTGGAGTACGCGTCGCGCGCCACGACATAATGCGGTTTCAGCTTGTTGAGGGACATCGCCATCATGTCCATGCGGCATTTCGCGCACTTGCAGCAGGTATATTCCGCAAGGATTCTCTCGAGCCAATCCTCAACAAGGTCTTCCACAATGTTGTGCAGCATCCAAAGACGCCTCCTTCAGCGCGTTAAAGTATGAAAAACAAATCCGCGCATCCAGTATACCGCATCTTCACGGGAAAGAAAAGGGGGTTGCGCAAATTTTTCCTGCGGTGTAAAATATCTGCGGTGTCAATTTCTGTGGATTCAAAAAGAGGCGGTTTGAAACATGAACAGAAAAATCGGAGCGGTCAGCTCCATAGTGAATATCTGCGCCGTGACAGCCTTTGCGGTTTGTATGCCGTTTCAGTTCCTGTTCGGCGATTACCTGTCCAGCGTGCTGATCGCGCTCAGTTTTGTCCCGCTTATTGGCGCCCTCGCGGAACGCGGAAAACCGGAATCCAAAACGGCGGGTTATATTGCGATGAGCTTTGCCGGGATGTACGCGGTAGTCATTATTTTGGTATATTTCGCGCAAATGACGACTGTGCGGCTTGACAGTCTCAGCGAGCAGGCGGCAAGCCTGTTGGATTATTCTAAGTTCGGGCTGTTTTTTAACTACGACCTGCTCGGGTATTGCTTCATGGCGCTGTCCACCTTTTTCGCCGGGCTGACCGTCAGGGTAGATACAAAAATGGACAAGGCGCTCAAGTGGCTGTTATTGATCCACGGCATATTCGCTGTGGGCTGCTTTATTCTCCCCATGACCGGCGCGTTCAGCGCGGACACGGCGGGAGCCGAATGGATCGGCACGGCAATATTGGAGTTTTGGTGCGTCTACTTTATCCCGGTGGGCATTCTGTCGCTGATCCATTTTAAGAGGGCCTGTCCGCCGTGTATTTTGCCATTGACAAGAGAGGCGTGACATAATATAATATCTCAGTGCGATTGCGAAAGAACCCTTTTCCCGCGGCGGCGCGGCAAAGGGTCAAACCATGGGAGGCAACATCGTTATGGGCAAAAATATCGCGTTATTTTTAGGGGTGCTGGTGATCATCGCCCTGCTGATTACCGTCGCGTTCACGGGCGTTGACCTGATGATTTTCGAGATCCCCAAAGTGGAGGAGGGGATCATACCCGGTCTCGACCTCAAGGGCGGTTCCATTATCACTTACGAAGCCAACGCGGACGAAGTCAGCACGGAGGAGATGAACACGGCAAGCTCCATGCTCCGCCAGCGCCTGACCGCGCTCGGCTATACCGAGGCCAACCTGTATCTGTCGGGGACAAAACGGATTACCATTGAGATCCCAAACCTGTCCGACCCCGAGGAAGCCGTCCGGCAGATCGGCTCCACGGCACAGCTTGAGTTCCGTGACTATACGGGCAAAGTGTGGCTGACTGGGGATGCCGTTGAATCGGCCAAAACCGGTTACCGCGCCGTTGATCAGGGAGCGGTAAGCCAGCACCTTGTCGATCTCGTTTTCAAGCCCGAGTTCCGCGACACATGGACGGAAGTGACAAAATTCGCGGCCCAGCAGAGCGACGGCAATAACTATATAGCCGTATATATGGATGATAAGGAAGTTTTTGCTCCCTCGGTCGGTTCCCAGTTCGCGTCCACCGGCATTGAGGGCGAGGGCTGCATCGTAACATTCGGGAGCAACGCCGCGCAAACCGCGAGGGAATTTGCCGATTTTATCATGATCGGGCGCCTGCCGTTTGAGCTGAGGACGGAACAGCTCTCCTCGGTCGGCCCGACGCTGGGCGAGACCGCGCTGAACACCAGCCTCCTGGCCGGGGGTATCGGCCTCGGGCTTGTTATCCTGTTTATGATCGCCTATTACCGCCTGCCCGGCCTGATGGCCGCCATCTCGCTGCTGCTGTATACGGCGCTGGTCGCCATCGCGCTGTCTGTAATGCGCGTCAACCTGTCATTGCCCGGCATCGCCGGTATCATCCTCACCATCGGCATGGCGGTGGACGCCAACGTGGTCATCTTTGAACGGATAAAAGAGGAACTGAGGTCCGGCAAGACGATTCGCAGCTCGGTTGAAGCGGGATTCAAGCGCGCGCTGACGGCGATCATCGACTCCAACATCACCACTATTATCGCGGGTATCGTACTGCTGATGTTCGGTACCGGTCCCATCAAAGGCTTTGCCATTACGCTTCTGATCGGCGTTGTCCTTTCGATGTTCACGGTTTTGGTCGTGTCCCGAGTGCTTTTGAAACAAATGGCGGAACTGGGCGTCACCGCGCCGGCGGCTTACGGCGTAAGGTCAGACCTCGGGGAGCCGCGTTTCCAGCGCCTTCAGTTCAGCTTTATCAAGAATTTCAAATGGTTCGCCCTGCCGTCTCTGGCCGTCTGCCTGTTTTCCGTCGTATGCCTGGTTCTGCTGCCGTTTGGGGTGAGGGCGTTTAATCTGGATATAGACTTTACCGGCGGCGCCACCTTCCATCTTGACACCAAAACCGATTTGACGGCGGAGCAGCTTAACGGCATAGCGGACATGGTTGCCGACGTCACCGGACGGCAGCCGTCCGCCCCGCAAAAAATGGAGGATACCCAAGTCCTGCTGAAAATGACCGACATTGACGACACCGCGCGTGAGGCCGTGATCGGCCGTATCCGGGAAACCTATCCTGATTTGGAGGTTTTGTCAAGCGGCTATGTCGGCTCGTCATTCGGCAAGGACCTTCAGCGGGCCGCCGTCATGTCCATCCTTGTGGCGTCGCTGCTGATGCTGCTCTATATCACCATCCGCTTTCAGTTCTCCTCCGGCCTCGCCGCCGTCTGCGCGCTGCTCCACGACCTGTTGATCATCGCGGCGGGGTATGTTATTTTCCAAATCCCGATCAACATGAATTTTATCGCCGTCATGCTGACGATATTGGGTTACTCCATCAACTCGACCATCATCGTCTTTGACCGTGTGCGCGAGAACAAGCGGCTGCTGCAGAAGACTCCGCTGTCCGACATCTTTGACCGCGGCATCAAACAGACGATAAGCCGGAACATCAACACCAACATCACTACGCTCCTGCCGGTCGTCTGCGTTATCATCCTGGGCGTCTCGTCGGTACGCAATTTCGCCGTCCCGCTCACCGTCGGGCTGCTGGCCGGCGCGTATTCCTCCATCTGCCTGGCGGGGTCGCTGTGGTACCGTATCGGCAACGCCGACAAAAAGGCAACGGATAAACTGCGTGCAAAGACCCGATGAAATGGGTTTCCAAACGTGACCTGTTGGCAATGGCGGCGCTGCTTCTGGCGGCGCTGCTTTTGCTTTTTCTCCGGCCCGCAAAGGAGGATGGCGCGCGTTTTGAAGTGCTGGCCGGCGGACAGGTCATTCTGTCGGGCAGTCTGAAGCCGGACAGGGAATTTGTTTTAAGCGGGTATCCCGGCGTAACACTTTCTATACGCGATCAAAGAATCGCGTTTACGCGCTCCGACTGCCCGGACAAGACCTGTGTCCGCACCGGGTATATCTCCGGGCCGGGGCAAGTCTCGGCTTGCCTGCCCAACGGGCTGGTCGTGCGGGTGGTTGGCGGGGGCGGGGTTGACATGGTGTTAAAAAGAGCCGTTCGCGAGCCGCATATGGAGTGCGGGAGAGTATGAGAAGAGGAAAGAAAATTGCTTTTTTGGGCGTCCTGCTCGGACTGATGCTTGTCCTCTCGCTTGCAGAGGGGGCAATTCCGCCCATATTGCCGCCGTTCGGGCGGATCGGCCTGCCCAATATCGTCGTTTTATACTGTTTGCTATGCCTCGGGTGGCGCGAGGCGGGGACGATGGTGCTGCTGAAGGCGGGGTTTGCGTTCATTACGCGCGGCGCGGTCGCGGGGACTCTCAGCCTCAGCGGGGGCCTGTTGTCGTTCGGCGCGGCGGTCCTGCTGCTGGTATGTACGAAAAAGCGGGCCACGCTGGCGGCGCTGGGCGTTACCGGCGCGGTCGCTCACAACGCGGGGCAGCTGGCCGTGTTTTCTTTTTGGGCAAAAACCAACGTCCTCCCGGTGTATTTTCCTCTCATGCTGATTGCCGGAATATTGACCGGGTTTGCCACCGGCACGGTCTTCCGCCTGACCCTGCCGCTGCTGGATAGAAAATAGAGCGCTTGCGTAGCCGGGCTACGCAAGCGCTTTGATTTCCCGTACCGCTCTCACCAGCGCCGCGATGTCCCGCGCCGTATTCGCGTGGGAAAACGCCGCGCGCGCCGTGCCCGTCGCCTCAGTCCCAACGGTGTTATGCGCCAGCGGGGCGCAGTGCAGCCCGCCGCGCACGGCGATGCCGCGGTCGGACAGCAGGGTGGCCGTCGTCTCGGAGTCTTTTCCCTCGATGCGGAACGAGACCGGTCCCGTTTGGCAGGCTGGGTTGGAATACACCTCCACGCCTTTGATGCCCGACAGTTCCTCCGCCGTCTGCCGCGTCAGCGGGGCGGTATAGTCCGTGCCATTTTTGGTCAGATAGCGGATACCGGCCGCCAGCCCCGCCGCGCCCGGCGCGTTGTGCGTGCCCGCCTCCAGACGGTCGGGCAGGTATTCCGGCATACGGGGATTGCGTGAGTCGCCGCCGGTACCGCCTTCCATCAGCGGCGCCAGCATTCCCCCGGGCGGGACCAGCAGCAGCCCGGTGCCCTGCGGGCCGTACAGGCTCTTATGGCCCGGCATGCACCAGTAAGGGTAGAGGTCGCCGTTAATCGGCAAAAGTCCCGCCGACTGGGAGGCGTCCACGATCATCGGCACGCCCCGCGCGCGGCAGAGTTCCGCGACGCGCTCCACAGGCAGCACAAACCCGAATACGTTGGACACATGGATGCACACGGCAAGGCATACGCTGTCGTCAAGAGCTTCCTCAAAGCGTTTGACCACGGCGTCCGGTTCAAACAACGGCGTGGGCAGCGGGACAGTTTTGACGCCCGCGGCTTCAAGGGAGCCCAGCGGGCGCACGACGGCGTTATGCTCATACCCGGAGATCAGAACGCTTTTGCCGGGTTTGGCAAGGCTTTTAATGGCCATATTCAGCGCGTGGGTCGCGTTGCAGGTCAGGATCACGCGATCCGGACCGCTCATCTGAAACAGACGCGCCGCCGCCTCGCGGCAGTCAAACAGGACCTCTGCGGCCTTCTGGGCGGCCGCGTGGCCTCCGCGCCCCGCGCCGCCGCAGGTATTCAGCGCGCGCTGCATCGCGGCTCCGACTTCGGGAGGCTTATGCAGCGTCGTCGCGGCATTATCCAGGTAAATCAAGGGCATTTTATCACACCGCCATTCTCGTCTTCACAAAAATAGACCCGCGTCGGAAACCCCGCTTCATTCATCATCTGCATAGCCTGCGTCAATTTCTCGCGCTCCACCCGGACGGCATGGCCGCAGCCGGTTTCGGGAAGGTCGGCCGGAAGCCGCCGCATCGAGGCGCGCATCCCGGCCTTCTCCAGCAAGCGTACCGCCCGCTGCGCATAGGTTACGGAGCGGCACGCGATCAAAGCGTTTGGCACAACAATTCATCTCCCCCGAAGGGGAGCGTAAAAATCCCCCTCATACACTATGGTATGAGAGGGACCACGCTGTTGACAACCGCCGCCGCCTTGCGCCGCGCCCGGCGGGCGGTCACGGAAACACTCTAATCTACCCGCAGTATCATATAAGCCTCATCGGTAATCAGACCGTCCTCTCCGCTGTCAAAAATGACGGGAAACCCGTCAAAACCCGTCAAATCGCCGCGTTTGGCGATAAACAGGATCGCCCGGCCGGTATCCCCGTTCTCCCCGCGCTGCGCGCGGATAAAGTCCGGCAGGCTGAACGAGCGCTCATACGCGGAAGCGTAGACCTGCCACGGCACATAGGAAAAGTCGCCGTATACAAACCGGAATGTTTTGATATGCCCGGTAAATCCCAGTACGGTGCTGACCTGGGGATGATCCGTCGCCAGAACCAGCGTGTCCTCCGTGTCATAGCCTCCGTCCCGCAGAAACGCCGCCGCCGCCTCTCCCGCGGAATAGGGTCCCCGTATGTCCAGACCGGCGCGGTATGCGTTGAGAGCGAACGCGCCCGCGAAAACGCACACGGCGGCGAAAAGCCCCGCCGCCCGCAGCGGGGCGGGAAATCTCGCGGGGTCTTCCTCCCGTTCCGCGAGGGCGGTCTGCCAGAGATAAACCAGCACAAAGACGAGAGGCACGCCGTGGCGTATGTTGAAAATACCCGTCACCGTAACCGCCAGGACCGTGCCCGCGTACATGGCGAGGCCGACGGCGGCGATCCAGAGCCGCGTCGCCGCCTTGCGGGCGTTCAGGACGGCCCCGTAGACGGCGCATAGAGTCAGCAGCGTGCAGCCGAGCGTGAAAACGGACTGGGGCAGTCCTTTGAGAAATTGCCGCACATGCGCGGGCAGTGCGCCGAACACTGCGGCGCTTCCCACGCGGTAAAAGGCGTCGTAGACGCGCCGGAGGGAAAAGCCGTAGTTTTGAATGAAGGAAAAATGCGCGCCGGGGTAGAGCGGCACGGGGTTGACCCGCAAAAACACGTCCGAGAAGACGACGAGCCAGACGCAGAAAAAGCTGACGGCGGCCGTTATAAAATACACCGCAAGACCCGTCGCGTTCTCCTTCCGCTCTCTCTTCCGCAAAAGAAAGAGCATGTCCCCCCCGGCCAGCGCGATCCCTGCTATCGTGCCGTAAATGTTGGAATTGATGAGGAAAAACATACAGACGCAAGTAATAATAAGCCGTCGCCCGAAACGCTCCCTGTGGCACGCCGCCATGATAAGCAGCGCCAGCGCGGACAGGGCGTAATTGCGCGCAAGGGCGCTCAATTCGTACATCATCGGAGTCGCCGCAAGGATAAAGACTTTCAAAAAGAGGCGGCGCGTTTTGAAACAGACGATCCAGGCCGCCGACAGGACGATGACCAGATGCAGTACACGCTCCGCCGTAAAGGGCAGTCCGAGCTTTGCCAAAGGCCACAGCAGTAAAAACCACCCGGCCGGGTGCCCGTCATAGCGCAGCTGGGAGAGCAGGGTCACAAAATCCAGGTCACGGACCAGCAGCCAGCTCTGCACCTCGTCGCGCCACGGCTCATGGAACAGGAACATCACGCCGCACCAGGCGGCGTAGGCGGCAAACAGTGCCAGCGAGACCGACCGTCTGCGGCTCATTTCAGCCGCCCCTCCCGGTAAAGGGTATGCAATATCTCAAACTGCCGCCGCCCCCGCTTGGCCAGCGACACCAATATCAGCCCGGCGAAGAGGGAGAGCATCGAGCCAAGCCCCAGGACAGCCGCGACGACCAGCGTCGGCAGACGCGGAACCAGCCCCGTCCGGAAGTATTCGGCCAGAACGGGTACGGCCAGCGCGGCGGCTGCCAGCAGTAAAAAGAGCGAGAAAAAGCCGAAGAAGTGCATCGGGCAGTAGTCGCGGTAGAGCATGAAAACCGTCCTGAACACCTTCGCGCCGTCGCTGTAAGTGCGCAGCTTGGAGACGCTGCCTTCGGGGCGGTCGCGGTAAGCGATCGGGATTTCCAGAATCGTAAAGCGGTTGTCCAGCGCGAAGACCGTCATTTCCGTCTCCAGTTCAAATCCCTCGCAGGTGACCGGCAGCATTTTCGCAAAATCCCGGCTCATCACGCGCAGCCCGGACATGATGTCTTTAAGGGCGCTTTTGAACAAAAAGTTGATAAGCCCCCGCACCATGCGGTTGCCGGCGCTGTGAAAACGGCGTCTGTTCTCGGCGGCGTAAGTGGAGGAAAGCCGGTCCCCGACAACCATATCGGCCTCGCCGTTCAATACGGCCTCGCACATACCGGGGACGGCGGAAGCGGGATAGGTGTCGTCCCCGTCAACCAGCACATAGCAGTCCGCGTCAATGTCCCGGAGCATCGAGCGCACGGCGTTCCCCTTACCCCGGCGGGGTTCTTTCCGCACAACGGCGCCCGCCGCGCGCGCCGTTTCGGCTGTCCGGTCGGTCGAGGCGTTGTCATACACATAGACGGCGGCGCCGGGCAGGGCGTCCATAAACGCGGACACCACCCTTCCGACCGTCGCTTCCTCATTATAACAGGGGATCAGGACGGCGATTTCAGGCACAGTTAACCCTCCCTGCCATAAACTCTCCTCGCTATCGCGACGGCTTCCATCGCGTCGCGCCCGTAATACGCCGCGTCGGAGACGGACGCGTCGGCCGCCGCGCCGCCGATCATCACCGCGCAGTCCGGCGCGGCGGCGAGAACGTCGATAATTGTCCGCCGCATGTTTCCCACGGTGGTGGTCATCAGCGCGCTCAACCCGACCAGTTTGGCCCCATACTCCCGTACCGCCTCCACCACGCGGCCGGACGGCACGTCCTTGCCCAGGTCAACGACATTAAAGCCGTGGCATTCAAGCATGGCCTGAACGATACTCTTCCCGATGTCATGAATGTCGCCCTGCACCGACGCGAGCAGTATCGGTGGGGAGGCCGCGTCCTGCCGGGTCTCCGCGTCCTGTGACGGAGCGGCCAGTTTCAGACGCTCTATCTCTTTCCGCGCGGCCAGCAGAAGTTCCGGTAAGAAAACCGTACCCTTGTCATACTGTTCAATGACCCATTGCAAGGGCTTATCCTCCGTCCCGGCGGCGGCGGACGCTTCCGGACGGCCGGACAGGACGCGCCAGGAACGAATCGTGCCGGCAAACGGTTCGGACAGCGGGTTCAGGATGGCCGCATCCAGTCCCGACGCGAGCGCCGCGATCAGAAATGCCGCTCCTAGATTTTCCCTTTCCGGCATTCCGTAGGACACATTGCTCACGCCCAGCACGGTGGCAAGCCCCAGTTCCTCCTTCACCAGGCGCACGGCCCGCAGCGTCTCGGGCACCTGGTCCGGCTGCGCCGCCACGGTCAGCGTCAGGCAGTCTATCAGCAGGTCCTTCTCGGGTATGCCGTGTGAAACCGCCGCACCCCGTATCCGGCGGGCGATCGCCAGCCGCTGTTCCGCCGTCCCGGGAATGCCGTTTTCATCCAGCGTCAGGCCGATGACCGCCGCGCCGTATTTTTTTGCCAGAGGCAGAACGGAGTCAAGCGATTCCCGCTTTCCGTTGACCGAGTTGACGACCGCTTTGCCGTTGACGACGCGGAGCGCGGCTTCGAGGGCTTTAAGATCGGTGCTGTCGATCTGTACCGGCAGGTTGCTCACGCTCTGTACCGCGCGTACCATCTGCGCCAGTACCGCCGGTTCGTCAATATCCGGAAGACCCGCGTTGACATCCAGGATATGACATCCCGCCTCCTGCTGGGCGAGCGCTTCCCGCCGTACTTCCTCCATATCGCCTTCGCGCAGGGCCTGCCGCAGGCGCTTCCTCCCCGTCGGGTTGAGCCGCTCTCCGATCAGCAGCGGACCGCCGCTCAAAGACGCCGCGCGGGTGCCGGAAGCCGCGATAATATGCGGACATTCCTTTTTAACGGTCAAAGGCGGTTTAGCCGCCTCGTCCAGCAGTTTCCGCATACCGGCGATATGGGCCGGGGTCGTTCCGCAGCAACCCCCGACGATCCTCGCGCCCGCCCGCGCAAATCCGGCGGCGTATTCCGAAAAGGCTTCGGGTGATACGTCGTAAACCGTGTCCCCTCCGTCCGTGACACGGGGCAATCCCGCGTTGGGCTGAACAGCCACCGGCACATTAGCCGTTTCCAATAGTTCCAGCACAAAAGGGCGAAGCTGCGCGGGGCCGAGCGAGCAATTGAGACCCAGCGCGTCCACCCCGAGGCTTTCCAGTATGGCGGCGGCGGTCTTTATGTTGCATCCGGTCAGCGTGCGTCCGTTTTCCTGCAAGGAAAGAGTACAGATCACCGGCAAAGATGTGTTCTCTTTTATGGCAAGTATGGCGGCTTTACACTCATATAGATCGGACATCGTTTCAATCAGGACCAGGTCCGCACCGCTGTCCGCCCCGGCCAGGGCGAGTTTTGTGAAATGCTCGTACGCGGCCTCAAATGACAGCTCGCCCATCGGTTCCATCAAATACCCGGTCGGGCCGAGATCCAGCGCGGTGAAACGGGCTTCCGCCTGTTTGACCAGCGCCACGCCGGCGCGGACAAGCTCGTCATTGGCGGCGGTGAACGTGTTGGCGGTGATAATGTCCGCGCCCGCCGCGGTATACGCCTTGTGAGCGGTCAGCACAACGTCCGGCGCGGTCATATTCAGGAGATAGGGCGGTTCCCCGGGTCCGAGGTGAGCCGCGAGCAGCGTCCCCATCCCCCCGTCGGCGAGAAGAACGCCGTTCTTCAGCGCTGTGAGAAAATCCATGCGGCAACCTCCGGTTTGTTCATCGTGTATATATGCACGCCGTCCACCCTCATCTCCGTCAGGCCGCGCACCTGTTCCGCCGCCAGTTCCGTCCCCGCTTTGCGCAAACCGTCCGCGTCGGTCTGGTATTTGTGCAGCAGGCGGACGACACGGGCGGGCAGGGAAGCGCCGCAAAGAAAGATCATCTTTTCGATCTGTCCCAGGGACAGCACCGGCATGACGCCCGCCGAAACGGGGACCGATATGCCGGCGGCGCGGGCGCGTTCAAGAAAGCGGTAAAATAGTCCATTGTCAAAGCAGAGCTGCGAGAGAAAAAACGCCGCGCCCGCGTCCTGCTTTATTTTGAGATGCTCTATGTCCGAAACGGGGTCGGAGGCGTCTATGTGTCCTTCGGGATAGCAGGCCGCGCCCGCGCAAAAGCCGCCGTATCCGCATACGTCCCGGACAAGTTCCGAGGCGTAGAGGTAATCCTTATAACCGCCGTCCGCCGGGTCGCCGCGCAGGGCGAGGATATTCTCAACACCGCGCTCGCGGATCATCTGCAATGAATCGCGTATCGTCGCCCGGGTGGCATTGACGCAGGTCAGATGCGCTATCGACGGGATGCCGAACGTGCTCTGTATGTTCGCCGCGATGCCCGCCGTCCTGTCCGCGCTGCCGCCCACATGTACGGTGACGCTGATAAAGGCGGGGGAGAGCCGCGCAATCTCCGACAGCGCGCCGTCAAGAGAGACGCCCGAATCCTTTTTTGGGGGAAAGACCTCCAGAGACAAAATCGTTTTTCCTGGTTTATACAGGTCGCATATCCGCATGGCCCGTCCCTCCTCCGTACCAGTATACACCAAACGGGCGGCGTTCGTCAAACGTGTGGAAAAACCGCCTCAAAACGCATACTCCCCGCCGGTTTAGGCGGGGAGTATGCGTGCTATTGCGGCCCGTATTCCTTACATGGCCGGAGGATTTTTTATTGTATGACATGGCTTTGTCGTCCCCCGGCGTCTTGCGGTTTTTCTTAAATTGTGGTATCGTAATATTTAAAGGACCGTTTCGTGAAAGGATGTGCCCCCTGTGAAAAAGCGTTTGCTGCCGCTTATACTCGCGCTCGCGCTGCCGTTTACCCTTATCCCCTCCGTATACGCCGCCCTCCCGGACGGCGGGGTTTCCGGCGCTTACAGGCCGAGCTACGCCGAGCCCTTCACCGTCATAGCGGAGACGGGACAGCTTATTTTTGACGGGCTTCCGGAACAGGCGGAATACAATTACCTTTGGTTCTGGCTGCTTGACGAGAAGGGCGCGAAGCACGCGGAGAATACGCTGTCCCGCTCCGCCGCCAACCGGACGGTTTTCAGCACCGCCGGACTCAGGAACGGGACGTATTACGTACAGCTCTACACAAATTCTGAACGGTACGGCACCTATACCAGTTACCTTTGGGACAAAGATCTGCCGCTCCGCGTCGCGGGCGGGGTGGCGGTGTTCCCGCTGGCGCCCGTGTACCCGCACAATGAAAAAATATATTCTTCCAAGCGTACCGACCGGGCCGCGCTTGATTATTACCTCAAGCCTTCACAGGACATACAGAGCGGGGATAAGGAGATTGCCGCTCTCGCAAAGACAATCGCCTCCGGTGTCGCCGGCGATTATAAGAAAACCCTGGCCATCCACGACTGGGTGGCGGAAAATATATGGTATGACATGGACGTTCTTTACGACCGCGCGCCGTTTGGGGATCAGTCCGCAACCGGCACGCTTACGCGGAGGCATGCCGTATGTGAGGGCTATGCCAGACTGACCGTCGCGCTGCTGCGCGCCGCGGGCATCCCGGCAAAATTTGTTACCGGTTACGTGCTGGACGCCAACGGCGACAGCGTGTGGACGGAGGCGCTTATAAACGGGACGGAGGAAAACCACGCGTGGGCCGAGGCGTTCGCCGGCGGGCGCTGGATCATCATCGACACGACGTGGGACAGCGGCAATACATACGAATTCGGCCAAAACAAAGATAACGTCGGTCTGAGGGACCGCCGTTACTTCGACGCCACACTTGCGTCGTTCTCTGTCCACCATAAATATTCGCAATATACCGAGCGCCAGATCCCCGAACCGCCGGCGGACGACGCGCCGTCCGGCTGGGCGCTTGAGATCGTCAATCGCGCCATACGCTATGGCATTATCCCGGACTCCTTACAAGGAGGTTACCGGAAAAACACCACCCGCGCGGAGTTCTGCGCCCTCGCCGTCGCGCTGATCGAAACCGCGACCGGCAAAGAGATCACCGAGCGGGAGAGCTTCACCGACACAAGCGACGTCAATGTGAGGAAGATAGCCGGGCTGGGTATTGTCACCGGGCGCGGCGGCGGCGTCTTTGACCCAAATGGCGGCATTTCTCGGCAGGAGGCGGCGGTGATTCTGGAGAAGGTGGCGCGGAGAGGGCTTGGTAAGGAACTGCCCTCCGGTGAGATCACCTTCAAGGATCTCGGCGGTTCCTACGCGGTGGACGCGATCAAGAAATTGCGCGGGGTGTCCCCCGGCATCATGAGCGGCAAGAGCGCCGACACATTCGACCCGGACGGGAAGTTCACCCGCGAGGAGAGCATTTCCACAATGGATAAGCTGTGGACATTTTATGCCGCTTAGGCAAACAGCCACCGCACCGCGGCCGCGGCCGCGATATATCCCGCGAAATCGGCGAGCAGCGACGCGGGGATAATATAGCGTGTTTTGGTAATGCCGGCCGCCCCGCAGATGACGGAGACGGCGTAAAAGGTCGTCTCCGTACTGCCCAGCATGACGGCGGCGGTGCGCCCGACCATTGAGTCCACGCCGTGCGAGCGCATCAGTTCCGCGCCGACCGCCAGCGCGCCGCTGCCCGAGAACGGGCGCACGATCAGCAGGGGGGCGCATTCGGGGGGAATACCGAGCCATTGGAACGCGGGGCGGCACAGATCCGAGAACGCCTCCAAAAAACCGGAGGCTCTCAGCATGGCGATGGCGGCGAGCAGCGGCACCAGCGCGGGAACGATGCGCAGCAGCACGTTGAGCCCGTCCCGCGCCCCGGAGATGAGGGCGCTGAAGACGTCGACGCCGCGCAGCAGGGCGTAAAGGATGACGCTTGCGATTAGCAGCGGCGTGACCAGTTGCCAAATCAACGGAGAAACCTCCCTACCGGAAAACGGGCCTGCGCCCTTTGCCGAGTCACAGCCGGAACCTTTTGAACAGCAGCCCCGCGGCGACACCCATGGCGCAGCTTATGACCGTCACGGCCCATACGGCGGGCAGAATGTCAAACGGGTTTGCCGCGCCTTGGGAGGAACGGACCGCCGCGATGGTGGCCGGGATGACCTGTATCGAACATGAGCCGAGGATGGTCAGCATACAGGCCGAATCGGACGCCGCCCCCGTCCGTCCGGAAATGTCTTGCAGCCGTGTCGCGGCCCGGATTGAGAGCGGCGTCGCCGCGTTACCCAGCCCCAGCAGGTTGGCGGAAACCGACGCCGCGATGTCGCCCCGAAGCGCGCCGTCTTTCCGCGCTTCTGGAAAGAGGGCGCCGATGGGCAGGCGCAGCAGTGCCGCGAGCTTTTCCGTCAGCCCGGAGCGGCGCATAACTTCCACTACCCCGCACCAAAGGCATATCACGCCGGCCATGCTGAGGGCGAGGCTGACCGCCTCCTTCGCGCCGTCCAGAAGGCCGGCGGACATTTCGGCCGCCGTACCCTGAAAGACCGCGAAAAGAATGGCGCAGAGCATCATCACTCCCAGCAGCACCGACATGGCCATAAAAATTTTCACGTCCTTTGACAAAATACTTGACGGAGAGAAAAAAAAAGGGTACAATTGTCACAATACGGCGGATGTCCCATTTTTTGATAGATCACACACCGCCCAATACATAGGAGGAGAAAGCCTGTATGAAATCCACCGGAATTACCAGAAAAGTTGACGAATTGGGACGTATTGTCCTGCCCATCGAGTTGCGGCGCACGCTTGACATCGCCGAGAAAGACCCTATCGAGATTTACGTCGAGGGCAATTCCATCATTCTCAAAAAATACGAGCTTGCCTGTGTTTTCTGCGGGAATCCTGAGAACGTCGTACAATTCAAGGACAAAAACCTCTGCCCGGCGTGTTTGGCCCAGATCAAGGCCATGTAGCCTCTCCGCCGCTTTGCCGAACCCCCCGTCCCTGTTGGGGCGGGGGGTTTTCCGCGCGGTCAGGATCTGGCCGACATCGTCAGCAGCCCCAGCATACGCTTGAAGACGTCCCACCATGTGAGTTTTTCCACATCAGAGGCGGCTACGATAGGGACGCGCGCCAAAACCGCGCCCTCGCACTCGACCACGATCTCGCCCAGCTTCTGACCCTTTTGGACGGGAGCCTGCACATTCTCCGCCAGTTCCACGGTTTTCCGTAGAAAGGCTTTTTTGTGTTTCTCAAAGATGACTGTCTCCTCACGCTCCATCACCGGCTGCACCTCCGTGCCGCGTCCCAGCAGCACGGGGACGGGCATCAGTACCCCGTCGGGCCAGACCGTCATCGAGGCGTATCCGGCAAAGCCGTAGTCAAGCATTTTCCTTGCGGACTCATAACGGTCGTCAGTGTTGGCGGCGCGCATGACCACCGCGATAAGCTCCATGCCGTCGCGCTCCGCCGAAGCGGAGATACAGCTTCCGGCCTTGCCGGTCGTGCCCGTCTTGAGGCCCGTGCAGCCCTCGTAATACCGTACCAGCCTGTTGGTATTGGCCAGCGTGAACGTGCCGTCGCGCAGCGAATCAAGCCATACCGTCGAGTATGTGCGTATATCCTTGTGCGACAGCAGCTCGCGTGACATAACGGCAATATCCCTTGCCGTGGTATAGTGCCGCGAGTCGTCCAGCCCGTGGCAGTTGACAAAGTTTGTACCCGTCATGCTGAGCTGCGCCGCCCGTTCGTTCATCATCGCGACAAAGGTTTCCTCCGTACCGGCGATCGCTTCGGCTAAAACGACGGAGCCGTCGTTGGCGCTCGCGATGGTCACAGCCTTGAGCATCTCGCCGACGGTGTACCGCTCGCCCTCGTGCAAAAACGCCGTGGAGCCGCCCATGCGCATGGCGGCGCGGCTGACGGTCAGTTTTTGGTCATAGGCAAGCTGGCCGCGCTCAATGGCCTCCATGGTAAGCAGAAGGGTCATCACCTTGGTGACGCTGGCGGGCGCGAGCTTTTCATCGGCGTTCTTTTCATAGAGTACCGTGCCTGTCGAGCGTTCCATCAGAAGCACCGACGGCGCGGGTACGTCAAGAACCCCGGCAACGCCCGAAACGGCGATGTCTTCCGCCGGTTCCCACATGTCAACGACTTCCGCGTCGTCGGCAAAGCATACCGGCAGCAAAGCGATGATCAGCAGCAAACAAAAAATCCTCCGCATGGCCATGCCTCCTATCTACTGGAGAATATGTCCATGCGAGGATTCTTATTCTTATTTCTTTTCAGCCGCCGAAACGGATAAAAATATCGCGCCGCGCCGCCGCGGACTTACGTCCTCTCGGCAAATTCCCTGACGGACTCGTAAAACACGCGGCCGTCTTCTTCCGTGCCGTGGACTTCGACGTCTATCGGCTTGGAGAGGTCAAGCGAGAAAATGCCCATGATGGACTTCGCGTCGATGACATACCGCCCCGAAACGATGTCTATATCAAAGGGCTGGTCGCACGCCGCGTTGACAAACCGCTTTACATCGGCGATTGAGTTGAGATGAACGGAAAAGTTCCTCACGCCCTTGCACCCCCTTTCATGAATAGGTTATAATCATTATACACAGGTGCGGACAAATTGCAAGTGAAACGGGAAATAAAATTACGCGCTTATTACGGAAGGGTTTTATGCGAATCGCTATTGTGACATTGGGATGCCGTACCAATCAGGCTGAAAGCGCCGGCATGGCGGAGCTTTTGAGAATGCGGGGACACGAGGTCGTCCCGCCCGGCGGGGACGGGGTCGACGCCGTTCTTGTCAATACCTGTACCGTCACCGCCACCGCCGATAAAAAGTCCCGCAACGCCGTACGGCGGCTGCGCGGGCTGTACCCCGGCGCCCTCCTTGCCGTCTGCGGCTGCCTGCCGCAGACGGCAAGGCTGGATATAGAGGGCATCGGCCTTGTCGGAGGCACGGCGGACCGCGCCGGCTTTGTTGACGAACTGGAGCGTTTGTCTTTAAGGCAGGGGAGCGGGCATGAGACCGTATCGCTTGTCAAAGCCGTTCCGGACGGCGGCCGTGATGACACGCCGCTGCCGGACGCCCGTCCCCTCGGGCGCAGCCGCGCCTATATCAAAATACAGGACGGCTGCGATAACCGTTGCGCTTACTGCAAGGTGCCGCTGGCGCGCGGGCGTTCGCGTTCGCGCCCGGTTGAAAGCGTCCTGCGGGCGGCGCGGGACGCGGCGGAGGGCGGCGCGTCCGAACTCGTGCTGACCGGCATTGAGATCTCTTCCTTCCGCTCACAGGTCGGTTTCCCGCCCGATACGGACGGCCGGACCGGACCGGCCACGCTTTCGTGGGGACTGGCGGAACTGACCGCCGCGGTGTGCCGGGCCGCGAACCCTGTGCCGGTACGGCTGAGTTCGCTGCACCCGGACAGAATAGACGGCGCTTTTACCGACGCGCTGAAAAGGGAGCGCAACTTTCGCCCTGTGTTCCACCTGTCGTTGCAGAGCTGCTGCGACAAAACGCTTGCGGCGATGGGGCGGCGCTACGCCGTAAGGGATATATTCGCCGCCTTTGCGCATCTGCGCGGCGTGTGGGACAAACCGGCCGTCACCGCCGACATCATTGTGGGATTTCCCGGGGAAACCGACGGGGATTTCGAGGAGACGTTTCAAAACCTGTTGTCGCTCAGACCCGACGGGCTTCACGTCTTTCCCTATTCGCGCCGGGAGGGGACGCCCGCCGCCGGATTACCTGATCAAAACACCCGCGCCGTAAAAACGGCGCGGGCGAAACGGCTTGCGGAAGCGTTCCCGAAAGGACAAAGCCCCGGCTCTACAAAATCTCTTTGATTCCGGAGGCCAGCCCCGCGAGGCTCTGTATCTCACTGGGAATGATAATTTTGGTCGACTTGCCGTCGGCGGCCTTGGCAAACGCCTCAAGCGCCTTGATCTTCAGCACGGAGTCCCTGGCGTCGGCTTCATTGAGCAGGCGGATGGAGTCGGCCAGCGCCGTTTGCACCGCCATGATAGCTTTCGCTTCGCCTTCGGCTTCACGGATCTTGGCTTCCCTGACCGCGTCGGCGCGCAGGATCGCCGCCTGCTTCTCGCCTTCCGCCACGAGGATCTGGCTCTGCTTCTCGCCTTCGGCTTGCAGGATCGCCTGACGGCGCTCGCGTTCGGCTTTCATCTGCTTCTCCATGGCGTCCTGAATCTGCTTGGGCGGGATGATGCTCTTGAGCTCCACGCGGTTGACCTTGATGCCCCACGGGTCGGTGGCCTCGTCCAAAATGGCGCGCAGTTTGGAGTTGATCACGTCGCGGGAGGTCAGCGTCTGGTCAAGCTCCAGATCACCGACAATGTTGCGCAGTGTCGTCGCGGTCAGATTTTCAATAGCCGACATCGGGTGTTCGGCGCCGTATGTATAGAGTTTTGGGTCGGTGATTTCAAAGTAGATGACCGTGTCGATCTGCATGGTGACGTTGTCCTTGGTGATGACCGGCTGGGGCGGGAAATCGACGACCTGTTCCTTGAGCGAAACGACTTTGACCACGCGGTCGATAAACGGGATCTTGAAGTGCAGGCCGTTGCCCCAAAGGGTGTGGAACGAGCCGAGACGTTCGATGATATAGCTGCGCGCCTGCTGCACCACTTTGATGTTGGCGATAAATACCAACATAACAATGACCGCGAGGATGACCCCGACGATAACGGGAGTGTTTACGCTTGTCAGAAAAAGCATAGGTTTTGTCCTCCGTTTCCAGTTATTTATGAAGTGGCGGCTTCATCCCGCACGGGGGTGGGCAGCGGCGAGACGATGAGCTTAACGCCCGCTATGGATTCCACGCGCACCTGCGCGCCCTCCGCGATGACCGTGCCGTCCACGCTCCGCGCCGTCCACTCCTTGCCCAGCAGGCGCACGGCGCCCTGTCCCGCTCCGTTGTCGATGCTTTCCGTGCAAAGTCCTGTTTCACCGATATTGCGGTCCGCGTTGGTACGCGTATCCTTTTTCTTCAGGTATTGCTTGCAGACGGGCCGGAGCAGCAGGAGGGAGCCGGCGGAAGTCACGGCGAAGACGATAAGCGAAAGCCAAAACGGACCGCCCGGCATCACGGAAATCAGCGCGGCCAGCGCGCCCAGCGCGAACCACATACTGACCAGCGTGACAGTGTTTGCCTCGACGATGAGGCACAAAACCAATACGGCCAGCCAAAAAACAATTTCCGGGGGCATGTCATCACATCCTTTCCGCAAACAGTATAGCACAGAAGAAAATCGTTTGCAAGGGGTGATGTTGAAAATAATTTACCATAGTGAATAATATTTACAAATGTTTGTTTCGGGCAATGAAAATTTATGCTTGACAAATGAAATGACCTCTTGTATAGTATATCTGCCGCCGCCTTGGGAGCATAGCTCAGCTGGGAGAGCACATGCTTTACACGCATGGGGTCACAGGTTCGAGCCCTGTTGTTCCCACCAGAGCCGCTCCATCGCGGTCAGCAGGAAGGGAGATCGCGGCAAGCCACATACGCGCCCTCCCGCTTCAGTAAAATGGCCCCGTAGTTCAGTTGGTTAGAACGCTAGCCTGTCACGCTAGAGGTCGACGGTTCGAGCCCGTTCGGGGTCGCCATTTTTTTCGTTTTCGCGCCTCTGTAGCTCAGTTGGTAGAGCAGAGGACTGAAAATCCTCGTGTCGTTGGTTCGATTCCGACCGGAGGCACCATGTCAAGCTCCATGCGCGTCTCGCGGGCGGGTCGCTTAAGTTTCTCCGGCTGCGCCCGCATACTCGCCAGGCTTGCGAATCTTAATCTCCCCTGCGAGCCGATGGAGCCTTTCCTACGCGGGAGTGACTCAGTGGTAGAGTGTCACCTTGCCAAGGTGAAAGTCGCGGGTTCGAATCCCGTCTTCCGCTCCAGCGGCGGAGTCGCCGCAGACAATCCGCGCACTCACATTTGTGGGTGCCGTTTTGTTTTGCGCCCGCGTCCGGGCGGCATCTCTTTGTCAGAGGTTTACAAGGGAAGACCATTGTGATTATATAAAAAAATTTTTTACGTCAGCCGCGCGATTCAACAAAATACGCCGCTCACTTCCTTTATAATGAGTATAGCCTCCTGAAAAGGGAGGAAACAAAAGAAAGGAAGATGCAATCATGAAAATGAGGTTACTTACTACCTTCACGGCGTTCGCGTTGTCTCTGGGGCTGTTTGCCACGATTGCGGGGCTTTGGAGCGGGGGGTCTGAAAACATACGGCCTACCGATTGGTCTCCGCCAAAGCCAATAATAGTGTATCAATAATGCATAAATCGCTGCCGAGATCCCTCTCGGCATCGATTTTTATCTGTTCGGCAAATTCCTGCTTTTCCATAGCGAGAGCGGTGAAATAAGCCTGTACAGTCATTTTCAAACAGCCTTCCCTGTCGCCTTGCCGGAGTTTTGCCATACTGATATTATTAAGTAAGCGTGGCAGCGAATCGAATTCTCCGTATTGAACAGTCAGAGCTTTAGCATCTTGACATATTTGCTCAGCCTCTTTATATTGGCCCAATTTACCGTAACAAGTGGATAAGTTAAGTAAAAAGTCGGGATACATCTCACATTTCAGCCGTTCGCTCAGATAATATCTGTCCATGCTCTCCGCGGCATTCCTAAATACCGTGGCCGCCTTGCCGAACTCTTTGGCGTTACAGTAACGCCGGCCGATTTCGTTGATAATCGTCAGTTCGTCAAAACGCAGACGGTAACCCGGTATCTTTTCAATGCCGAAATCTCTTTTGGTGATGCTGAGCGCCGCAATCAACCTGTCGATTGCCGTGTGTACGTCCAGCTCCGGTTCAGTCAGGACTTGAGCATATAAGTAGAGCTGCCGGTACATCCCCTTTTTCTCAATCTTTTTTACATCGACCCATGCAAGCTGATCCCGCAGCGTGTCATAATCCGCCTCCCGGACGGCGTGGCGCAGCTTATTGAACAGATCGTCCTCATAGTGGTCGTCGCCGTCCAGCAGCATGGAGAGGGAATCCTCCGGCGATACCCCGTACAGCTGGAACAAGGCTCGTAAAAGATAGCGGGTGGGCATATACTCGCCCCTCTCCAGCCGTGAAATCGTGGAGTTGGAAACGCCCAAACTCAAAGCCACCTCTTCCTGCGTGAGTCCGCACTGCTTTCTGATACCGGTGATTCGCTCGGAGAATTTTCCCATATCGCCCTGAAATACACCTGTGCCGTTGTTGCTTTTCTTGTGCTCTCTGGTTCTTTTTTTGCCGGATTCCATGAGTTGAATCCTCCTTAAAATAGTGCGATATTTCAACACGCCGCTTTGCGGGGTAAAATGTCAAAACAACGCCTTAATCAATCATAATATAGAGATTTTGGAAATAAAAGCGCATATCATGGGAAATTTTAGAGAAATTCCCGCGATATGCGTTTGTTTATTATGTCTAAACAGGTATAATAGCATTCCTCTTACGTGAAAAAGGGAAAATACTGTGTATGACAGGAGGAAACTCAAAATGGAAAACCGCTGCAGCGCTCACGTCAGCCTGGAAGCGCAAATTACCCATATTCTCAGGGAAATGGGAATCCCGGCGCATATCGTGGGGTATCAGTATGTAAGGGAGGCCATCGTCATCACCGTCTGCGACCGTAAAATGATCAACGCCGTAACGAAAGAACTCTACCCTGCCTTAGCCAAGACCTTTTCAACAAAACCGTCCAATGTGGATCGGGCTATGCGCTACGCAATCGAGGTGGCTTGGGGCAGAGGAGACACCGAGATCCTTCGCAGTTTCTTCGGTTACCGCCTCGGCAGTAAAGCAGGCAGACCCAACAACTCCGAGTTTATCGCAACTATCTCCGACTACCTGGCGCCGCAATCCATAGCGTAAAAGACGTCATAGGCCGGATTGCGGGCGTTGAGCCGTGCCGTAAAGGGTTTTGCTTTGCCGGGCCGCTGAAAGCGGTGTTGATTTTCGCGATACGGGACACACTATGACACATGAACACTAATTTACGCCGTCCTGCGGGATCTCAAAGTGCGACCGGGGACCATCAATCCGTCTGGCAACAGGAAAAAATGCCGGAGTATCCGGCTTTGCCGGGCGATACGCACACGGACGCGCTTATTGTCGGCGCGGGGATCGCGGGGCTGCTGTGCGCGTATTTTTTGCAACGCAAGGGTGTGCGGGACATTACGGTTATAGACGCCGGAGAAGTGTGCGGCGGCGTGACCGCGCGCACAACGGCAAAAATCACCTCGCAGCACGGGCTTCTGTATACGAAGCTGCTCAAAGGGTTGGGGGCGGAACGGGCGGCGCATTATCTGGCCGCCAATGAGGCCGCCATCCGGCAATACGGTGAAATCATCCGGCACGAGCGAATCGATTGTGACTTTATTTCCTGCAACGCATGGGTGTTCACGGCGCATGAAGAAGACCTTCCTTCCTTTGAAGAGGAGGTCCGCACCGTACAAAAGCTGGGCGTTCAGGCTGTATTTTCCAATGACACCGAACTGCCGTTAGCGGTCAAGGGCGCGATACGGTTTCCGGACCAGGCGCATTTTCATCCGTTGAAATTTTCCCGCCGTATTTGCGAGCTGCTGACAGAGACAGGGTGCGGGATCTATACCCATACCGCCGCTTTGGGAATGCGGGACGGCGCGGTAGTCACCGACAGGGGAACTGTCCGCGCAAAGCACGTCATTTCCTGTTCGCACTACCCCTTCATTGACAAATCCGCGCTTCTGTTCGCCAGAATTTTTCAGGAACGCTCCTATGTGCTGGCGCTCCAAAACGCCGGGACGATACGGGATATGTATATTGACTGCCGGGACGACGGGTTTTCGTTCCGTCCATACGGCGATATGACTCTGTTCGGCGCATATGACCATAAAACGGGCCATCAGCATAAAACGCGGCACTTTGAGGCACTGCTTGCCGAAGCGCGGCGGGGGTACCCTCAGGCGGAAACGGTCCGCATGTGGTCGGCGCAGGATTGTATGACGCATGACGGCATCCCGTATATCGGGCAGTACCGCGCGGCGGGAGAGAACGTCTATATAGCGGCCGGGTTCAACAAATGGGGAATGACCTCCGCGGTGGCGGCGGCGGAGATCATCAGCGATCAGATCACAAAAGGCGGCAGTGAATATCAGGACGCGTTCTGTCTGGAACGGGGCGACGCCGGGTTGCAGGCCGGGAGCTTTGTCAAAAACGCCGCCGATGTCGCCGTCAATCTGACGGCCGGGCTGACCCATGCCGTGGAGCCCGTCTGCACTCATATGGGCTGCGCGGTCAAATGGAACCCGGATGAGAACACATGGGATTGCACCTGCCACGGGTCCCGGTTTGACACGGAGGGCAATGTGATCAGCGGTCCGGCGTTGAAACCGCTGAATAAAGCGGAGCTGGCAAAACATTGAGCGGAATGCGTTCGTCGGGGTATTTTGAGGGCTGGTATCATAAGCACCAAGCCCGCGGCGGGTCGCTGGCGGTCATCCCCGGACGCGCGGACGGCGGCGCGTTTGTTCAGGTGGTCACCGATAACGGGTCATACAACATTTCCTATCCGCTGTCTGAGTATGACAGGCGAGACGTCCTGACGGTCGGCGGCAACCGGTTCTCCCGCTCCGGCGTAACGCTCGGTATAAGCCGCCCGGAACTGACACTGACAGGTGAGATACGGTATACGGACCTCACGCCGATCCGCGGCGATATTATGGGGCCGTTCCGGTTTATCCCGATGGAATGCCGCCATGAAATCGTCAGTATGAGGCACCGGCTTACCGGCTCGGTCTTACTGAACGGGAATACGCTTGATTTTTCCGATGGCATCGGCTATATCGAATCGGACCGCGGGCGGTCTTTTCCCGACGCGTATGCGTGGGTACATTGCAATAGCTTTGAGGGGGACGCTTCGATCGTGGCGTCGGCGGCACGGATCCCGTTTTGCGGAGGGCGGTTTTGGGGCTGTATTTGCGTCGTATGGCTGAACGGGCGTGAATACCGGCTGGCCACTTACCGGGGCGCGAAGATACGGCGCTGTGAACCGGGAATACTGGAGCTGCGGCAGGGAAAATACCGTCTGACGGTCACAGCGGACACACACGATGGACAACCGCTGGCCGCACCGTCCCTGGGCGCGATGGACCGTGTGATCTATGAGGATCTGTCCTGTCCGGCGCGCTTCCGGTTTACGGAGGGCGGTCACGTTCTGCTGGATGAAACAAGCGCCCATACAAGCTACGAATATGTGGGATGAAAGGCGGCCCTGTTGGGTGTTGCTCCGGCCTCACAGACTAAACCTATTGAAGTCTTTGCGCTAACGCGTCCTGCAAAACGCGTGACAGGCTCAACCCGTTTTCAGACACCTTATCGTCCATCCATTTCGGTATGCTGACAGTCCGCTTTACGGCGCGTCCGTCTTTTATTTCGGCGCGTATGAGATTTACAAACTCGCTTTGGTCTGCAACAACCTCTTTAATGTGCGACGGTTTTGGCAATACTTCTTTCCTGTCCGTCAAATATTCAACCCACTGTGTCAATGCGGATTGGGCCATATACACAGCGTTTGTCAAATCTTTGCCTTCGCTGATACAACCGGGTAAATCGGGATACGTGATCGTGTAAGTGCCGTCGGCGTTTGAATGAAAAATAGCGGGATAAACGCATTCCATTATATAAAACTCCCTTCCCTTTATTTTTTCATATGATTTTAATTTTATATATTGTCGCCGCCTGAAAAGGCGTGAATTAGTTTAGTCCTGCCGCTTTTAGAATGGCTTTTGCTGTGTACTCGTTGATTTCGTTATGATCCGGGACTTGCACTGGGCGGCTTCCATTCTTTTCGTAGATTCTGTGGGTTCCTCTTCTGACCATTCTATATCCGCTGACTTCCGGTTTTTTTACCAAGTCCCTGCGCTTCATCCGTTCACCTCCTATGGGTTAATGCTACTACATAATTTACGTAATGTCAATACCTATTTTACGTAAAGATAAGGGATTGGTAGCTGTTTATTTTTGTAGGGTTGTCAATGATGTGTTACAAAATTTAAGATAGTGTGTCTGGGGGACAACCAGCGTAACGGTCTCATAGGGAAGTTGTTGTACCATCTGCGATGGGTTGCGAGTTGCTTTTT
>JAIRUE010000095.1 GCA_031254575.1 Oscillospiraceae bacterium | reverse complement strand
ATTTCGCCGAATAGGCGGCGCGCCCCTTTCCCCCGCAAAACAGGAAAAAAGCCCGTCCGCGCGGGCTTTTTCCCTTGTAATATCCTACCTCACGCGTTTCAGCGGGCAGATGAGGTTTCCTTTGTAAAGTCAAATCGTGCCATGCTGGGAATCCGGTAAGTAAAACATGTTTTCCCGCGGTAATTTGAAACGGCAAAGTCGCCCAATCCGATAATATCCATACCAATCAACACGTCAAAATCCAACAGGTTTGCTTCCATTGCCAGAGTTTTTTCAATTTTGACCCCATTGGGAAGATAGATGTCTATGTAGTAACCATTCGCCATATACGACCCGGACGGAGTATGCGCCTTCATCTTGGAAACGGCAACCAGATTCAATGTTTCAGCCAGCCTATACGATATGGTGGTGCCTGTCGCGCCCGTGTCCCATACCGCGTCCCAATTCGCGCTGACCAGGGTGTCCTTTTGGAGAATGTGCGGCATAATGCCAACCTTGCTGATCAGCCTGTTCACGAGAGTGTCATATTGAAGCGTAAGCGCGGATACCGGCATACTCATCTTGCGAACGCGGCGTTGTGATTTGCAAAATAGGCCGTATACGTACGGCTGTCTCCTGCGCACTGCTGAATCAAAAATGTGCCGAGCGGTTCCGTCTTAACCGTCTCCTGGTAAGCCTCGTCAAAGGAGCCGTAAGAACCGATAACGGCTCTGTTCTTAATGACGACGAATTGTTCGGGGTATTGGGCAACCAGCTCGTCCAAATGCTCCGTAAAATACCCGTAATTATCCTCGCACATCTCCCTTGCCTCCTTTGTACGCAATTGTTGCGTTCCCATTATAGCACCGCCCTTTTCCTCTGTCAACTCAGAGTATGCGGAAATGGCGGCCTTATATTCCTGCCAAAAAAGCCCGTCCGCGCGGGCTTTTTCCGTCACTGTAGGCTTCCCCGGTCTTGCCCGGTTACTTCAGTATCCCAAGCTGTTTCGCTTTCACGGCCGCGTCCGCCGCGTTGTTCACATCGAGCTTTTGATAGGCAATTTTGGTATACGACTTGATCGTGTTGATGCTCAGGCCCGTCATTTCAACGATCCGGGCATTCTTATGGCCTTTTGACAGCAGCGTAAGGATCAGCGCCTGTTTCGCGGACAGTTTGACGGGTTTCCGCTCCCACCCGCGCGTCAGGCCCGCAAACCGTTTGGACCATTCATACGCCGCGCCGTATACGTCCTTTACATAGCGGCAAAACGCCGCGTCTTTGTCCGGTTCTTTCTCCAGGTTTTTCAAAACAGAGCGCAGAACCGGCGATACGGCCTTCCCCTCGTTCGCGACCACTCTGATAAACTTTCGCGGGTACAGGGCGGCCAGTACCCGGCGGAGCCGTTCGCGGGCTTCTTTTTTATTGCCCATACCCCACTCGGTCAGAGAGATGAGAACGTCCGCCTCCGCCGCGTCCAGCGGCCTGTTGAACGCTTCGCACATCCCCCTGATTGCCTCCAGCGCGCTCAAAGCCTCCCCCGTTTTCCCCAAAACGAGACAGGCCCGGGCGGTGGTGAAATTTTGGTACAGTTTATACAGCCGGCCAAATTCGGAATGCCCGGCAAAATCACTGTCCAGCCATTCCTCCGCGGCCTTTGCGTCGCCGTTCCACAGCTTTGCCCTTGCCTCGTAAGCCAGGTGATTCATTTTATAGCAAGACGCCCCGCGGTTTTCAAAGTATGCCTTTGCCCGCGCTTTATACCGCTCATACGCGTCCGCGTCGTTTATATACAGGGACGCCTCCGCCAGCATGATGTAAACGCCCCAGGCTGCCGGCACGCTTGTCTTGTCATTCAGGCGGCTTTCGGCGCGCTGCAGCGTATCCAGCGCTTCGTCAAGCCTGTTCTGCTCCATATAAAGGCCCGCCTCAATGCCCAGGAACAGGCTTCTGTGACTGTACTCATACCGGTGTTTCGACAAACGCCTGAAAAACTCCTCCAGCTCTGTTCTGAGCGCCGTGTCGGTCAGCTCGTAATAATCGCGCAGATCCCTGTGCAGAAAGGGCATCTGAGCGCTGCCGGAAGGCATCGCGGCCACCGGGGTTTGACCGCCGGGCGGCATGCGGGTCACAAACCCGGAAAAACTGACCCTGTAATCCATCACGCAAGCGTCCGCAAAAATCCCGTACATTTCGGGGTATTCCGATACCAGGGAAGGAAGCCTGCCGTAAAATCCGTCCATACAGCGCTCAAAGCCGCGCCGGTCTCCGGTCAGATAAACAGACAGCCTGGTTAAATACAGCAAGGGCATTCTGTCGCACATATCGTCCGAGATCTCATCGGCATTGATAATTTTATAAAAATCGTCCCAGAGTATGTCATCCAGTACGGAGCCCCGCGCCATCGTTTTTTTGAGCAGGCCGGGGTCTCCGCTCTTAATAGCGTATTGATAGGCCTCCGGAATATTATTTTTGCCCAGGCAGTATTCCGCCGCCGTTCTATGCGCGGCGGACACGTCTATATCGCTTTCCCGCAGCGTTTCACGAAGAAATTCCAGAAAACCCTGATGGTAACGGTATTCCCCGTCCGAGAACGACACGTTCGCGTTCCCCATAATCAGCCTCTCCAACCGTTCCCCGCTGTTTTCATCGCCTGTCAGCGCCTCGCATAACTCAAGCGTAAAATGATCGGGCACGGATGTCTTGAGTAAAAACTCTTTTAAGGCTCCGTCCAAACCGCACCATCTTTGCCTGTAATAATCCCTGACCGTCAGCTTTAACCGGCTGACGTCCCCGTCATACGCGCCGCTCGGGATGACCATATTCAGCAGAATGATCCACCCGTCCGTATGAGAGCGGATGTCCTCGGCCTGGCTTGCGGTGAGGGAATGCCGGTAACAGGCGGCGTATTCCTGTATTTCGGCGGCGCTGAAAGCAAGCCCGGAGACGCCGATCAGGGAGATTTGACGGTTATTCTTCAGCGCGTCGAAATGCGCGGGCATTTCGTTGCGGCTCAGAAAAAACACCGTGACGCTGTCCGGCAGCCTTTTGAGCACATGCTGGAGAGATTTTTGGATCTCCTCATTTGTGACGGCATGGAAATCGTCCAGCGCCAGAACGATCCTCTCCCTCCCGTAATCCGCCCGCGTGAGGAATTCGATGGTAAACGCCGCCGGGTCGCCGTTAAAGGCGGAGGACCGGGGAATGCCGGAAAGTTCCCTTTCCTGCGGGATGGCCGACAGCAGCGCCAGGCAAAAAGCCCTGTAAAACATGGCGGGGGCGTTGTCGTACTCGTCAAAGCAGTGCCACGCCGTCCGGAAGCCCGTTTTTTTCAGCCATAGCATGACGGATACCGTTTTCCCGTACCCGCCGGGCGCCCGCACGTATACGAACTGTTTCTCCGCCGCGCCGTCCAAAACCCGCATCAGGTTTTCCCTCGGGGCGCATATCGCGGGCAGCGGGACAGCCGGTCTTGCCGTGTTGTGCATCGTTTCGTTCCCTCCTTGCCCGTACTATACCAAAAAAATCACACCCTGTCAAGGTGAATATCAGGCCGGATACGTGCCAAAGAAAAAAATATTATGTAAAAATATGAAAAATACCACACACCGGGGTGCTATTATTCTTGAATATTTTCTGTACAATTACAAATGTGTATTTGTTCAATAATCACTAAATTAGGGAGGCTAACCACATGCAATGGTTCAAAAATATGAAAGTCCGCACGAAGATGATCCTCAGCTTTCTGCTGGTCGTGGCGCTGCTGCTGGCGCTGGCCGTGGTCGCTGTTTTGGAGATGAGCAATGTCGACCACCTTTATGAGGTCGCCATCCACAACCCGATCAGGGTCAAGGAATGCGTCATGCAAACGCAGCTCAATTACCGCGACGCCCGGCGTCTCACCAGTCTGATGGCGGCTTACACCGGCCAGGATCTCGAAGCGTGCGAGGGCTATTACAAAGACGGCCTTGCGGCTATCGAAGCGGCGAACACCTGGCTGGGCGAGTTTGAGAAGGCCGTTGTCTCCAACCCGTTCTTTGCGCAGGCGGATAAGGACACGCGGGTGGCCAAAGGCAACTCGGTCAAGGAAATGCTTGCGCAATACAAGACGGAACTGCTGGATAACATGATTACCGTCGCGCGGGCGGGCGACCGGGACCGGGCGCTGGAATTACTCACCCATGGAGCCCCGATAGCCGATGATATAAGGGAAACCACCGCCGGCATGCTGGCAACCTCGGAAACAACGTCGCAGGATTACATTAACAACGCGAAAGACGGGGCAAACCAAACCACGCTGATCACCGTCATTATCGCCGTCGTCGCGGTCATCGTCGCGGTCGTCGTCGCGCTGTATGTGGCCGGATACTTCAGCGGTCTGCTCGTGCCGTGCGCGGCGTTTCTCAAAAAGGTGGGATCGACAGGCGATCTGACTTTAGAGGCGCGTGATCAGGCGGGCATCGCGGCGTATTCTCAAAACAAGGACGAAATAGGCAACCTGACCGCCGGGATCGTCGCGTTCGTTTCGCGCGTCACCGACATCGCGAAGGAACTGGAAACCGTCGCGGGCGGCGACCTGACCTCTGATATAAAGCCGCTCTCCAACTCTGACGTGATGGGGAATTCTCTCCAAAAGATGGTGGGCAACCTCAACAATATGTTCGGCGAGATCAACAACTCCACCTCGCAGGTGTCCGCCGGCGCGAAACAGGTCGCGGACGGTTCCCAGGCGCTGGCGCAAGGCTCAACGGAACAGGCCGCCTCGGTCGAGCAGCTCTCCTCTTCCATCTCGGAAATCGCCGACAAGACAAAGACAAACGCGGAAATGGCGGGACGCGCCGC